>NZ_JAOQIO010000095.1:0-400081 GCF_025567575.1 Paenibacillus baimaensis | reverse complement strand
TACGGGAGTAAGCTCTTGCTCCTGTTTCTCGGAAGCTGCCCAAGGCATTTGTGGAATATCGGTGCCCACAGGAAGTCTGATACCTTGTCGAACAGGATCCTTGCGGACAACTTCCCATTTGGATTCGATCTCCTCGGTCGAGTATTGTGCAGGTAGATAAAGGGCTTTGTCCTGTTCTAGCTCGGTTAAGGCCTGCCATTTACTGCTTTCTGTTGCCAACACCCTTGTCAGAATAGGCTCAAGCTCATGCTGCAAAAATAAATTCGGATCAAACACGATCTCCTTGATATGCTTGTAAAATTCGTTAGGAAACGCCATATCGATCCATAAGAGCTCAAACATATCCTGATCAATCGGATTAGCCGCGTGATAAGCACCGATCATACCGCGAATCCAGTTCAAGTCCCAGTTACCCATATCATCCATAGTACTCGTTATCAATTTACGTAAATCACGGAAGGGCAGGTCGTAAGCGACACCATCCAGATCAATGACCCATATCCCACCGGGTCCCATCTGACCGTTGGACCAGCCGTAGTCCTGATGAGCAAGCCCCCAGTGCTGCTCGCCTTTGGTTATCATTTTGAAATAGGGCGATGTCTGGAAACGAGAGAATATGTCTTGGGCCTGTTTTTTAAACTCATCGATAACAGAAAGCAAACGCTCACTTGATGGTGTTTCCCGATAGACCGTAGCAATATCCTCGAACCATCCGATCTTGGCCATAATTTTCTCGTAATAGTTGGACCAGCCATATAATCGGGACGATTTGGCCGCACCGAATGGAGGGGCATATCCTTGGGAATGCTTATGAAATTCTCCAAGACCGTAGCAAAGCGCGACGGCACCTTCCAGATCGATTTTTGAAACTTGCTGCAGCGGTTCAATCCAATCCGTCACGATCCATAGCTTGCCACCGGCTTCAACATACAACGTGTTTTCTTTATTGGGAATGAAGGCAGGTACCTTGGCACCTTGCTCAACCATATATTGCTGGGCACCGACACTGAACAGGCTTCTTTTGGGATCTCTGTGCAGTACTTTAAGGCTGCGAGGGCCGTGATCCGTATTAATTCTCCAGATAGCACCGCCTTTATCGGGTTTGGAAGTAATCAGCAGCATGTCGAATACAAGCATTTCGTACTGCTCCATCACCTGGTAAGCAACTTTTTCTAGCTCGGGCGGAACGTATTGTTCCAGAACGGTCCCAGGCGGCAGCGTGTTCGTGAGATGGTCCCAAGGCCCAATTAGGTAGTTCTCCAAAACTATCACTCCTTCATAAAAAATTAATGTTCCGTGCAGATTTCGACTGGATTACCTGATCGTATAAGCTCAGCTGCTTTTCAGTCGTTTGTGAAATGTGAAAGCGGTCCATCACGAATTTTCTCCCGGCTTTGACAATATCCGATTTTTGCTGTTGTTCCAGAAGCAGCATACTCTTTATTTGATTGGCGAGCAGGGCGCCTGATAAAATTTGTGGGCAATCATGGTCGCCAAACCACGAATCCCATGCTTTCTCGTATAGATCTGGCTTCACCAATCCCAATAATCCGAGTGTACCTACCGCTAACAAGGGTCGTTCACAAGCCATAGCTTCGAGGGCTATTCGTCCCGTACCGATAATATAATCGCTGATACAGTAATAAGCACACATGTCAGTAACTTCGCCAACGTAATGAAGATAGGGATGATCTGTGACCTTGCGATGGTTGTTGACCAGTTTGATGATGTTCTCTTGCTTGTTGCCTCCACCTGCAATGATCAGATGCAAATTCGGCTCATCCGTGTATCTTAAGGCAGTGGTAACATGAATCATGTACTCACAAATATCCGCTTTCTCCCACGACAGACGGCCTGCATACAGGATTACCTTTGCTTGCTGGGGAATAACCAGCTTTTGACGAAGATACCTCCGATAAAAGAGGGCATAAGGCTGATATTCCATGACATCGAGTCCATTGGGAATCAGATTGGAATCAAGTCCTTTTGCTGCCAGTGAACGTTGTATAGAGGGACTAACACAAGTAACAGTCGAGGATTGATGCAGCAGTTGGAGGAATTCCGGGTCATAATAGGTGCCATGCACTGTGAATACAAAAGGAATGTTCATCCGATCCGCAGCGGTGATAGCAACACTTCCTGAGGGTATCTGGTGGCCATGAACCAGATCAATTCGTTCTGCAGCTATGATCGATTGTATGAATTTTATATACAGTTCCCTGTTTTGCGAATCAGGCTCATAGGTGTCCAGAACAAAATCGATTTCATAATAAGAGCATCCCAGTCCGAGAAAGTGGTCCAACAGCTTTCCTTTTTTACCAGCCACGATGACAGTAGCCCCTTTTTTCAAAAGCTCGCGGGTTAAGGAGAGCGTGTAAGTTTCCGTTCCGCCTATATTGAATTGATCAATAACCATCAGTATCCGCAGAGAGGGAGCGAGGCTTGGGGAAAGAGCGGATTCCGTAGGGTTAGGGATCAGTGGGCTGACAGGATTTTTACTTATTTGAATGAAGCTGTTCGCAGATTTATTGACTGGTCTGGACAGGATTTGATTCTTAGACACTCCTCGCTTGTTAGCTTGCATGATTCACCTCCCAAACAAGTTACTTGTATCTATTTCTAAGCATATGTCATCTAGCGATTCGTTGATATGTACATTCGTGGATTTTGCTCAAATACGTGGGATACGGAGCATTGTCCTAAGTTTTATTAGCACAAGCTGAATATATTAAAATACGATTCATAACCAAAGGAGTGAAACGCTTGGATATCCAAGAGTTACTTAAAGGGGCCGTATTGATCGGGAAAGGAAAACAGGGGAGGGTCTATAAGCTTGCTTCCGATCGGTGTATCAAAATATATAGCGATGAACAGCATGCTCAAATGGAATACATGTCCTATTGCCGTGCAGAGGGCTCACCGGTCATTCCTAAGCTGTATGAAGCAGGACCGAATTACTTGATCATGGAGCTTGTACAGGGAGCATCGCTGGATCGTTATTTGAAAAAAAAGGGTGCGATGACTCGAAGCGATACGGAGCGTATTTTATTCATTATTCATGAAATGATAAGGCTTGGGTTTACGCGAATTGATGCCGCGGTATTTCATATTTTTATTGATCAGGACCAACCAACTGGCAAAGTGATCGATCTAGTCAATAGCTATACAAAGCAATACCACATTCCGTTGGTTATGTTCAAAGGGTTGTCTAAACTTAACGTTTTAAATTCTTTTCTCACGCATGTTAAAGTCTTGGACCCTGAGCTGTATCAGATATGGGCGAATTACTTGATGGCAAGGAGCGAACGGTATGGGAAACTCCAAGTTTTCGATGAATGAGGATTATTTTAAGCCGAACCTCATATGCGAGCAATTTCAAATAGGCAGTTTTCATAAGGTTCTTGGAAAGCTGGGTGGAGCATTTAATACAAATGTAAAAATGGAGACCAGCGAAGGTGAATTTGTTGTTCGAATATTGAACGAAAATAATACGATCAAGCATCTGCGATATGTGGGAAAAATGCTTGCGGAGCTGAGGGCGAAGGGGCTGCCGGTATTGGCACCTCTTTTGGCGAAGAATGGCGACTCTTTTATAAGATGTAAGGATAAATTGCTTCAGGTGTCGGCGTTTGTGGCGGTTGAGCCTTTCCAATGTCGGGAAAGCCAGGTATATGCCAGCGCGCGGAGCTTAAGGGCTTACCATCAGGCGCTGGAGCATGTACATCCGGGTCCTAAACCGGGCTGGTCCTTTTATCGAAGCTCTGTTTATTACAAGCAAGCAAACGACCGTCTAAAGAGTCTTGATATGGTTCCTCAAGCCGAGCTTTCCAGTATGGTGCTCATCCTTGAAGACTTGTCGAACAAATGGGGGCGGATTGAAGCTTCACTTCCGAAAGCGGTTCTTCATGGGGATTGGCACTTTTGGAATCTGGGTTATACGGGGGATGAAGTCAGCTGTGTGATGGACTTTGATTTTATGCAGCAAGGAACAAGGATTCACGATGTCGCCTACGCGTTATGGGTTATCTATGTGCTGCTGCCGGAGTATGCCTACAGCTTTGACAGAACTTTTATAGAGGGATATGGACCACTGACGGATGAAGAGAAGCATATACTCCCAGTCGCTGTGGCCCGAATCGCTATGTTTTTCCTGTTTCAATCGGCCTATGCTTCGAACCCTTTGGTGAAGTGGCAAAAGCACTATCCAAAGCAGGAGCCTCTGATTCAATGGTTATCCTCTGAGGGCGCAATCCGACTTGAGGAAATAACAAAAGCGGCATCAGATCAAACTTCGTCTTGTAGGACAGAGGGATTGCCAATGGAAAAGGATGATCCATCATAAGCTTCAGAATGGATCGCGGTCGCCTGGAGGCGGCCGTTTTTAGGTTCTGACCCGTACAGGAGGTGGATGATTGTTTAATTCAGATACAAGTCTTGGAACGCATCCTTTCTATTGCGTAATTTTACCAAAAGTGCCATTCTATACGTATAGATGGATAAGAGGATGTGCACAGCAATATGTTGACAATGAAGCGTTGGCGTTCTTTTTTATATGATTACTTAACCTTGAAACGTAGAATTATGATCATTTTTTCATTCACGGCCCTGATTCCTTTTATCAGTATCGGACTTATTTCTTATTATACGATCTACTCGCTGCTCACCAATAAAATTCAAACCGGTATCCAGAGCAATCTGAAGCAGGTTGAGCTTTCACTGGAAAATACGATCACCAACCTGAATCATGTTTCTCAGCAGCTAGCTTTTCAGGGGGCCGTAGGCAAGAAGCTGGATCAGCTGCTCTCGGCCAGCCAGCCCTACGAAAGGGCACAAATGACCGATGAAATCAAACAAGAGCTGAGTCTGATTTCGTTCACCAATCCGTCGGTCGGACTCACGCTGTATTATTTCAAACAGGACGATACATACAATTTTGAGAACCTGGGGGTTAAAGAGAACTTTTCCTTGAAATCACTGCCGCTGCTTGCTGAATATTATGGGATTTCCTACTATGGACCGCATATTAGCAACAATCGCTTTGACAACCAATACGTATTGTCGGCACTGAGGAAGGTGGATCTCCCGGATCGTGATGATGTCTATGTGTATATTGAAAGCGGGTTTCGGCTTACACAGACAATTTTGAATAATGATCCTTTTGGAGGCAGGCCGTCCCATCTGATTGTGGACAACAACAGCAGAATCGCCTACAGTGAGGTCTCCGATATATTTCCGCGTGATTCTTACTTTCCGGTGATTACCGACGGTCGCAAGTTGGGTGAGTACAATGGCTATTATGGTTTCGTAGAGACAAGCAATCAGGGTTGGAGCGTGATCTCGCTGATTCCGAAAGCTGATTATAACAAAGAAATGAACCGCTGGTTTGTGCAAATATTACTGATTACCTTGCTGTTTATAGGTGTGAGCCTGCTGCTCGGTTGGATTTTATGGAGAATGGTCTATCGCCCTCTAAATCATTTTAATAAAGAAATCAAGCTGCTGGCGCAAAACCAGAGGCAGTATGAACCCGCCTCGACCCAAATTCCTGAGTTTGATTACTTACTCAATCAATTTCGACAAATGAAGCGGCAAATCTGGGAGCTGTTCAGCGAGGTAGAGCAGAAGGAGAAGCGGAGGGTTGATCTGGAGGTGGAGAAGCTGCTGTATCAGATTAATCCGCATTTTTTGATGAACACATTGGATACGGTGCATTGGTTGGCTGTCATGAATGGTCAGCATGATATTGACCGTCTGGTCTCGTCCTTGAACAAGCTGCTGTATTATAACCTGGGCAAGCTGGGTGAGGCGGCAACGATGCAGGAGGAAATTGACGCACTGCAGCAGTATTTGATCTTGCAGCAAATACGATACGATTTTAAATTTGATGTTCAGCTTCATGTGGATGAGAGTGTACTGAAAATGCCGATTCCTCGATTTATTTTGCAGCCGCTTGTTGAAAACGCACTTTATCATGGATTAAACGACGACGGATACATACAGGTTAATGTCCGATTAAATGAATGTATTGAGATTTCGATTCACGATAACGGCTCCGGCATGTCGGAGGAAACGATTCGTCATTTATTAAACAATCAGGAAGTGGAAACGCGAAAGGTTGGCATGGGGATTGGTATGAATTATGTAAAACGTGTGATCGAGTCCCAGTATGGTAAGCGGGCCGAGCTTAGAATTGACAGTGTGATTGGGGAAGGAACGACAATTTTTTTAAGTCTGCCTGTTCAGGAGGTAAGTATCCATGATTAGAGTACTCGTAGTGGATGACGATAAATTAGTTCGCAAAGGCTTAATATCGGCAATGCCTTGGCACGAATTTGATATGCAGGTTGTGGGTGAGGCCAATAATGGAGAGCGTGCGCTTGAATTTTTGCAAACCAACGTTGTCGATCTGCTGCTAACCGATCTGGCCATGCCGGTAATGTCAGGAATTGAGCTTATGCGGTTGGTTCGTCAGCAGTTGCCGCAGATTCATATTGTTGTATTAACGCTTCATCAGGATTTTGAATATGTGCAGGAGGCACTGCGTCTCGGTGCTATTGACTATATTGCCAAGGTACAGCTGGAGAAGGAACGCTTTGAAGAAGTTCTGGCGCGAATTCACAAGCGGATTATGCAGGCAGGATTATTGGTGGAAGGAAACAAGCCAGTTATTCAGGATGAGGATAGCTTCAGCTTGGATCGTGCCTATGTATGGATTGCCTTGAACAAGGAATTAAGCTTTAAAGGGATGAGGCCTTGGAGTGAACAGGAGGGCTTGGGTTCTCATGAACTTCAATGGATTGAGGTCGAGCCCAATCTATGGCTGTCGAATCCAGTTCAACCGGAAGACCCGATTGCGCAGCTACGCATGAAGCAGCTAATCGACAGTCTTGCTGGCCAGCATGGCTGGATGCTGTTCGGCTTGGATGGTTTAAAGGGTCACAAGCAGCAGGAGATACATCGATGGTTACGGGAGTACAGGGAGAAGGAATTTTTTTATGATTATGATCCTGATCAACCTGCAATTGTCTACTTGACGATGAACAACTCCGCAGATCACCAACGGAATTCTTCTGAAGATAACTCTTATGTATTAAAGAGTCAGTGGTCTTCCCATGAATGGATTCATACCGATCTGGTGTTCAGCAAGCTTGTATATGAGCTTAAGCTGCTGCGGCTGTCGCAGGTGAAGCTAATCGGGCTTTTATATGGGCTGACAGACGAGTGGAATCGGTTATTCGTGCCTCTTGGCCTGGTGAAGCTAGAGCTTAATCCTACCTTTGACAACTGGCATAAGGTTGAAAAATGGCTCGTACAGGTGCGAGATTTGATTCACAAAGCGCTTGCGAGGCCTGCATTTTCCCCAGAGGTGATCGAATGTGTAATGAAGGCGATTCAGATGCTGCATCAAGAATTGCACCAGCAGGTTACCGCAGCTGACATTTCCAGGAGAGTCAATATGAGCCGCAGTTATTTTAGCCAATGCTTTAAGGAAATCGCAGGGAAAACATTTAATGATTATTTGCGTCAGCTGCGCCTAGAGAAGGCGAAGGAATACTTGCTGTACACGAATAAGACGATTGTCTGGATTGCAGAAAATACCGGATATATGGACGAGAAATACTTCAGTCGCTCCTTTCGCGAGCAAATCGGCATATTGCCAAGTGAATTTAGGCTAACCATGCGCGAGGGTAGGGAAATGTCCGATAAATAGGTAGAAGGAGGTCGGCTCAACGAGAGGACTTGTTTGGAAGAAGGGAAATTGTCGAGCATATACCTACCTGAACCCGTAACCGCTTTCTATCCGGGGAAGCGGTATTTATATGTTACTTTTATACAGCAAGATCATTCGTACAGGAAAGAAGGGGGCGTTAACATGCGTAAGACCCAAAAATCTATCCAGATCTCAATCGCAGCTATGTTAATTGTGATAACCGCATGCAGCAATACGAATTCGACCAAGGAGGAATCCAAAGCGGCAGCGAGTACACCGAACGCAGGGTCAGCAGCTGTAGCAGCAGATCCATTCGGCAAATATGACAAACCGATCACGATTAACATTGGAAAAAGTATCGATCCCTCTGATAAATCACTGCCACCAGGAGATACGCCGGAAAGCAACCAGTATACCAAATATGTCAAAGAGCAGCTGAATATTGAATCCAAAATGATTTGGCAGGCAGCTCAAGGTAAAGATTACGACCAAAAGGTTAATTTATCCATAGCCAGTAACGACCTGCCGGACACGATGATTGTCAATGATACACAGCTTAGACAGATGGTCAAGGCAGGACAGCTCGCCGATTTAACCGACGTTTATAGTAAATTTGCTTCACCTGCGATTAAAAGCATTATTGAAACGACCAAGGGATTGGCCACTAAAAATGTAACATTCAATGGAAAGATGATGGCGCTGCCAAATGTCACGACGGAGTCTGATATGGTTCATATGATGTGGATTCGTAAGGATTGGCTGGATAAGCTCGGTTTACAGGTCCCCAAGACGATCGATGAGCTGGAAAAGGTGGCCAAAGCGTTCGTCGAGCAGGACCCTGACGGCAATGGAAAGGCCGATACGATAGGGATCACCGGGCCTCAATCCGGTGGCTTTACGAATGCGACCTTCATTGTACCGAATAACAATAATTATGGCTTTGACCCGATCTTCTCGGCGTATCATGCTTACCCTGGATTCTGGATCAAGGGATCTGACGGCAAGTCTGTTTACGGCTCAATCACGCCTGAGACCAAGGAAGCGCTTGCCAAGCTGCGTGACCTGTATGCCAAAGGCTTAATTGATCGAGAGATGAGCGTACGTAAGGATGCTGCTGAATTGATCAAGGCGGGTAAATCGGGTATTTGGTTTGGTATGTGGTGGGGTGGCTATGGCCCTTTGGGAGATGCAATCAAAAACGATCCGAAAGCCAATTGGCAGGCTTATGCGGTTCCACTTGACGCCAAGGGCGAATTTACCCCGCATATGGGTACACCATCGAACCAATTTGTTGTCGTTCGCAAAGGCTATGAGCATCCGGAGGCCGCGATCAAGATGGTCAACCTGCTGCTGCGTGATGAGTCGAAATTCGACCTGAAAGTCGCTATTAATAATTATCCATTAAGACTGGTATTCGCTCCGATGGACGAAATGGACGTAACCTATAAAATGCTCAAGGAAGTACTAGCAGGCACCAAGAAACCGGAAGAGCTGGACATCCCGGGTTATAAATTGCTCAAGGCTGATGCCGAGAACGTGAAAAAGGTGAAGCTGGAGCCCTACGATAAGGTAGATATCGAATATTGGAATCCGAATGCTGACTTGGGTGTATGGAAGCGGATGTATTCTACATTCGTAGGTGTGGCTGCACTTCAACAGCCGTACAAGAAAACCTACAGTGTGACGTATTCCCAAACCAAAACGATGGAAGGCAAATGGGCAACCCTCGACAAGCTGGAAAAGGAAACATTCCTGAAAATTATTATGGGCGCCGCACCTCTTGAGACGTTCGACCAATTCGTTCAGGATTGGAAAAAACAAGGCGGGGACCAAATCACTGCCGAGGTGGATGAGGCTGCCAAGCAGTAATCGATAAGCGGTTATATGGGAAAATGGCGCGAAGCCATGAACCATCTTTATATTGTGCGAGTTTAGGAAGTGCGGTGAATAAGAGGTGGAGGCTGCCATGTGGATTCGGAGATAGCGAAGCGGTGCCTTTGTATGCAAATTTCAACCTATAAATGTTTTATATAATGAAGAAATCTGCAAACAACAGCAATCGTAGAACCACATGGCAGCCGGAACTGCTCTCTTCTCTTCTTCACCGCACTTCACTTAAGGAGTGAAAAGCATTGGTAACAAAAGGTTTTGCCAAGCACTACTATATCATGCTCCTGCCGGGTTTTATTTGGCTGACCCTGTTCAGTATTGTTCCGATGTTCGGCTTCGTCATCGCATTTCAGGATTACAATCCGGGTTTGGGCATGCTGCATTCGGAATGGGTAGGTCTGGATAATTTCACGTATATGTTTTCGCTCGGGGATAGCCAGACCATTTTTGTAAACACGATTTTTATTGCGGTCATGAAAATTATCGCCAATCTGATGGTTCCGTTGGTTTTTGCTTTAATGCTCAATGAATTAAGAATTATGATATTGAAAAGATGGATTCAGACCATCGTCTATTTACCGCACTTTCTGTCGTGGGTCATTCTTTCGGGGATACTTCTTGATATTTTTGCCTACAAAGGCCCGATTAATGATATGCTGTCGGCGCTCGGGGGAGAGCGGATTTTATTTTTTGCGAGGGCGGACCTGTTTCCTTTTATTATTGTAGGAAGCGACGTTTGGAAGGAATTTGGATTTAATACGATTATTTTTCTGGCAGCTTTAACCGGAATCAATCCTTCCTTGTATGAAGCAGCGGCGATGGATGGTGCAACCCGTTTGCAGCGCCTATTCCATGTCACGGTTCCGGGAATAGCGACAACAGTGATTCTGCTCACTGTATTAAGTCTGGGCAATGTCTTGAATGCCGGCTTCGATCAAATTTTCAATCTGTATAATCCACTCGTATATTCCACGGGCGATATTATCGATACCTGGGTTTACCGGACAGGATTAGTGAATTTGCAGTATGGACTGGCGACAGCAGCGGGGCTATTGAAGTCGGTTGTCAGCTTTATTCTTATCACCTGCTCTTATTTCATGGCTTCCAAATATGCAAATTATCGTATTTTTTAATAGATGAACGGTTGAAACAGTTGGTGAAAGGAGGATGGTTATGGTTAAGGAAGCAACACTGGGGTCCAAATTGTTTGATATTGTATTGATAGTGCTGCTGGTCGGTGTATCGCTCCTGTGTATTTTGCCGATCTGGTATACGCTGGCGGTTTCGCTCAGTGAGAATTCGGCAGCGGCAGCCGGGCAGGTAAGATTGTGGCCAGTTGGATTTAATTTGAACTCGTACCGTGAGATTATGGATGACAGCAAATTTTTCAACTCGTTCTGGATTTCGATTCAGCGAGTGGTGTTGGGCGCGGTTGTCAGCTTTGTCGTAACGGTTCTCATGGCTTATCCATTATCCAAAACAACAAAAGATTTTCGGCTCAGAAATATACTGATGTGGATATTGGTGTTCACCATGTTGTTTAACGGTGGTCTGATTCCATGGTATCAAACGGTCAAGGCGCTTGGCCTGATCAATAATATTTGGGGACTTGTGCTTGGACACAGCGTTCCGGTATTTAATGTCATTCTGGTCGTTAATTATTTCCGTAATTTACCCAAAGAGCTGGAGGAAGCGGCGTTGGTTGATGGTGCGGGTCCTTGGTACATGCTGGTTAAGCTGTATATTCCCCTTGCGGTTCCGGTTCTTGCTACAGTAACCTTGTTCAGTATTGTGTATCATTGGAATGAATTTTTTAACGGTTTGGTGCTGATGTCGAGAGCCGACCATTATCCGCTGCAAACGTACATTCAGCAGCTGGTTGTCATTATTGATGCTTCAACCTTGAATACCGAGCAGTTAAAAAGAATGAGTGAGTTATCCAATCAGACTCTGAATGCGGCCAAAATTTTTATCGCGATGATCCCTGTACTGATCGTTTACCCACTGTTGCAGCGCTTTTTCATTCATGGCATAACGTTGGGATCGGTTAAAGAATAAGAAACAAACAAAGACACCGATAAGGGTGTCTTTGTTCGATGTCTATTTGTTGCTTTGCTGCTTCTCATCATCTGATTTACCGTCGAATGTGTCTTCAACCTTATCCATGATTTCTTCGACAGCCTCACTCACCATATCTGTCGGGGCAGCATCCTGCTGATCGACAGGTGTAATAATAAAGTCAGGTGTGGGAGTAGGGTGCGTATCCTGCTCTATGTTTTTTTTGCTCATGTCGGTTTCCTTCTCTCGTTTGGATTTATGACGTACACAATATTACCCATCTCACACGATTTTATTCACGTATGCTTCAACGTCTTCAATGAATCGTGCATACAAGAGAGTAAAGCTGTACAATAGATATAAGAAGACAATTCGAAGGCTAAGGAGTGAGTGATTTGAGCGAAACTTCTACGATTCAGGAAGCATTTACCTTGGAAGCAGGACACTTGGACTCAGGAGAGAAACTGTTTATCCGCGGAGAAGTCAGAGTTGTACCGGACCGATCTGGCCCAAGTCCCGTGCTGCTGATCTGTCATGGTTTTAAAAGCTTTAAGGAGTGGGGGTTTTTCCCATATATCGCCACACGTTTTGCAGAGCAGGGCTATTATGTAATCACTTTTAATTTTTCCTGCAACGGGGTGAATGAAACGGATTTTGATGAGCTGGAGCGTTTCGCCGTGAATACGTTTTCCAGAGAGCAGCAGGATCTGGAGGTCATTCTTCAGGCGCTGCTTGCTAATAAGCTTCCACTTGCTGATGCTGCGGACAAGGAAAGTATTCATTTGTGGGGGCACAGTAAAGGTGGAGGAACCGCCATTATATTTGCTGCTGAGCATCCGCAGGTTAAATCTGTATTAACATGGAACGGAATCGGATTCACGGATCTGTTTGACGACACTTTCAAAAAGCAGCTGGAGGAGTACGGGATCGCCTACGTGGCCAATGTACGCACCAAGCAGGAAATGCCGATCAAGGCTGTATTTTATGAGGACCTGATGGACAACAAGGAACGGTTTGACATTGTGAAACAATTAGCGGGTCTCACCATCCCCGTACAGCAGATTCAGGGGGATCAGGATTCACCCCGTCTGATGGAAGACTTTCAACAGATGCGTGCGGGGGATGCCAAGCATTCCGTAGTCACTATTGCTGGTGGAAACCATACATTCGGAGCTGTTCATCCATTTAAGGGAACGACGCCCCAGTTGGAGCAGGCTATACAGGCTTCTCTGCAGTTTTTACCTTTGGGTTGACAGTGAAAAGACACTTTGCTAGCATGATATCATAGTAAACCAATATGGATAAATAATTAATTTAGGTTCTGCCGGACAGCCGGAGGCCAACATGCCATGGTGTGTCTCTTTTTCATATCCTATTATAGAAAGCGAGTGTTCAAGCAAATGAAGCATAGAAAATTGGGAAGAACCGGTTTGAAAGTTTCCGAGGTAAGTCTGGGTACGATGGCATTTGGGCGTTGGATTGATGAAGCGCAGTCCCAGCAGGTTCTGGATGCCGCGCTGGATGCAGGAATTACATTGATTGACACAGCTGACGTATATGGAAAAGGTATGGATCGTGATAATCCTCTGGAGTCCGGAGAGTCGGAGTATATACTGGGCAGAGTGCTGAAGGGCAGACGAAATCAGATCATTCTGGCGACCAAGGTACATGGCAAAGTAGGGATAGGCCCTAATGATTCAGGACAAAGCCGCTATCATATATTCCGAGCGGTGGATGCAAGCCTGAAGCGACTTCAAACCGACTATATTGATTTGTATCAGGTACATCGCTTTGATCCGGAGACGCCGCTTGAGGAAACGCTGAGCGCTCTCGATGATTTGGTGAAATCGGGCAAGGTAAGATATACTGGCTGCTCTAACTTTGCTGCATGGCAAATTGCCAAGGCCCATGGGATCAGTGCCCTGAACCATCTCCACCGTTTTGAAAGTGTTCAGCCTGAGTACAGTATTATTACGCGAGGCATTGAGGAAGAGCTGATTCCTTTCGTTGCCTCCGAGCAGGTCGGTGTTGTAGTGTACAGCCCATTGGGTCGTGGACTGCTGTCAGGGAAATACAAGCAGGGGGAAGCGCCACCTGAGGGCTCGAGAGCCGCAGCCGGAGAAAGAAGAATACATACCCTGCTCGGTGTGGAACGCAATTACCACATTATCGAATCGCTCAAGCCTCTGGCGTCCAACCGCGGCTGGACACTGGCGCAATTCGCTTTGGCATGGGTGCTGAGCAACCCACATGTTTCCTCCGCTATTCTTGGAGTATCGAGGCCGGAGCAAATCAAGGATGCGTTGCAGTTTATCGGTGATCCACTTACGGCTGAGGAGTTGGCCGAGGTTGACCGGATTTCGAAGTTGAATTAATGAAAGCGGCTAAGTGGGACAATCGTGCAATCAGCTGGATTTTCTTTGATGTAGGCGAAACGTTGGTGGACGAATCGAAGCCGATTCGTGAGAGCATCAGGCAATTTGTCGATAACGCTGCGAGACTCGGTTATGAGATTGAGCCGCATATCGTGGAACAGTCGCTCATACATTATCATGGGTTGTTCAGTACGTTTCCGATGCGGCAGGTCATGGAGCAGTTCGTTCCGTCCGAGGAGGATCGTCTGGAGATACGCAAGGGTATGGCTTATCGCAAGGATTGGGACGAACCTTTCCCGGACGCTGTCGGGATTCTGGAGCAGCTGAGCCGGCATTACAAG
This sequence comes from Paenibacillus baimaensis, assembly GCF_025567575.1. Taxonomy (NCBI): domain Bacteria; kingdom Bacillati; phylum Bacillota; class Bacilli; order Caryophanales; family Paenibacillaceae; genus Paenibacillus; species Paenibacillus baimaensis. The sequence continues at coordinate 385,706 of NZ_JAOQIO010000095.1, read as the reverse complement.
CTTGGAATTATCGCCAATCAGAGTGCAGGCACGGCCGCGAGACTGGAGCAGTATGGGATGCTGAAATATCTTTCGGTTGTCTGCTCCTCCGCAGAGGAAGGGTTATCGAAGCCGGATGTACGCTTGTATGAACGAGCCCTTACAGAAGCGCAATGCAAGGCTGAGCATGCAGTAATGATTGGTGATCGAATCGATAATGATGTCATTCCTGCAAAGCGTGTGGGTATGCAGGCGATATGGGTACGGCAGGGACTGGCCCGGCATCAGCCAATTCCGCTGGATCATACCGCACCGGATATCGTAGTGGATCGATTAGGGGAGATTATCAAGTATTTGACAAGAGTATAGTAGTATTGAAAAAATGATGCTGACAATGTGCCCTTTTGGCTGTCTTCCATGAATGGAGGCAGGTGAAAGGGCTTTTTGAATTGTTGGCGGATTGTCCGTTTGTGATATGATTTAACAGGACAGGAGGACTATGATCGTGGAAAACAAATGTATTAGATGGTATGAGTTCGGAAATCCGCAGCATGTTTTAAAAATTGAGAATAAGAAAGTGGAGAGACCGGATCGTGGAGAAGTTCTTGTGCGAATGAGGGTTCGACCCATCAACCCATCCGATCTGATCCCGATTACAGGAGCCTATTCCCATCGTATTTCACTTCCGTGTATTCCTGGATATGAAGGTATAGGCATTGTGGAGGATGTAGGTCCTTCGGTTTCTCAAGCGCTGATAGGTAAACGTATATTGCCTTTACGCGGGGAAGGCACCTGGCAGCAATTTGTTAAAGCGCCGGCACAATGGGTAGTTCCGTTACCTGATTGTATAGAAGATTACATAGCTGCTCAATTATATATAAATCCGATAACCGCTTGGCTTGCTTGTACGGAAATCTTGAATTTGCAGCCAGAAGATGTTGTACTCGTCAATGCTTGCGGCTCTTCGATGGGGCGCATCTTTGCCCAATTATCTAAAATTTTAGGTTTTCGATTGATTGCAGTGACGAGAAATCATAGCTATACGCAAGAATTGCTTCGATTGGGTGCTTCCCATGTTATCCCTACAACAGAAATGCCGTTGCATCCAACAGTGATGGAATTGACGAATGGACGGGGCGCCGATGCTGCAATTGATTCGGTAGGGGGATTACCTAGTACAGAATTAGCTTATTGCGTACGTCCTCATGGCTCATTATTAACCATAGGTCTTCTATCAGGAACATCTGTAAATTGGGCGGAGATCACAAACAAGGCTCAAGTCCATGTTAAAATGCTTCATTTGCGTCATTGGAATCAGCGCGTATCTGTTCAAGCCTGGCATGAAACCTTTAACCAGCTGATATCCCTCATTCAGGATCAGGGATTAAGTCTGATGCAACCACAATCGCTTTACGATCTGACAGCGATACATGAAGCAGTTAGAGCTGCAGAGAGTGGTGGAGGCAATCAGGGAAAAATATTTCTGACGAACTAGGGAGTCAGCGAACAGGGATTGACGTTACCCGCGAAAGTAAGTATGATTATTTTTAAACGAAGCAAAACGTAACTATAAATAACAAAACGAAATAATAATACACTTTAAATCGAAAGAGGTTTTTATGATGAGTCGAGGGTTGGTTTCATCTACACCGCTATTAGTGGAAGCAAGAGCACAAGGATACGGAATCGTCGCCTTTAACGTACATACGCTGGAAATGCTGCAGGCTGTCGTGGAAGCGGCCGAGAGCTGCAGGGCGCCGGTTATTATTCAAACCACGGTCGGTACCGTAAAGCATTTGGGGATGGACTATATTGTAGCTGCCGCTCAAGTAGCGGCACGTCGGGCATCGGTACCGATTGCACTTCATCTTGATCATTGTCAGGATTTGACGCTGATTCAACAGTGTATAGAAGCTGGATATACCTCTGTCATGATCGATGCCTCCAAGCTGCAATTCGAGGACAATGTCGAGCGGACGAAGGAAGTCGTGGCCTATGCAAGCCGACGGGGGGTAAATGTGGAAGCGGAATTGGGCAAAATCGGCGGTGTTGAGGACGATATTGTTGTGAGTGATGCCGATGCGATGCTGGCGGTTCCCGAGGAGTGTGAGCAATTCCTGGCGCTGACCGGTGTTCCTACACTGGCTCCTGCCATCGGTACGGCACATGGCATTTACAAGGGGGAGCCAAATATAGATTTCAAGCGTATTGAACAAATCGCCAGTCGAGTGGCTGTACCTCTTGTTCTGCATGGCGGCTCCGGGATTCCTGCTGATCAGGTCAGACGATGTGTAGCATTGGGGATGGCCAAGATGAATGTAGCGACCGAATTGAAAAATGCATTTTCTTTGGCCATTCAGCAATTTTTTGCTGAGCATCCGGAGGAGCTGGACCCACGTCAATATATGGTACCTGCCAAGGAAGCGGTCAAGCGTATGGCAATAGATAAAATCAATCTTTGCGGCAGTGCAGGCCGCGCTTAATGCTATAGAAAGAAGGAAGGGATACTGCCTTATGCATAACGAGTATCTGCTTGGTATCGATATTGGAACCTCCGGCTGTAAAATAGCTGCGTTTACACCGGATGGGGAGGTTGCCTTTCAATGCACCGAAAAATATGAAACGTTATATCCGGCGAAGGATTGTGTGGAACAGAATCCGCTCGATTGGTGGGCGGCGGTATGCCGCGGGACGCAGCGAATGTTTGCCCAAACCGCTATCCACCCGCATGAAGTTAAAGGTATCGGCGTGGACGGACAAAGCTGGTCGATGATTCCGGTGGATGTGACTGGACAGGTGCTGCGTAACAGTATGATCTGGATGGACCGGCGTGCAGTCAGTCAGTGTGAGCAGATGAAGCATTCCGTAGGGGAGGAACGAATTTTTGCAGTTTCCGGCAACCCGCTGTCACCCTCTTATACGACTGGTAAAATCCTCTGGATGAAGGAGCATGAGCCTGAGCTGTACGCAAGGACACATAAAGTGCTGCAGTGCAACAGCTTTATCGTGTTCAAGCTGACCGGGATTGTTTCACACGACCTTTCACAGGGTTATGGTATTCATGCATTTGATATGCAAACGGGAACCTGGGACATAGAGTTGTGTCGTGAACTGGGAATCGATCCGGGGTTGCTGCCTGAGCTGTACGGATGCAGTGATATCGTCGGGACGGTTAATGAGGAGGCGGCTGCGAGCAGCGGGCTGCTCATCGGGACTCCGGTTGTTGCTGGAGGCTTGGATGCGGCCTGCGGCACATTGGGGGTTGGTGCGATTCATGATGGTGAAACTCAGGAGCAGGGCGGTCAGGCCGGTGGAATGAGTATTGTAATGAGCCAGCCTATCATGAATGACAAGCTGATCCTGGGCTTCCATGTCGTTTCAGGTAAATGGCTGCTTCAGGGCGGTACGGTCGGTGGCGGGAGTCTGAACTGGTTCCAACGCGAGCTGTTCGGAAAGGGCGTTATAGCTGATAAGCTACAAGACGCTGCAGAAGCGGAGCAGAATGGCAGCATTGCAGCCCAGTCTGTGTTCGAACCCTTCAGAGAGATCAATGAGGAAGCGGCACAAATTAGCGAAGGCAGTGATGGACTTATTTTCTTGCCCTATATGGCAGGCGAGCGCTCCCCGATTTGGGATATCGATGCCAAGGGTGTTTTTCTGGGACTTTCCTATGCAACGACGCGTGGTCATATGGCTCGTGCTATTATGGAGGGCTGTGCGTATTCGCTGCAGCACAATTTGATTACGGCAGCCGATGGCGGCGTAGGTGTAGGTGAGCTGTATAGCATGGGCGGTGCGGCGAATAGTCAGCTATGGTCACAGATTAAAGCAGATATTACAGGCAAAACCCTGCGGATCGCAGCATCCGATACGGCAACCACCCTCGGAGCCGCAATGCTGGCAGGGGTTGGAACAGGCATGTATAAGGACTTTGCCGAGGCTGTTCGAAGGACGGTCCGTTTCCAAAGAGCTTATGCTCCTGATCCTGCACACACGGAGCTGTATACAAAGGGTTACGAGCTGTACCTATCGGCTTATGCAAGCTTGAAGGATTGGTTTCCACAAATGAAAGCGAGGTCTTGACGCATGAAAGCAGCAGTATTATATGGACAAGATGATATTCGTGTTGAAGATATAGCCATTCCCGAGCCGCAGGCGCATGAAATTCTGGTTAAAGTAATGGCCACAGGGATTTGCGGCTCCGACGTGCCCCGGGTCCTGGGAACCAAAGCGCATCATTATCCGATTGTACTCGGGCATGAATTCGCCGGGATCGTTGCCAAGGTCGGCACAGGTGTAACACGGATCGGTGTCGGGGATCGGATTGCCGGAGCGCCGTTGGTTCCGTGTCATCAATGTGTGGATTGCTTCAAAGGGGATTTTGCCCAATGCCAATATTATTCCTTCGTGGGATCACGGGTGAACGGCAGCTGGGCCGAGTACGTCATTATTCCTGAGATCAATGCGGTTCGGATTGATGATACGGTCAGCTATGCGGAAGCGGCTTTCTTTGAGCCATCGGCTGTTGCCCTTCATGCGCTGCGTCATATCAGCTTTCAAGGCGGCGAGGACGTGGCCATTCTGGGCGGAGGCACGATTGGCTTATTAACCCTGCAGTGGGCCAAGGTGCTTGGAGCGCGAACGGTTACAGTATTCGATATCAATCATGATCGTCTGGAGCTTGCCCGCAAGCTGGGTGCGGATTATGTGATCGATACGCGCAGTGAGGACTTCAAGGAACAGGCGACTTCTATTGTAGGTGCCAAAGGTTTCGGTATCGTGATGGAGACAGCGGGATCGGATGTGACGATGCGTCTTAGCTTTGAGCTGGCGGCGAATAAGGCAAAGGTCTGCTTTGTAGGTACCCCAACCAAGGAGCTTACCTTTGATTACAAGCTGTTTGAGCTGATGAACCGAAAGGAATTTATTTTAACCGGTTCCTGGATGTCCTACAGTGCGCCGTTTCCCGGGAATGAGTGGGAGCTTACGGCACATTTTTTGAGTAAGCAAAGATTCAATTTCCTGGACATGATCGATAAAATATTGCCTCTGGAGCAAATCAACGATGCCTTTGAGCTGTACAAGCAGCCAGGTGCCGTTAAAGGAAAAATACTGCTGACCTTGGGAAGTGAGCCTGTGTGAGTGAGGACCCTACTAACGCTTCCCATGCAGATTCACGTAAATTGTTAAGCCTAGAGCGGCATCAACGGATCATGGATTATTTAAAAACTAACAAGAGCGCCGAGGTCTCCCAGCTAAGCGCGCTGCTTAAGGTATCGGAGGTCACCGTGAGAAAGGATCTGGAGCGGCTGGAGCGGGCGGGCTTGTTATCCAGAAGCCATGGCGGCGCGATCCTTCTAGAGCGGCTGCTGTACGAGCCTTCTTTTGCCGAGAAGGAGGATCAATGGATTGATGAAAAACAAGCCATAGCTCAAGCTGCAGCTTCTCTCATTACAGATGGAATGACCGTAGCGATCATGACAGGAACGACATTAAGCCATACGGCACGGCTGCTTATGGAACGTCAACGATTGAATATCGTCACGAATGCGGTCAATATAGCGACAGAGCTGATGCATGCGGCAGGGGTGAGTGTATTTTTGACAGGGGGCAATATTCGCCCGAATACGTTGGCTTTGGTTGGAGAAATGGCGGAAAGGTCGTTGGAGGGCATTTATGTCGAGACGGCCTTTATCGGAGTGAATGGCTTCAGCCTGGAACAGGGTTTGACAACTCCCAGTATTGAAGAAGCCCGAGTTGTCAAAAAAGTAATGGAGAATGCACAAAAGGTAGTGGTTGCGGTCGATCATACGAAATTCAATCAAGTTGCTTTTTTTCGGATTTGTACTGTGGAGCAGATCCATACCGTTATTACGGACGGGAAAACACCAGCGACCGAAATCGATAAGTTACGCGACAAAGGAATTACGGTTATTGTCACTTAAAGTGTGTTTGCGCAAGTAGGTCACACTTGTAGAATAGCGGTCCCGTGATCCCGCCGACCTGATGTTGTTAAAGGTAACTTGCGGAGACAGGCGGGTTCACGAGGACGCATAGCAGCTCATAGACGGTTCCGATGGGTATTGATACGCACCGTGATGGTTCCAGTCGATTACTGCTTGATACCAACTAAACGTTTAGCAAATGCGGCACCGAATTCCTGGCATTGTTTAAGCTCGCTTTGCGAGGGGGACATTTCGATTTTCAAGCCTTCCTCTGCAACCTCAGCACCAATTTCCTTTAGCTTGTCAACGAGCTGATCGACCGCCCCGCCAAATACAGGATAAGAAGAATCGCAGGAGCCAAACACGATCGCTTTTTGTCCATCCAGCTGCACCTCCGACATTTCATCAAAGAAATCGAGAAACTCATCCGGCAAATCTCCGTCTCCCCAAGTGTAGGCGCCCAGCGCGATACCATCATATTTTAACAGGTCATCGCCTGATGCATACATGACTTCCTTTATATCCAGCTCTACATGCTCGGATTTAATACCCTCGGCAATGGCGTCCGCCATATCCCGTGTATTTCCGGTAAGGCTTGTGAAGACCATCAAAATTTTACTCATTCCTATACCCAGCTCCCTTTATATGTAATTGCGTACTGATGTTAAGCGAATACCAACAATGATAAACGTTATCAGATAATCAATAATGATAATCATTATCATTTATGTTGTCAATAATAAAATATTTTTGAACCCCTCTATGGCCATCCGATGGTTTCGTCCGTGTTGCTGATGGTGTAAGATGTGTATAGATGCATAGAGAGGGTGTTTCCAGATGGAAAATTTCTATTACATAACGGTTAAGCTGGTTACGGCCATGGTTGGGCTGTGGCTAATTACAAAACTGCTCGGCAAGAAAGAAATTTCACAGCTGACCGCCTTCGATTTTGTCTCCTCTCTGATGTTAAGCGAGATTGTTGGCAACACGCTTTATGACAAGGACGTTACTCTAAGTGAGCTGCTCTATGCGCTGCTGCTGTGGGCGGCGATGTCGCTTTTTCTGGAAAAGCTGGTGCAGTTTATACCGGGATTGTCCAAATATTTGAATGGCCGCGCCGATATTATTATTAACCAGGGAAAAATCGATTTTCGGGCGATGAAGCGCAACAATCTGGATTTTGACCAATTACATACACTGCTGCGGGAGCAAAATATATTTACTGTACGCGAGGTCGCTTTTGCTGTTTTTGAAACGAACGGGAATATCTCGGTTTTGAAAAAATCGGAGGTGGACAGCATCACGAAGACGGATCAAGAGCTTCCAGAAAAGTCCATGTCGCTTCCGATGGTGCTTGTCGAGAATGGACGGATTCAAACGGATCGCTTAGCAAGACTCGGCCGCACGAAACCTTGGCTGCTTGACGAGCTGAAGAAGAACGGGTTTAGTCGAATACAGGATGTTTTGTATGTAGAATGGTCGGAGCATCAAGGCATGTATGTTCAGAAAAAGGAGTGACTGCAGATGTAATTACATGTTTGCATTATGAAATTAGACCATGGGGGAACTAGTATGAAGCCAAGTAAAAAAGGTTTTAAAATCTCATTTATCATATCCAGTGTCGTGCTGTTTTCCGTTCTCATGACCCTGCTGATTAATTCGTTCGTAGGCTATCAGGCTGAGAAAACGTCCTTATACAGCACGACGCAGGAATTAAATCGAATTCGGTCTGACGAGCTGAGCCGAACAACCCAAACGATTATTTTATCGATGAAACAAACTGTAATGGCATCCGCACAATATTTTACTAAAGAACACAGCTCGGATGAAGCAGCCCAAGAGCAGCTGGATTTTTTAATGAGCACCGATAATTTGTTTAATTCTGTAGCGTTGGTAGATAAATCCGGGTCGTTACGTGCGATATCACCAAGAAATTCGGAGATTATTGGACAGAAGCTGACATCACAGGCTTCCAGACAAGCGCTGGAATTGCAAAAACCTTTAATGTCAGAGCCTTACAGGGCAGTCACGAACCGACTGATCATATTGGTCAGTCATCCTGTTTTTGATACGAACGGAAGCTACAACGGCTTTATCTCCGGTACCATTTACCTGCAAGAGCCCAATTCACTTAAAAAAATACTGGGAGAGCAATCGGCTGCCACTAACGGTTCGTATTATTATGTCGTCGATGCAGCAGGCAATCTCATCTATCATCCGGACCCTGAACGAATTGGGGAAAATGTGCTCGCAAATCCTATCGTACAAAAAATAGTAGCAGGAGGCGGCGGTCAAGGCGAAGTCAACAATACCAAGGGTGTGAGTTATTTAGTCGGTTATTCTACAGTCCCTGAAACAGGCTGGGGCATTGTGGCCCAGACCCCTAAGCAATATGTAGATCAAAGCACTAAACGTTTAATAACATCGATGGCTTTGTATTCGTTACCTTTTCTAATTATCGTACTTGCCTTGGTGCTGTGGCTGTCACATAAATTATCACAACCACTGAGCAGGCTCGCGTTTATTGCCTCCGGTCTGAATAGCGCAGATGGCAGGAGCAAGGAAATTCCTCAAATCGATCACTGGAATTATGAAGCTAATGAACTGTATACAGCCATTGCCAAGGCTTTTCATATCATGAACAAAAGAACCGAGGAGCTTTCTTTTGAAGCGCAAACCGATCCACTGACAGGGCTGACCAATAGAAGGACTATGGATGCCATTCTTGGGCTGTGGCAGGCGCAGTCGAGAAGCTTCTGTGTGATCATGCTGGACCTGGATCATTTCAAATTGGTCAACGATACATACGGTCATCAGGTGGGGGATCAGGTACTCCAGTTCACAGCGGACATCATGTTGTCCGAGAAGCGGGAGCAAGATTATTGCTGCCGGTATGGCGGTGAGGAATTCACCATGCTGCTGCCGGATGTCACGGAAGAACAGGCTTATTTGCTGGCTGAGCGTATTCGAACCTGTATTGAAGGTATGGACTGTCCGACAGGGAAAAGAATTACATTGTCGCTTGGCATCGCGTCCTATCCGAACGAAGTATTGAGCATACAAAGATTATTTAAAAACGCCGATGATGCGCTGTACCAAGCCAAGCATAACGGACGTAATCAAACGGTAGTGTATACGAATGCATCTGAGCTGACCATCACCTCATCTTAAAAACAGATTGTCTGTAGCCAGGCCATGCTCGTTACGGTATTTACCTGGTGACATGCCTACCCAATGCCGAAATACCTTGGAGAAATAGTTACCCCCTGCAAACCCGACGGAACCTGCAACCTCGTCCAGGGTTTGTTCGGTCGTTCGCAGCAGCTCGGCTGCCTTTTCGATGCGCAGCTTGTTTAAATATTCCAGCGGCGTCAGTCCGATAAAGCGCGTGAATTGTCTGAGAAAATGGTACTTGGAGAGTCCCGCATTTTCGGCCATCTCGTCCAGATTGAGGGGCTGCTCGTAGTGCAGCTCAATGAAATGTACGGTTTTTTGAATCGCTTCGGGGATCTCGGATATGGATTTTTCAAAGGTCGTGCTGCGGTGAAGCTCAGTAATAAATTGATACGCAAATAGAGCGTTTAGGTAACCATCTGTAATTTGCCGCTGTCTGGCTTTCTCGAATATCATTTTCAATGCCCGGATTGGAGGGCTATCTATGGAAAAGTCGGACACATGTCCGAGCTTGGAAATCAACTCATCGACGATGGGACGAAGCCGCTCACCCCGCATCATAATAAACATATACTCCCAGTGATCACTTTCCGGGGGGAAATAGTAACGATGCTGGCTTGGAATCCATACCAGAAATGCTTTTTCGGGAGTGAGCAGGCAGGATTGACCCTCTATATGCATCATGCCATAGCCAGACAACGTATATTGGAATAAAAAAGCCCCCTCTTCGCCGCGATTGAGCCCATCCCAGTTGTAGTCCGTGCTGACTGTACGTTCCCATCCGACCCCGTGCAGCTGCGCGATCTCATAAGCTGGTGTTTCCCGAAATCGAAAGCCATAGCTGTGCCGAAACGGTTCATTGGATTTATTAGACAAGTCAGAAGTCTCCTCTTTTCATCGATCTGAAATCATAACTCAATACAGCAATATATTACCTATGGAAAGCAGTTTATTACCATTGTCATTGTTTCTATAATACTTTATTTTAGATAATGGAAGCAATTTATTAGATTGATGAGGAATCAGGAGGATGTAACCATGTTGAAGGTAGCAATGATTGGTGCTGGAAGTGTTGGCTTTACACGTAGATTAATGATGGATATTTTATCTGTAGAGAAGTTCAGGGATACCGAGTTTCGGCTGATGGATATTAACGCAGACAATCTGCGGATGGTCTCAGACCTGTGCCGTAACTTAATCGGAAAGAATAGCCTCGCTGCAACGATTGTGGAAACGACGAATCAAAGAGAAGCCATAGCAGGTGCAGATTACGTCATTTGTATGGCTCGTGTCGGTGGTTTGGAAGCGTTTCATCATGATGTAGAGATTCCACTCAAATATGGCGTCGATCAATGTGTCGGTGATACGCTCGGACCGGGCGGTGTGTTCTTTGCCCTACGGACGATACCGGTGCTGCTCGGGATTGCCAAGGATATGCGTGAAACCGCGCCCAATGCGCTGCTGCTGAACTACTCGAATCCGATGGCGATGAACACATGGGCGCTGCGGCGTGCAGGCGGCATTAACGTTGTGGGCTTGTGTCATGGTGTGCAGGGTGGTCATAAGCAAATCGCCAGAGCGCTTGGACTGCCGCGTGAGGAGGTTGATTTTATATGTGCGGGCATCAACCATCAAACCTGGTACATTCAGGTTACGCATGAAGGAAGAGATATGACGCCTTATTTACTGGAGGCATTTGAGAAGCATCCCGAGCTGTCCGAGCGTGAGCCTTGTCGGATTGATGTACTGAAGCGCTTCGGTTATTATTCAACGGAATCCAATGGACATCTAAGCGAATATTTGCCATGGTACCGCAAGAACAAGGAAGAGATAGACAAATGGATTTATAAAGGCGAATGGATCGGCGGCAGAACCGCAGGTTATTTAAACCACTGTATTTCCAAGCGTGATGAATATCTCGAGATGTATCCCAAATGGATGAGCGGTGAAGCTGAATATATCAAGCTTGGGGAGCGTTCCGACGAGCATGGCTCCTATATTATCGAGGCACTGGAGACAGGCAAAACCTACCGTGGCCATTTCAATATTGAGAACAGAGGTTTTATCACCAACCTGCCCGATGGTTCTACGATTGAAATCCCTTGTTATGTGGATCGCAATGGCATTAACGTTGCCTGGGTAGGTGATCTGCCCTTGCAGTGTGCGGCAACATGCCGTACGAGCATTAGCGTTCAGGAGATGGCAGTCGAAGCCGCGCTTACCGGAAACCGTGAGCTGGTGAAGCTGGCCATTTTGCATGATCCTCTAACCGCTGCGCAATGTACGACACAGCAGGTATGGGATATGTGCGATGAGATGTTTGACGCGCTGGCTCCATGGCTGCCGCAATTTAACGGTGCAGGCGCGACCTGGCCGGATATCCCGCAGCCGGAATCGTTCTACAAGATCAGCAAGTCTGCTGACAGCTGGCTGCCGCCCGCTCTACGTGGTGAGCAGGTAATTGTGAATACGGAAGAGCGTCTGTCTGTCGGATATAAGGATTCTTAAGTTTTCACAGTCCATAAGGGCCTCTGTCGAGAGGTCCTTTTTGTGTTGCAAGGGTGTCGAATTGTGTTTTCGAATCGTGCATTAGGCATAGACAAACGTCCTATATTATGGATAATAGGTAATGAGCCCCATTAGGGCTGAATAGGGGGCTGGATGGAAGTCAATGAGTGTGAAGCGATTTTTGGGCGGTAGCGCCCTGGTCATCTTTGGAATCATAGAAATATTTGTTTACAGGAATACGTATGAGTATCATATGGTCACTTCCCCTAAGTTTACGATCCTGGTCTTTTTTCTCGTGGTAGTGGCTCCTTTGTACTCGGGGATTATGATACTCACCGATTTTAAACTTTTTGCCTATATCAAATCCAAGACTGACTTTTATCAATCAAATAGGAAACCTTCCAAGAAAGATCCATCTGCTGTCCGGAGGGAGTTGGAAAAAAATCTGCTGAAGCTGGCCTATACAAATAAGGGTGTTCTTACGGTTGTTGATGTTAGTTTACATACGGATTTGACTTTGGAGGCAGCACAGGAAGCGTTGGAATATATGGTTAAACATAGCCATGCGAATATTAAAATTGCACAGAACGGAACGGTGCTGTATCACTTCAGGGGCATATTGACCGATCAGGAAAAGAAAGCTGACAAAACGCTGGATGAATTGCTGGAAGACAAGCATTAAGTGATTCAGGTTGTTATCCAAACTGTCAGCAAAATGAGTGGGGGCTATACAATGTCAGTTCAACCATTAAAGGCGGCAACCGTAGAGGTTATATCTTCCGAAACGATGGTAAATCTTGCATTGATCAGTGGGTTAATACTGAATTTGTTGCTGGTCATAGCTATAATTTATTTGATATCCAAGACAGCCAAGTTAAAAAAGAGCAATGGATACATCCAAGAGTCTACTACAAGACCAAGCACGAAAAAGCTTGCCGAACAAACGGTAGGACAAGTGATTGAAAAAAAGATTCTGGCTCTGGCAGCTGCCCGTGGGGGCACGTTGAGCGTTGTTGAAACCGCCTACCATGCAAAGCTCTCTTTAGAATTATCCGAAAGAGCATTGGAGTCTTTTACATCTAGAGGATTTGCTGAAATCAAAGAGAATAAAGGTGCACGAATTTACCATTTCCAAGGTATTCTTACTGAATACGAGAAGGTAACAGCCAAGTCTCTCGATGATTTATTGGATGATAGATTTAGTTAATGGGTATACAAGAGAAAGGAGCCTACACATGTCTGTATTGTATTTGTCCAGCACTATACATTCTGCTGGGGATGAAATTGCTGTATTAATTTTCACTTTTCTACTCAGGTTAGCTATAATGTGCGTGCCCCTTGGTGTTATATCTGTCTTTTTGTATGAAAGGTTTAGAAACGTCAAATCGAAACAAAAAACTTTGGTAGCTGCTTTAGTGACTCAGCTGTTGGAACTGGCTCACGCAAAGGGAGGCACACTGACGATTCCCGAGGTTTCCATGAATACGGATCTTTCATTGGAGGAATCTGAGCAGGTGCTCGATTTATTGGTTAAGCGTAACTTTGTTAATCTTCGTGTTTCCAAAAGCGGTGCTGTACTTTATGATTTCCCCAAAATCGCATAATTTTCAAGTAGTTTTAATAACCCGGAGCAGCTAGTATCCCTTTGATGGGACTAAGCGGCTTCGGTTTTTTATTATGGTCTCAACCCTTCGCAATAACATACCCCTGTTAAATATTAACTCAACCCTATCCTTTAATTCTTTTCTATTCGGTAAGATAAATGAAGAGCGGAATGATGCTTACGAAGTTAGTTTTCTGGCGAAAACTCGTCAAATGCTTACGAAGTCAGTTTTGCTTCGCAAAAATTTTAGGAGGGAATCCATGTCCAAACAGCAGGCGGCCTTGCCCTGGCAGAGGCAATCAGCCGCAAAACACACGAAGTGGCACAGAATCAAAGCATACAAATGGCTGTATGTACTGCTGCTGCCGTCGATTGCTTATTTTTTTCTGTTCAGTATTGTGCCCTACTACGGGTTGACAATCGCTTTCAAAAATTTCTCACCGTTTGTCGGAATTGCTGATAGCCCTTGGGTAGGGCTAAGGCATTTTGAACGGTTGATGGAGAACCCGGATTTTTATCGGCTGCTGAGAAACACGCTGTTAATCAGCCTGTACAAGCTCGGTTTTGGCTTTCCGGTTCCGATCCTGTTTGCCTTGTTATTAAATGAGGTGCGTTCGGTTGTATTCAAGCGCTCGGTACAGACGATTACGTACTTTCCGCATTTTTTATCCTGGGTGGTATTCGGTGGGATTGTCGTTACCTTTTTGACACCATCGGGGGTCATTAATGCCATGTTGAAGGCTTTCGGCATGGCTCCGGTCAATTTTTTGGTGGATCAGCAGTTTTTTAGGCCGATTTTGGTCGTTACCGGTATTTTAAAGGATTTTGGCTGGAGTGCGATTATTTACCTGGCGGCACTGGCGGGTGTCAATCCCGAGCTGTACCATTCGGCCAAGGTCGATGGAGCGGGCAAGTTCCATCAGATGCTGCATGTCACGCTGCCCGGCATACTGCCGACGATATCGCTGATGCTAATTATTAATTTAAGCCATTTGCTGGATGCCGGCTTTGAGCAAATCTTCGTGCTGATGAATCCGACCGTATACGAGGTAGGCGATATTATCGATACGTATGTGTATCGGATGGGTCTGGAAAAAGGCCAGTTCAGTGTTGCAACAGCAGTCGGTTTATTCAAGGGTGTCATTGGCTTTGTTCTAATTGTAAGCGCAAATTGGCTGCTGCGGAGATTCGATCAACGTTCGATCTGGTAAGAACAAGACACTGCAAGAAGACTTAATAAAAAGGAGGTTTCCCATGGTCAAAAGTGAGCGCAATGTACTCACGGACGTATTGATTCACGCTGTACTTGTTTTGTTCTGTATCGTCACGCTGCTGCCAGTCGTGCATGTGTTCTCGGTTTCTTTCAGTGACCCCATAGCTATTCATCAATCGAGCATTATGCTGGTTCCGAAAGATATTACGCTCAGCGCGTATCAATATATTTTTTCAACACCGGCACTGGTCAGAGCGTTCCTGATAACGGTTACGATTACGGTAGTGGGGACATTTTTGAATCTGGTATTTACGATTACGGCGGCATTTGCACTTTCCAAACGGAATTTGCCGGGGTTGAAGATCTTTATGATTCTGATTATTGTTGTCATGAATTTTAATGCCGGGATTATCCCGGGTTATCTCAATATCAAAAACCTGGGGCTGCTGAACAGCATATGGGCGATGATCATTCCGGGTCTTGTCAGTGCGTTCAACCTGATCCTGATGCGTAATTTTTTTATGGATTTACCTGAGGAGATCGAAGAATCTTCCAAGATGGATGGCTGCAATGAGTTTACTTTCATTTGGAAAATATTAATCCCTCTGTCGCTGCCAGCAATCGCTACGATTGGCTTATTTTATGGAGTTGCGCATTGGAATGAGTTTTTTAAAGGCGTCTTTTATATTACGGATTCACGTAAATGGCCCTTGCAGGTACTGTTGAAGGTCATTGTGTTCGACGGCAACTTTACGAATTTGGCTGGAGCGGATACGGAGCAAATGAAGGTCGAGCCTGCCAATGTGCAAGCGGCCGCGATTATTTTTGCTACCTTGCCGATCGTGCTGGTGTATCCATTTTTACAAAGACATTTTGTGAAAGGTATCGTGATGGGTGCTGTGAAAGGGTGAAACTTAACAGAGCAGGGTGAAACATTAAAGTAGTCTTATTATCAAATACCATTTAGGAAGCTACCATTAATCGTGTAATCGTCAGTAAACGCAAGCAAATGAAAAGGGAGGTCCTACCATTGATTCGTAAATCATTACCTGTAATTATGACCGGAGTGGTCGCATCCTCATTACTGTACGGCTGTACGGCACAAGAAACGAAGGCCCCTACTGGCTCAGCGGCTAATACACCTGCCGGGTCACCGACTGCAGCACCAGCAAGCACAGCACCAGCCAAAATTTCAGTTATCAAGCCATTGTATCCGGGACACATTTATTACCCCGATTCCGAGCTGGAGAAGCTGGTTGAGAAGGGAGCCAATGTCGAGGTTACTTATGAGACTCCACCGAGCACGGAGTACAAGACCGCGATTAACGTCAAGCTCGCTGGAGGGGATATCCCGGATATCGTCAACACGTTTTCTCCAGGTGATACCGAGCACAATGCGCTCATCGCTCAGGGTGCGTTCAGATCCCTCGATGATTTACTGCCCAAATTTCCGAAGCTGAAGGCTTCCTTCAGCGATTCCATATGGAACATGCTCAAAAATCCCGCAGATGGCAAAATCTATGGAGTACCTTGGCTGCGGGACCGTGGGGGTACAGGGATTGTCATCCGTAAAGATTGGCTCGACAAATTGGGCTTGAAGGAACCCAAAACTTTAACAGAGCTTGTAGACGTACTTAAAGCGTTCCGCGATAAGGATCCTGACGGCAATGGCAAGCAGGACACGATTCCACTCGCATTTAAAGACAATCAGCTGTTGAACGTGTATGCGCTGCTGCCGTTGTTCGGTGTCAATCCAGGCTGGTCTCCTGATCCGAAGGATAACAATAAATTAGTCAATGGCATTACCCAGCCGGGCGTGCTGGATACATTGAAGTTTATTCGAGATTTAAGACAGGAGGGGCTGCTGGATCAGGATTTTCTGGTCGGCAAAACGATCGGCTTTGACAAATTTAAATCAGGGCAGGTGGGTGTGCTCTTAACAGGTCTCGGTGACTATAGGCAGCTTGCTGTGCTTCCCAACATGAAAGCGGAAATTCTTGATCCAATCGAGCATAACGGAAAGAAATGGGGGCTGGCGATGCCTGCCATACCGATTTCACGAACGAACCAAATCTCAGCCAAGTCCAAAAACCCGGAGGCGGCACTGCGCTACCTGGAATACCAGATTACAGATGGCTTTGACTATATTCAATATGGGGCTGAAGGTAAAACCTACAGTATCGTCAATGGCATTAAAACCCCTTTTGCAGACGACAAGAAGGATAAGCAGTACAATACCAATGTAGGTTTGGAGCTGCTGCAGCCGGAATGGCTGTTCGTCGATACCGAAAAATACACGAAATTTGTTTCCAAGGATATTGCCCAGTACATCATCAAGAAGCTAGATGAATACGAGAAAAACAGTGTGTATGACTATCTTCGTCCGAATGTGGATTTCCCTTACCGTACGGAAACCTCAGTGCAGCAGACGCAAATTCTTACCGAGGGCTACAGTAAAGTTTTATTGGATACCGCTGTGGACGCGAACAAAACCTTCGAGGATACTATAGCCAAATGGAAAGCGGCTGGTGGCGATAAGGTTACTGAAGAAGTCAACAAGCTGCAAAAGGATAAATCCGCACCAAGCTATACCTTTAAAAAGAAGTAGGTCGATTTGTCAAACTTTAAAGAATTCATAGCCACTTTTACAAAATCATAATATAATAGACTCCTAAGCCAATCACAGCTGTTAAGGAGCTGCATATGAAAAATTTTGTAACCGTCATAGGTACCGTATTCGTGGATTGTAAAGGTTTTGCCAAACAAAATTATATTCCGCAAGGAAGAAACTTGGGTAATATCCAGTTTGTACATGGTGGCGTAGGCCGCAATGTGGCCGAGAATCTTGCGAATCTGGAGTTAAATACGGCATTTGTATCTACTTTGGATCATTCCGGATTAGGTCTCGAAATTAAACAACGTCTTCAGGATGTTCAAGTGAATACCGACTTTTTGAAGCCGGCGAATCAAGGTATGGGCATGTGGCTCGCTGTGTTGGATGAGAACGGGGATTTGGCCGGATCGATTTCGCAGATGCCAGATCTTCAAGCATTGGAAAGCGTGTTTGCCGAATCCAGACAGGAAATTGTGGAACGCTCATCCCATATCGCTCTGGAGCTTGACCTGAATGAACAGATTAGCAGCTCAGTCATTTCGATGGCTGTACAACAAAACAAGCCTGTTTACGGAATTCCCGGAAACTTGGATGTTGTACTTAAAAACAGAGGTTTGCTCAAGCAGCTGGAATGCTTTATCTGCAATGAAGTGGAAGCTGAGCGGCTTTTTGAAAAGAGTATAGGTACGACTAACCCAGACGAAATGCTGCAGGAATTGGTTCCTTTTGTAGATGCTGTTGGACTGCGCTCGATGGTTATCACTTTGGGGGAGCATGGCTCAGTGTATTATGACTCCGTTACCAAGGAGCAAGGTCATCAGCCTGTTTTCCCAGTTAAGGTTGTCGATTCCAGTGGTGCTGGAGATGCTTTCTTTTCCGGAACTATTATGGGACTAGTGCGGGGGATGAGTCTTAAGGAAGCGGTTGTGTGCGGTACCAAGGTTGCGGGCTGGACAATAGAATCGCAAGAAAACAACTGCCCCGATTTAAAAGTTAGAACGGGTAAAGACGAATATTTCCAGAGACTGCTTGTAAAATAAGCAGTCTTTTTTTTGTTCATCGCAATCTAGCATCCATCAACGGACATAGTCTACCATTTGCATCCCGCAAAATATGAAGTAAAATGAAGATAGATGTCGATCTGGTGGAGGTGGAGAAGCGATGAAGAGAAATGTGGGAAGGGTGCTGCTCGCTGCAGCTGTGATCATGATGCTCGTACAACCGCTATCTGCTGTACATGCCGGATTTTTTGATCGGGTGAAGGATATTTACAAGCTGCCAGAGCAGGTGGAGATCATTGAGAAAGAATACGAATCCACGAAGCAGCAGCTTCAGGAGCAAGTCAAAAAGTTCGACGAACAGAAGGATAAACTGACCGAAACGATAGCACGCTCGAAAGAAATGGAAGAGAGGCTGCTGGCCCAGAACAAACAGCTGCTGGAGCAAAATGAAGCTTTGCAAAGAGCTATTCAGTCAGCGGAACAGGACAAGCTGGACAAGGAAGCGCGCAACCGTAAGCTGTTCTGGATGGGAGCGACAGCTGTAGCTTTGATCGCAGGTTATTTTGTATCCGGTCGGTTAATACGTGTAGCGGTCTGGAAGCGGCAAAAGCGCAGCTTACGTAAATAGAAAATGGTAATTTATGGGAGGTACAATGGACATTTCTTTTGAGCAGGCTGAACAAAGGACCCGGCTGGCAGTGCTTACGATGGATAAGGGAGAAGCCGTCCATGTGATGCATCCCAATCAAATTGTTGCTTTTCAAGGCCAGCCTTCCTTGCGTGAGGATTCCTTTATGAAGCTGTCCAATATGTACCGCAAAAAAAGATTCATTCAATCGCGGATCAGTGGTCCGTCACGTTGTATGCTGGGTCTGCCCGAGGGCTATAGCCTGGGAATGGTTGCTATTAAAGAGGATGACGATCTGCTGTTTGAATTCAAGCATGTGTTGTTTTATATGGAGGGGATGACCTTTCGCACACATATTCAAACCATTCGTAATGCGATCATGACACGTGATTTGGTGAAAATGAGGTTTCAAGGACCGGGAAACCTGGGATTGCTAACGTCAGGACCGCTTTATCAGGTGGAGCTTCACCCGGATAACCCGTTGTTTGTCGATGTGAACTGTCTGGTTGCCTACCCACAGCATATTGAGCTTAAGCCCTGTGTATATGGAAATACATTGGCCAGCCAGCATATGAATTATCATTGGGAGCTAAAGGGTACCGGTTCCGTACTGCTGCAGCCCTGCAAGCCTGACAAGCAGCTGGATGAGCATATGCAAGGTGACAGTCTGATTCGTCGGGTACTTAGAGAAGTGATTCCGTTCGGAGGGATCTTTATCAAATGAAATAAGCCACCGAAGTGGCTTCAAAGCTTAAACAAAACCTCGTACAGTCGCATGGGGTTTTTCTTCTGTCTGGAGAGATACCGTTTTAATTGAAGTGATCGGAATAATATTGATGCTATGGGGAGATTGATACTTCACAAAGCGTTCATCCATCTCAATAAGTGTCCCATTGGCAATACTTCCACCATCAATGAAAAGTATCGTGACCTTTTGATTGAGAAATTCTTTTAACATGGACCTCACATCCTTCCTAGTTCAGTGTACCCTAAAGTCGGAAAGAAGGCAAAGCAGACATTTCACCCAACAAGTTAAATCAGGCAGGTTAAACCTTAAGTTAGACCTATCTTAACCTGGAGCGATATCCGCTATGATATAACGGAACCAATAGTAAAGGTTGTTCAAAGAGCTGTTTTTTGAGCACGCAAAATGACTGAAAAGGGTGGTTGAGATGTCTGCAAATGTTAACAATCCAATGAAAGATGTGCGGAATATTAAATGGGGTCTTGAGATTCCCCGCGAGCATTATTGTGATCAGCCCTATATCGTGATCACGGCAAGCGGAGATTGGGTATGCGTGATGACGACTGGAGCCGGTGTTGAGGGAGAGCGGGGACAGCATGTGGTCTCTGCTATCAGTAAGGACCAGGGTCAGACTTGGTCAGAGCTTACCGATATCGAACCGGCCGATGGTCCCGAGGCTTCCTGGGTCATGCCGCTTATTGTACCGAGTGGACGGATTTACGCGTTCTATACGTATAATAGCAGCAACAGGAGCGAGGTTATTTCGGATAGTGGTTCCCACATATCCCGCGTAGACACATTAGGTGACCTGATGTTCAAATATTCCGATGACGGCGGACGTTCGTGGTCGAAGGATCGGTATCAGGTTCCGATTCGGAATATGCAGATAGACCGTGATAACCCTTATGAGGGCAAGGTGCAGTTTTTCTGGGGAGTAGGCAAGCCGATCATTCATGAGGATTCGGTATATATGGGGTTGGCCAAGGTGGGCAGCTTTGGTGATGGATTTATGGCATCTTCAGAGGGGATTTTTGTGAAAAGCAGCAATATTTTAACGGAGTCGTCTCCCGAACGAATTGAATGGGAAACGCTTCCTGACGGAGATCAGGGGATTAAGGCGCCCTTGGGTAAAGTAGCGGATGAGCATAATCTGGTCGGACTGAGTGATGGCAGCTTGTACTGCACGTATCGTACGGTTGAGGGTCATAATGGTCAGGCCTACAGCCGTGATGGAGGTCATACGTGGACAAGTCCTGATTATGCCCAATATAATCCGGGGGGCCGGAAGATCAAGCATCCGCGAGCAGCTAATTTTGTGCGCAGGTATAGCAATGGCAAGTACACGCTCTGGTTTCACAATCATGGTACGGACAATCGGGCAACCCCATCGCTTGCTTATCAGGATCGTAATCCTGTCTGGATGTGCGGTGGAATCGAAAAGGATGGGTACATTCATTGGTCGCAGCCGGAAATCGTGTTATATGATGATGAACCGCGGACACGTATCAGTTATCCCGACTTTATTGAGCAAGAAGGCAAATATTTCATCTCCGAAACGCAAAAAACGATTGCACGTATCCATGAAGTCGATGCCGCATTATTAGAGGCAATGTGGAACCAGCATGACAATGACGAGCGGTCCGAGCGGGGCTTGGTTTTCGAGATCGTGAAGCCGGCAACGACAGGAACAGACGCGCTTGTGGAGCTTCCAGAGCTGCCAAACCTTGCAGCCGGTGGTGGATTTGCGCTTGATCTATGGATTTATCACGGAAGCCGTGGAGCAGCAGGAAGCCTGTTGGATACGAGGGGACGGGGTGGCAAAGGAATAGCCGTAGCTATGACTGAGCAGGGAACGATTCGTTTGACGTTGAATGACGGCAGAAGTGAATCTTCTTGGGAGTCCGATGAAGGGCTGCTGCAATCCAACGCCTGGCAGCATATTGTGGTGAACGTAGACGGAGGTCCCAAAATCATTACGTTTGTGATCAACGGTGAGCTGGCGGACGGCGGCAAGCAGCGGCAGTTTGGCTGGGGGCGGTTCTCACCACATATTCAGGATATCAACGGAAGTCGTCAGGCTCTGCTAGGAGCGGGTTGGGAGGGTCTGATCGGATCGTTACGTATCTATGACCGCTATCTGCTGACCTCTGAGGCAGTTGGAAATTACCGTTTCGGCTTGACGCCACAATAATCCAAGGAAGAAAGGAAGGCAGATCCCGTATGAACGAGGAGCCATGGAAAAAATATATAAAACTTGGTTTAAATCATCATTTGCTGTTTCCGGTAACCTTTGAGTCGGCAGCCGAGCATCGGCGCACGATCAGGGAGGTGCTGGCTTATCCCGAGTTCGAGGTCATTGATATGTTCATTCCCGATTCCGATGAAGCCGCAGAAGAAGAAATTCCGTTGGTACATGCCAGCGGCAAAGAGCCTGTGTATAACTGCCCACTGATGAACGGACCGAGGCTGAATCCGAACAGCCCTGACCGGGCCATCCGAATGGAGACCGTAGAGGCGGTAATCAAGCATTTGCGAAGAGGGCTAGATATCGGAGCACGCAAGGCCGTTATTGCGAGTGGATCGAATCCGGGAGAAGCGTTAATTGCCGAGCAAACCGCTTATTTCGTCGAATACGTAGCGGCACTGTGTGCGCGTGTTCCCGAGATCGAGCTGCTTATTGAGCCGTTTGATCGCTCCATCGGGAAAAATCTGCTGATCGGATCAACTCGTGAAGCGGCTGAGGTTGTAAGACAGGTTCGAGCTCAGGGCTATGGGAACATCGGACTGCTGATCGATATGGGTCACATCCCCTTGATGAACGAAACCTTCACTCAGGCTGTGAAGGATTCACAATCCTATATCAGGCACGTACATCTCGGCAGCTGTGTGATGAGCAATCCCGCCAATCCGTTATATGGGGACATGCACCCACCATGGGGCTACGAGGATGGCGAGCATGATGTAGTTGAACTGGTCGAATTTCTAAAAGCCTTGTTTGCATCCGGCTATCTGGGTGGAGAGGATCGGCCTTCCGTGACTTTTGAAATGAGACCTTACCCTGGGAAAAATGAACGGGAAAGCGTGGATATTTTTCTTGCCAAGCTGCGCGAGGCCTGGAGGACGCTTTGAGGTGCATCAAGGCTGAATTGAACAAAGGGAGGATTAAGCGGATGAAATGGATGATTCGTGTGGATATGGAAGGCTTGACAGGTGTCGTCAATATGAAGCAGGTCGTGCCTGGCGCCGAAGACTATGGGTTTGGCCTGCAAATGCTGAAGCATGATTTGGCAGCTGTGCTGGAGGGACTCTTGCAAGCCGAAGAGGATGAGGTATGGTTGTATGACATCCATTTTTACGGTACGAATGTCGATCTGTTCCAGCTGGACCCGAGGGTTACCGCAATATGCGGCAAGCCGCATTACGGGCCCGAGAACCTTGCCTATCTGGATGGCAGCTTCGATGGAATGATACTTCTCGGCCTTCATGCGAAGGCTTCGATGCCGGGGGCGCTGCTCAATCACAACTATGAGCATGATATCATCAGAATGAGCGTAAATGGTGTTGTTGTAGGCGAGATCGGATTGGAAGCATTAATGGCTGGCGAGGCAGGTGTGCCTCTCGTTATGGTTACGGCGGATTCAGAGGGTGTAAAGGAAACGGAGGCACTGCTGCCGGGAACGATTACGGTTAGTGTCAAGCAATCGTTTGGCGACACTGCTGCCGCCTGCTATCCACCTTCGCGGACAGCAGCTCTGCTGAAAGCTGGTGCGATGGAATGCGCCACGGCAGCGAAGAGGCTGACACCCTATACAATTGCCGGACCGATTGAATTGGATATGCAGTTCAAGCCGGGAGCTTTACTGGATAAGCTTAGAGTCAGATTGGCTGCTGCTTTCATCGAAGCAGACCGGATGGTTCTCACCGGTGACACCGTGCTGGAGGCCTGGAACCAATATTTGATTGCCAAATCCGATTGATGGCTTCGGCAGTTTAAGTAACCCCCCTCAAAAATATATGCAGCCGTGTATTGTTTGTACCTGAGCCTTGGTACAATGACATACACGGCTGTATGAGGTTATCAAGCCGTTCATTGAAAGATCGATTTTTGAACATGATCGTATGTGTATCGATTATAATAGAACTAAAACACTCGTTGTGGAACCGAAGGGAGGCGACCGTATTGAATCCATCGATAGATATTTTGATCATCGAAGACGAGGGTGAGGTACTGGAAGGTATTCGCACTTCCCTTCAACAGCTTGACCCCTCAATCGGTCATATCTACGCTATCGGCAATGCGGAGGATGCCAGAGAGATGATCCGTACGCTGTTTCCGCGGATTATTGTAACGGATATTGTACTTCCGCGGCTGTCAGGGCTGGAGCTGCTGGATGAAGTGATGCAAATCTCCGATTACGAGCCCAAGGTTGTCGTAATCAGCAGTTATAATGAATTTTCCTATGCACAGCGGAGCTTGCAGTTAGGTGCGCTTGATTATGTGCTCAAGCCTTTCGATAAAGCTGAATTTAAGCAAAAGCTGCTCAAAATTGTTGCAATGATCCATGAGGAGGAACGGCAGCGGTTCGAAATGCAGCATCGGATCGAGCATGCGCAGATGGGCACCCGGATGCTGATGGACCAATACATACTGAGCTTTTGCACCAAAAAAACACAGCTGCAGGAGCATATTTACCACCGGCTGCAGCTGTGGAATTTAACCTGGCTGACGACCTCCTCCTATCATCTGATGGCCTTTGGCGTTAGCGGTGAGGTACCGGAAAGCGATAAGGATATGGAACTGCAGCTGTTTTCCGTCGGCAACATAGCCGGAGAGACGATGGAGAAGTTCCACTCCTCCTATCTGCTGAAAAACGTCCATAACCGCTGGATCGTAATAACCGCTTATCCCGATCTGGAGGAGATGATGGAGGCCATTCGCCACAATGTCCGCAAGTACCAACGGCACGAGCTGCATTTTGGCGTCAGCGGTACGATGTTTTCGTTTCAGGCTTTATTTGATGCCTACGAGCAGTCCAATCAAGCACTCCGTTGGGCGGCTGCCAACCGTAAGCCGGAGCTTTACTACCAGGAGATGGAGGATGGCTTGCCGGAACGTACAACGGCGGATGTTAATGAACGGTGCGCTGCTGCGTTGATCTCCGGTGACCGTGACGGCATGGTCCGAGCGGTTCGGGACAAAGTGGAAAGCATCGTCCGGTTAACGCAACTCATTCATCGCAAGCAGCTGGCCCAAAACTGCCTGGACTGGATTATGGATATTCAAACGCTAGTCAACGAAAAGTCAGGCATTTATCTGGATCAAATCTCTTTATCTCTGTGGGAACGTCTTGAATGCTACGAATCGATAGATTCGGTCAAGCACGAGCTGTGTGCGTATTTTCAAGACTTGTCTGACAAAGTAACCTCTCAGATATCCGGAACAGGCAATGCGATTATTGAGCAGGCCAAGGTCATGATAGGCGAGGAATTTGATAAAGATATTACGCTCCAGGGCATTGCCGATAAGCTTGCGATTCATCCGGTATGGCTGAGTCATTTGTTCAAGAAGGAAACAGGCCAAACCTTTTCCGATTACGTGATTGAGCTGCGTATGGAGAAGGCGAGAAGACTGCTTCGTGAATCCAATCTGAAAATATATGAAATCGCTTCAAAAATCGGATATTTGGACCTGCAGCATTTCGGGAAAATATTTAAAAAACGGACGGGGATGTCACCCAAAGAATACCGGTATGGCAAATGAACGGAGTGTGCCAACAGCCATGATCAACCTGAATTTATATGCCAAAATCAGCCTGCTGCTGCTATCCGTCGTGACAATCCCAACCATACTGCTGGGGTATTTGTCGTTCAGCAATTCAAGCGAGCAAATCCGTAACGTGACGAATGCGTTCCTGCTTGATAATTTGCAGCACAATGCCCAACGGGTGGATACCCTGATGACGAGAATTGAACAACGCTCGGAGAAGGTACTGGAATCGGATAAAGTGAAGGCGCTGCTCCGAGAGCCTGCTCCGGACAGCCTGCTCAATGAATTTGATTTTATAAGACTAATGAATCCGGTGCTGGATGAGCTTAAGGGTGAGTACGAGCTGAACATTTATCCCAAGCAGCCTGCCAAATACCCGAATTATGCGGGCGGTATTACGGGAGAGGAACCGTGGTTCAAGCAGGCACTGCAAATGGAGGGGCGCGGATACTGGCATGTCTATTCCGTGAATGGGGAGCGTACTACGGATTTGCTGTATGTCCGGGCGATTCGCGACTTCCCTCAGCTGCAGCCGCTTGGTGTGCTGACGATTCGGGTTCCGAGCTTTCTGCTGGCTAACCAGCTGATCATTCCCGAGCGTCTGGAGCAGCTAAGCTTTTATATGGTCAATGAGGCAGGCAGGATCGTAGCTACCAGATCGAATCAAAAGGAAGGCGCAGATCTGGCAATAACACCGAGCACAGTGAAGATGAATACCTCGGTACTTCAGACCAGAATTCAGGGTTCCGATTATTACGAGGCCGCCAAGACGCTTGGAACGGCAGGCTGGAGCATTACCGCATTAATTCCGGTTTCTGAGCTGATGGGTCCTATTGAGAACATCAAGCAGTTTACCTGGATACTGGTCGTGTCAGGCATTTCAGTTATGAGCATTCTTCTATTAATTATCGTGCGTAAAATAACGATTCCGATCAAATCGCTGGTCCGCCATATGCGCCGCATTTTGCTGGGGGAGCTTGTGTATTTTGACAGCTACAGGAAACGAACAGATGAGATCGGACAGTTGATTCGTGGCTATAATTCGATGATCACAGGGATGATCGAGCTGATTGGCAAAACCAAGCAGTTTGAAGAGGAAAAAAGACGTCTGGAAATCCGGACGCTGATTCATCAAATGAACCCGCACTTTTTGTACAATACGATGGATACGATCAAATGGAAAGCTGAGAAGGCCCAAGAGCCAGCAATCGTAAATATGGTCACGGCACTCTCCAATTTGCTCCGTTTCAGTATTAACAATGGAGAAGAACTGACGACGGTGGAGCGAGAGATCCAGCATGTACGCAATTATTTGAGCATCGAGCTGCAGCGGAATCACGATGCATTCGCTGTCTTTTTTCAGGTGCAGCCGAATATTCTTCATTTTCCATTTATGAAGCTTACCGTACAGCCTCTTGTGGAGAATGCCATCAAGCATGCGGTCAAGAAGATGAAGGAGGGTACTGGAAAAATTATCGTATCGGTGTACCAATCCGGTGACCGCCTTATTTGCTGTGTGGAGGATAACGGAGCAGGCAGCGAGCAGGATTTATCTGCGCATTTTGCACTCATCGAGCAGTCCGGAGGCAATCAGGAATCAGGTGTCGGTCTTTACAACGCAGACAGAAGATTGAAGCTGCGGTTTGGAGCGGACGAGGGCTATGGTATCTATATGGAAAATCGGGTTGGGGGCGGCTGCAAGGTCACACTGGTCCATCCCGTAATCGGGCATGAGGAACAGGAAAACCAGCATGAACTGTATAAAGCACGGTGAAACATTAAATAAACCATCTTTCGGTCTGTGGTGGGAAGGACTAGAATCAGGGTGAGTTGGGCCCTGTACCTTATAAGGGGGTTACCGGTTTGAGCAATAATATCGCATTCAGAGCTATGGTGGCACTGCTGGTTTGGATAGCCCTGACCGGATGCAGTGACGGCAGTAATCAAGCGGACAGTAAGGATAATCAGATGGAGCCGATTCCTAAGCTTACCGTGATCAAACCGCTGTTTCCGGGACATATCTATCATCCGGACTCGGAGCTTGAGAAGCTGCTGGAGAAGGAGACGCATGTGGAGGTTACCTATGAAACACCCCCTTATAGTGAATACAAGACAAGGCTTTCCGTTAAAATGGCGGGTGGTGATATTCCAGACATTGTGAATACGTACAGTCCGAATGATCCCGAGCATAATGCATTGATCGATCAGGGTGTGTTTTTGCCGCTGGATGATTTACTGCCCAAATTTCCCAAGCTGAAGCAGGCATTCAGCGCACAGACCTGGGAGTATATGCGCAATCCGACGGACGGTCATATTTATGGAGTTCCCTGGATGCGGGATCGTGGAGGGCAAGGCATCGTAATTCGCAAGGACTGGCTCGACAAGCTCGGTTTGAAAACACCAACAACGCTCGATGGGCTGGTGGAGGTATTGATCGCCTTTCGTGATCAGGATCCTGATGGCAACAAGGTGAAGGATACGATACCCCTTACCTTTAAGGACAATCAGATTTCCAATCTGAACGGGTTATTTTCATTATTCGGGGTCAATCCCGGATGGTCTCCGGCAAGTACGGATGCCAATCAGCTTCAATATGGTTTGGTCCAGCCTGGAGTCAAGGAGGCTCTGAAATTTCTGCGCACATTGCGTCAGCAGGGGCTGATGGACCCCGACTTTCTGGTTGGCAAAACAATCGGAATCGACAAGTTCAAGTCAGGCAAGGTGGGTGTGCTTCTTCTGAATATTGGCGATTATCGGCAGCTTGCCGTGATGCCGTCATTAAAGACAGAAATTTTGGACCCGATCCATAATAAGGGGAATGTCCTGAGTATCAATCTTCCGGCCACGCCGATTAACCGGACAAATCAAATTTCCAGTCGTTCCAAGAATCCGGAGGCTGCGCTTCGTTATCTGGAGTATCAGATTACAGGTGGATATGACCTTATTCAATACGGCGTGGAGGGCAAAACGTATCGGATCGATAACGGGGTCAAGCTTCCTTTTGACAGTGAAAAAAAAGACCCCCAATACAGCACGAACGTCGGACTTGAGCTGCTGCAGCCCGAATGGTTGTTTACCGATCCGGAGAAATATACCAAATTCGTACCCAGAGACATGGCTGATTACATGATGCACAAGCTCGACACGTATGAGAAGAACATTATGTATGATTACCTTCGTCCTAATGTGGTGATCCCGTCACTTCAGGAGAAATCAGCGATTCTTCGTCAAATTATTGAAGAAGGGTATACTCGAATGCTTTTGGAATCGAAGCTGGACGTGGATACAACATTTGATGAAATGGTCGGCAAATGGAAAAAGTCCGGAGGCGATCAGGTCACCGAGGAAGTCAATCGTTTGCAGAAGGATAAGTCGGAACCCAGCTTCACCTATATGCGAAAACCTTAAAGGTTTTCTGTGGAAAGGAAGGAACATAAGAAGATGACGATGAAACCTGAGATACAAGTGGATGAATGGAAAAGAAGCAATCCCGATATAACGGTTTTTGTACCCAAGGAGGATGCGTATACCGGAGATAATGAGCATTTTCTCGTATTTGAAAGTCCCAAGGGCGAATGGCTGGCATTATGGACACAAAGCTCTGTGGAGGGTCACGGTGACAACCATCTGGTTCTGTCACGGAGCAAGGATCAGCTAGAGTGGTCGGAGCCGGTATATGTAGCCGGAGCGCGTCGGGGCGAGAGAGGCGGACAGGCAAGCTGGGGGTTTCCTGTTGTATCGGAGCAGGGGCGTATGTATATCTTTTATACGAAAGATATCGGCATTCATGATTTGGATTCACAGACGACCGGTACGATGGGCTGCGTGTATTCAGATGATGATGGATATGCATGGATAACGGGCACTGATATTCCGATGGATCGGAACCGGTATGATCACCCTGATCCTAAGGTGCCACGCAACTGGATCGGTTGGCAGAAGCCGATTCGCGACAGTCAGGGCCGCTGGATGACAGGTTATACACAGTGGAGCAGCCGTGAAGTCTACGATGTCCCCAAGGTTGGCTGGTACAGCAAGGATTCTCGCTCCCTGTTCATGCGATTCGACAATATCGACGAAGGACCGGACCCCGAACGGTTGAAGATCACCTGGCTTCCTCAAGGCAGCGAGGGACTTGCAGTGCCTTTTCCCGGGAATCCCGAGCTGTCCGTCGCACAGGAACCAAGCCTTGTACTGCTTCCTGATGGTCGTTTATTTTGCGTGATGCGAACGTTTACGGGATTTATCTGGTATTCGGTTTCGAGTGATGATGGAGAGAGCTGGACCCCTCCACAAATGCTTCGTTATCGTGATGATGGCGAGCCCATTCGCCAACCTATTGCTTCATGTCCCGTATATCCGCTCCAGGATGGCCGGTTCGTGCTTGTATTTCACAATAATGATGGAAATCTGGGGGAATACGGGCCGCATCATGCGCTTCATAACCGTCGTCCCGCTTACCTAAGCTGCGGACGTTATGTTGAAGGAGCCCGTCAGCCGCTCTGGTTCGGGAAACCTAAACTGTTTGTGGATACAGACGGTTTAACGATAGGACCCAAGGGTACAAGCGAGATTGCCACCTACCCCAGCTTGACGGAATTTAATGGGAAAACGGTGCTTTGGTACCCCGACCGCAAATACTATTTGTTAGGGAAATATGTGACAGAAGCCTGGCTGGAGAATGGGCTCGATTAGGTTTATTTAAACGATAAATGCGGCCCGCACAGAGTCATTACTCTGAGCCAAGCCGCATTTGTCTTGTTACCAACTATAGGTTCGGATCGTAGTCGAATTGTATCAGATAGAATTGCAGCATGAATTAGCTACTGAGCTCTTGTCGATTTCCCTGGTGCAAAGCCAAGCTCCCGTTGCACATTTTCCATTGAAAAAATGGGCTTATATGAATGGCCCGGCTGTTCATAATAGGATAGATCGTATTGCCCCGCCCGTTCTCCCAATATGGCGCTCAGCATAGCTATTGTAGGAATGCTGCAGCTGCTTTCAGGACCAACCATGTTCCATGTATAGGCTCCTGCTTGGAGTGGGGCATGGATGGCATGAACGATGGCTTCAACAACATCGCTGGCATAAATATGGCTTAAGCGGACAAAAGGTATGGTTAATTTCGTAGCTGTTGTTACGACGGGAGGTGTCCAGCTGTCATCGGATACGACACTACCCAATCGCAGGTTAATAAAGGTAGCATCTGTATGGTTTCGCTGCAAGTAATACGTTAGCTGCTCCAGCATGAATTTGCTTAAACCATACGCATCCTTAGCCAGACAGATGTGATCATCAGGAATAGGGAGCTGCTGTGGAAGAAATTCGTTATCCAGGCAGCCCACTGCTGCGATCGAGCTGGCTCCAATAAAACGGGTCGCTCCCCGATCCAGCAAATAACGGTACAGTCTTCTTGTGCCAAGTAGGTTGACCGATAGTCCGTCTTCTTCGCTGCAGCCCCCGGTAACCGCGGCGAGATGTACAACGGTGCTGATGCTGAATTCGTCCAGAAGCCGCAAATCTTCAAATCGGTCATAGTTCCCGCGGATAACAGCGACGGAAGGATTCACTGGACTTCGCGACAGGCAGATGACATCCTCATGAGCATCTGTCGATAGTCGTTCGAGCAGCCTTTGTCCGATAAATCCACTTGCTCCAGTTAGTAATATCGTCATATAGATCTCCTATTCCCATCGAATAACGATGCCATTATAAGAATTGCGCTTGCTGGTAAACAGCTGGTTATACACATCGGCTGAAGCATCCCAGTTCAGCTCGTGGGATATGAGCTTTGCCATATTCAGGGTACCGGATTCGATGAGGCGTATAACCCCTTCACGAACCGGATAATCTCCGATGAAGCAAGGAAACACGGCATCCAGTTGTTTGCTGTGAGGGATATTGAAATGGAAGCTGACCCGATCCGGGTACCAGCCAAGAAACACGAAGGTTCCTTTGTTTTTGCATGTATCCAGGGCATCGTCGAGCAGAGCTTCAAAGCCTGTCGATTCCGCAACGATGTCAACACCCCCGAGGAATCGTTCTTTGATCGCTGCCACTGCCCGCTGCTCGTTGGAATCGATCACCCAATCCGCACATAGCTCACGGGAGCGCTGAAGACGATCTGTCGCAATATCCGAGGTGATGACATAAGCACCACGAAGCTTAGCAAGCATGGCTGCACATTGTCCGATCAAGCCTTGTCCGACGATATAAACAACATCTCCTGTACGGATCCCGGCCTTGTTCCAGGCGTTAGCCGCAACGCTCGGTTGAACGAACATGGCGCATGCTTTTAGCGATGCGGTCGAGGTCAATTTGTGGGCGAGATGCCTGCTAGCCTTCACATATTGTGCATGCGCTCCGCTGCAAAACACCGTCACCCAATCTCCCGGTTGGAACATCCCGACTGCGTGTTGTCCCACTTCCACAACTTGCCCGCTGGCCTGATAGCCATTTACAAACGGAGGTGGACCGTAATCCGCTCTTTTTCCTTCTGCAATCCACATTTCAGTACCTATGCTTATGCCCGAATAAGCTGTTTTAATAATAATCGAATCATCGTCAAGCTGAGGATACGCGATTTCGATAATTTCTGCTTTTTTGCCAAGCTCCGTTACGGCTAACGCTTTGATCATGGATTTTGCCACCTTTTTCGTTGTATGGTTAGAGGAAAGTTCTAACAGTTCTATCGTAAAGGGATTGTGGATGGATGAGGATGGTGTAAAGTCAGACTTCGTATGGTACATATTCCGATTATCGGAGGGAGACAAGTACATGGGTGAATCGAAAGCAAGTGTTGTGTTTCAGGGCAACCGATTTTTCAGAGAAGGCGAGAGCTTCAGTATTGTCAAGCATTCGGAATCGATGATGGAGGACAGAAGTTTTCATTCTCACGATTTCGTGGAAATTTGTTATGTCTATTCGGGTTCTGGTTACCATGTTGTCGGAGAACAGATATATGAGGTGGCAAAAGGGGATTTGTTTCTCATTAATTATGAGGTGACACATACGTTTTACCGTACAGCTGAGCAGCAGGAGCTGGTAACCTACAACATTTTGTTCAAGCCGGGATTTTTGGATGACAGCCTGCATTTGTTTCACGATTTTACAAGCTTGACGCTTTCCTATTTATTCAAGGATAGCTGGGCGGACGAACCGTTCCGCGAGGACCTGAGATTAAGCCTCGACGAGCAGCGTGAGTTCGATCAGCTTATTCATAAAATGGACATGGAATACAATCAACGTATGCCCGGACATAGTGCGATTCTAAGAGCTTATACGATTGAGCTGATTGTTATGATGATGAGGGGCTTTCAGAAGCGCAGCACAGGCAATGAGCGTCAGCACAAAAAGGCTTCGGAAATCGAAGCGGCACTGCTTTATCTGGACACCCATTTTCACGAACCAATTCAGCTTGCCGAGCTAGCCAAAAAAACCTTTTTCAGCAAAAATTATTTTTCACACCTCTTTAAAGAGGCAACAGGCCTGACGGTTTCCCAGTATACTCAGCTTGTCCGGATTGATAGAGCCTGCGAAATGATGCGGGACCCGGACAAAAAAATTGCGCAGATTGCATTGGAGGTCGGGTATGCGGACTATAAGGCGTTTTATCTGGCTTTTAAGAAACAAAAGACCTTGTCCCCGCATGCTTACAGGAGCGGCCTGCCCCTCACAAACCAATAACTTAAATGAAGCGGGTTAAACCTTAAGTGAGACCTATCTTATCCTGGGCCTATATCCGTTATATTGGAAATAAAACCGGAGTGGGGTGAGTGTCGAGATGAACCAAAGACAATGGTTGCAGAATGTAAAATGGGAAGAAATACTTCCTTATGCAAGGACGCTGGCAGGGGATGATCTGCAGTTGGGGCTATGAGACGACCGTTCAGCTTTCAGACGAAGCTGTTTATTACGTTTTCGTTGCTCGTTACGATGATCATCGCGATTGCATTCAGCGTCTTTTATTGGTATTACCAGAAGGTAAATGTAGAGACGATTATTCGTACTTATCGGGGAGAAGCGGCAAGTATTACCCAGCAGCTCGATAATTCGCTGTATACGATGGACAGGCTGGTTATGCAAATCAAATACAATCCCACGATTGCCAACACGTTTTTTTATATGCCTTATCAGGAGAATGCCGAAAGCTACTTCGAGAATAACCTGGAGGCAGCCTACAAAATGAGAGAGCTGATTACCTCCATTGTCGGCCTGGACCCGCAAATTTTTAATCGAGTATCGATTTTGAGCCGCTCCGGCGCTTTTTTTGGAACGGGTGCCTATTACGACAAGGCACAGGCGTCGAAGCAAGCAAGAGAATCGCCCTGGTTCAATCAACTGAGCAGCAAATCGGAATACCGCCTGCTGCTTCCGCCGCACAGGGACGATTGGGATCGCGAATCGAACCGTGAGGTGATTTCGGTTATTCGCAAGCTGGGAGAGGATTTGACCCCCAATACGTTAGTCGAGATCCAGCTGCCGGCTGAATACCTGGATAAGATCAGCTCTTCCGGACAAACCGGCAGCAAGCAGGTGATGATGATCAGCCGCACCGGAGAATGGATATTTCCCCGTAATCCCATACTTACAGAACGTTTTGAGCCGCATCGTCAGGCTTTTTTACAGAATTTCGCTGCGTCTCCATCCTTGCCATCCAGGAATGAATTTGCCTGGATTGATATGCCGGACGGCTCCCGGGATTTGCTTATTTATCAGCACGCCCCTTATTCGGACTGGACCGTTATGATCGCAGAGCCGGAGCAGGAACTGCTGGCACCAACCCGCCAAGCCGGATATATATTCAGCATCACAGCTTTTCTGATTATTTTATTAACACTGTTAACCTTGTATTTCTCCACAAAGCATCTCCTGAAGCCGCTTCGGCAGCTGCGTGACACGATGAATCAAGTGCATCTGGATGCAATTCCGGATATGCGTGAATCGAAATTGTTCAGGGGCGTGGAGCTGCAAAATACGCACAATGAGCTGCATCACTTGTACCAATCCTTTCGTAAAATGCTGGAGCGACTGGAGGAATCGAAGGAGCAGTCCATCGAGGCTCGCTCACGTGAGCTCAGGTCTCATTTTACAGCTCTCCAGGCACAAATCAATCCACACTTTTTGTACAATACGCTTTCCTTGATCGGCGCTTTGGGCTATGAAACGGGCAATAGCAGCATCAATCAGCTATCAACGATGCTGGTCGGGATGTTTCGCTATATCACTTATGCGGGTGGGCAGCCGGTCACGCTGCGGGAGGAAATCAGGCATACGCTGAACTACCTGAATATTATGAAAATCCGTTACGAGGACCATCTCGACTTTGTAATTGATGTTGATGAGCGGCTGCTCGAACAATCCCTTCCCAAGATTACGCTCCAGCCGTTTGTGGAAAACTGCTTCAAGCACGGCTTTGCCAATACCAATTATCCCTGGAAAATCACGATTACAGGGTATGAAAGGGATCAAAGGCAGTTTATTGAAATTCGGGATGATGGTTGTGGATTTTCGGAGTCCTATTTAGTTGATTTTGCCGAACAGGCTGCCGAGGTTGCGGCCGGTACATTCACTGTTTATTCCCCAACTTCTCGCGCACAGAAGGATAGCGGAGCGGGTACGATCAACACGTATGCACGGCTGTATTACCATTTTGGCGGTCGGGTTTGCTTAGAGCTGCTGAATGGGGAGGACCAGGGAGCCATCGTGCGCATCGGCTGGTGGAAGGGGACACAGCTACATGCGGCGCAGTGAACGAACTTGTATGTACATGCTGCAATAGCGTGCAGCATTCAAAGCTGATCAAGAGGGAGCTGGGGCCAATGCCGACAGTTGTTGTCGTGGACGATGAAGCACCGTATTGCCGGGCATTAAGAAAAATGATAGAGGAAGCTGGTCCGCGTTTTCAGGTGCTGGGGGAAGCCTTTAACGGGGAACAGGCACTCGACATGCTCGCACAATTACGGCCTGATGTACTGTTCACCGATATTCGTATGCCGGTGATGGATGGACTTCAGCTTATCGCTGAAGCCAAGCGGCGGCAGCCGGAGATCGCTACCGTCATTGTAAGCTCGTATGACGATTTCCATTATACGCGCAGGGCGATCCAACTGCAGGCCGAGGATTATCTGCTGAAGCCGGTGACGATTCCGGATTTGCAGGAATTGCTTAAGCGGGTCGAGGCGGGCGTCAACGAGCAAGTGAGAAGACGGGAGAAGGAGCTGTGGGCAGCTGTTGTGGAGCAGGGAGCCGTTGATCGGCTGCCCAATTCGATGAGATATGCCCATTACGTTGTCTACATGCTGTGCGCAGGCTCTATGGGCCAAGCTTATGAGGATCATATGCATCCGGGCAAGTTATTTTGGCAGTCGGATTACGGGGAGACCATTATACGGAAGATGATAGCTGAACCCTATGGCTGCTGGTTACTGGATACAGAGAAAGAAAATGAACGCTTTCTGCTGGTAGGAAGCAAGGAATCAGTGGAATCAGCTCTTCAGGCTGCGCAGGGATTGATTCAGGAACTGATGCACAGGGCGGACCGGTTAGCCATCCCCCTGACCATTGTGCAGCAACCCGTGACCGAATTGTCAGGGCTCAGGCAGGTGCTGCAAACTGCAGGCAAAAGGATGCGGCTTGGTCTGCTGTTCGGCCGATCCAGCGTAATGAATGAATGTGCTGACCGCCAGCCTGCGCCTATGCAGCCCTATTATCGTACGCTCGGTCAGGCGATGGAGCTGCGGCAGAAGCAGCCGATCCTCGATGCGATCTTTGACATCGTACACGGCTGGGAGCGACAGGAAGCCAGCCAAATCACTATCGAACATGGCTTGAAGCAAATTCTTTTTATGTTTCCAGAGCACTTCAAATTGATTTCGGATGAGCAGTTCATCCTAGCAGGGATGGAGCTGGATTCGCTTCTGCTCCATTCCTTGACCTATCCGGAGCTGCTGGCTGGAGCTGAATATACATATAGCACCTTGATGGACAGTGCAGCTTCCGGTACCCGAATCAGTGATCATCAAGAGGAAATCATTGTACAAATCGAGCAGTATTTGCAGGCCAACTATTCGCTGCCTATTACCCTTCAGGATTTGTCCAGGCGGTTTAATCTGGTACCCAATTATTTAAGCGCGATGTTCAAAAAATTCCGTGGGGTTACGCCCGGTGAATATTTAACCCAATGGCGAGTTCATCAGGCGAAGAAGCTGATGGGCGATTCATCTGGCTTACTGTTGAAGGATATAGCGGATCGAGTAGGCTATTCCGATCCTTTGTATTTCAGCCGCGTCTTCAAAAAGGTTACGGGCTTGGCACCCTCGGACTATATGAAGTAAGTCTAATCCCTGATGTCGGGCGGAAATCGCAACAAATGAGATATGTCCATAAGCGGCTCTGATTCGTCCATTCCTTTGGCGCAAGGCTTAAGCGTATACTTTTTCGTGAAAGCGATCTCATTTGTTGTAATGCTTTGACGATTATCCTAGTTTCATAAAAAATCAGTTCAAGGAGTGAAGACATTGAAGGTTCATTCATCGGGTTTACAGCGTTGGGGACGGGAAAGGCGGCGGTACTTATGTATGTTATTAAGCTTCGCTTTATTGTTCACGGCATTATTACCAATTAGCGGTTTCGGCGCTGCAGTTGCCAATGCCGATCCGCTGCCGGAAAGCGATCTGATCAATGAGTCATTTGACGGGATGGCAACGGGATCGACACCAGCTAACTGGGGAGTGTCGGTGACCGGAAGCTCTTATGTTAAAGTGGCGGAACGGCCTGAGGGCGGACGTTTTCTGCAAATTTACGATGCAAGCAAGCAGGCGACACAGGGAATCACCAAAACCTTCACCTCACAGACGGGCAAGCTGACCGTTCAAGCGGATGTGCAGCTGCCCGCGGGGGCTACAGCCGGCAAGGAAAACATGCTGTTCTATATCCTCGATTCAGCTAACAAACCGGCAATTGCGCTCAATCTGCAGCCGGACAAAATTATTACCTATCGCACAGTCAGCGGAGTCACGACGAGCACGACACTGGCCACGGGTCTGCCCCTGAACGGCTGGAGAAGCCTGATTGTTGCAGCGGATTATAGCAGCAAAACGTATGATTTCTACCTGGGCGGTTCACTCATTCAAAGCGGTGTACCTTTCCGTTACGATGATGCCGTGAACCTGAGCAAACTCCAGGTAGCTGGAGCCTACTATGCGGATAATGCGAACTATATCCGTATCGTCAATTTGGATCAGGTAGCCATGTACAGCGGGGCGGTCAGATTGCTGCAGCCTCCTGTGCTTGCTCCTGACGTGACGAATGCCACAGTGGGTCAGCCGGTTGATCTTGCTTTTACGGATAGCGCTTCATGGCGTGCGGCGATCAGCGGCGTTGCGATTGACGGAGCGACAGTCAGCGGTTCAACGTATACAGTGGGTTCCGGCAATCTACATATCGGGGCAGCCGCTTTTCCAACCGCCAAATCGTATCAGATCGTTGTGAAAGCCGCCGGATACGTGAATGCAGCCGTTACACAGCAGGTCTATGCCGCGACGGTAACCGATCTCGTGTATGAAAGCTTTAATTCGATCACGGTGGGAACGACCCCTTCCCAATGGGGAGCCCAGACGACAGGCAGCTCTTATGTGCAGGTGAAAGAGAAGCCTGATGGAGACCGATATTTACAAATTTACGATGCCAGTAAAATGACTACGGAAGGCATTAACAAGAGCTTTGCCTCACAGACAGGCAAGCTGACGATACAGGCTGATGTCCAGCTGCCGACGGGGGCAACTGCTGGCAAGGAAAATGCGCTGTTCTATATGCTGGATTCAGCGGGTAAGGCTGCAATTGCATTGAGCGTCACACCTGATAAAATAACCTCTTTCCGAACCGTGGGTACGACAACAACGACAACGAATCTGGTCACAGGACTTCCGCTTCATGGCTGGAGAAGCATCACGGTGGCTGCTGATTTCGCAGCCAAAACCTTCGACTTCTATCTCGACGGCGAATTGAAGTCAGCGGCTGTTCCGTTCCGGTACGATGATGCCGCCAATATAGCAAAGCTGAAGGTCAGCGGAGCTTCCTATGCAGACGATGCCAATTATATCCGCATCGTGAACCTGGACAATGTCCATATTTACGTGGGCGAACCAAAGTTTCCTGCACCAGACCTTGTTACGCCGCCAGCACCCGGTGTTGAGAAAAATTCCTTCGACAGCTACTCCAGCGTATTCCTTTCCTCCAGGTGGTGGCGTACAGACGGCATGGATGGACAGCTGGGAACACTGGATGCGTTGAAACGTTTTATGGCTACCGATGACAAGTGGTCTTATATAACCGACAAAAACCAGATTTCCAATATCGTACGGCAGGGAGTCGGTTTTCAGGGCACCTTGAATATGAATATGGGATCGGTTGGCAGAGCCAAATACTTCGACGGAACTCCGATTGTAGCGCCATGGATGACCTGGGGAGCGACCTGGGGCAGCATGAGCGATCCGTTATACTACCAGGCTGTGCTGAATGTCGGCAAGCAGAGCATCGACGCGGGAGCGGCTTCCTTCCAGTTTGACGATTGGCGCGGTAGCGTGGATGCCTACAAGTTCGGCGGAGATTTCTGCGATCCGTGCATGGAGCAGTTCCGCCAGTATCTGGATGACAACTATTCGGATATGCAGCTGAGCGCTTGGGGAGTTTCCGATATTTCAACCTTCAACTATAAGACGTTTTTGCAGACGACGCTTGATGTTCAGACCAACGGCGATTATATCAATAAAAAAATACTATCACCCTTGGACGGTGCTTTTAGTGATTTCAACTACAAGGCAGCCATTGGTTTTCATACCCGGATGAAGCAGGATCTGGAGGCTTATGCGGGTACAACGATAGAGTATTCCAATAATGCTCCCTTCATTAAGGATTCCGTGGCAAGCAAGCATTTTCTGCATGATGCGTTCAACTATGGCATGGGTGAGAATGATGAGGACTCCATGACCATCGATAATATGGTAACGAACGGCTCTTTGTCCTCAGGCCTCGGCAAGCCGCATATCATATCGCCGCTGCCTTATCACGAGGCCAAAATTCGTGAAGGCATCGCCGCATCCTATGCGCTCGGGCAGTATATGCTCGTACCGTGGGATGCCTGGCTGCAGGGCTCGACGCGCTACTTCGGAACCGTCGAGCAGTACGGTGATTTATTCCATTTTATTAGGCAATATCCGTTCCTGTTCGATGGGCAGGAGCCTTCCGCCAAGGTAGGCATACTTGTCAAATGGAGCGATATGAATTTTGCGACGCTCAGCAGCTTGTCGATGAAATTGTTTAAAGCCGGTGTACCTTTCAGAATACTTGCTGCCAATGACAGTCTGCCGGCTTATGCGCTGCGCGAGCAATCATTTGAAGGTCTAGACACGCTGATCGAATATGCTCCGACAGCTTCCTTCAGCGCGGCCGACCAGCTGCTGATCAGCAATAGCGGCGCCACTGTTCTCGGTGCCACCTATGTCGATTCATCCTGGCTCGCTGCCAGAAGCCAGGTGTCCGTCACCGGCGGAGAACAGCTGTATGCCACCGTTCGCTCGCCTGAGGACACTTACGCTCCGAAAGTCATTCACCTGCTGAACCGTACCGGGTTAACGGCAGAGGATATCGAGGTTACGTTGGCGGATTCGGCATTTTTTGGAGGCTCCAACCTTCAGGCCGTGCTTTACAGGCCGGGCCATAATCCGCTTGAGCTTACTGTAACAAATGCAGCAAGCGGCAAGCATAAGGTTACGGTTCCTTCCCTGGAGGAATGGGGAATCGTTCGTGTCGGCAGCGGCAGCTCGATAACGTCCGGAGATGTGTTCAACATATCGGCGCC
This sequence comes from Paenibacillus baimaensis, assembly GCF_025567575.1. Taxonomy (NCBI): domain Bacteria; kingdom Bacillati; phylum Bacillota; class Bacilli; order Caryophanales; family Paenibacillaceae; genus Paenibacillus; species Paenibacillus baimaensis. The sequence goes on along the minus strand of NZ_JAOQIO010000095.1, from coordinate 345,669 downwards.
ATGGTCGGGTATCGCGATTGGCAATCCCGCTCCCACAGGTTCAGCATCTTCCAGCGGAAGCACCGTTACCGTCACGAGCTCCGGTGCAGGCCTGCATGTGCCCTCCAAGGGAGATATGGGGTCCTCGGATCAATTCTCATATGTATATGAGCAAATCCATGCGACACCGCTTCAGGATTACAGCGTAAGCACGAGGCTTGCGGACTCCACAGGGGCTGCGAACGGTGCATTGACGGGTCTTATGCTGCGCGAGACTCCGGCCTCCAACGCCAAGTTCGTTGCTATTGCTAACGTTGCAGGGAACGGGCTGAGGCTGTTCTGGCGTGATGCAGACAATAGCGAAATCGGCTCCTTGTCACTCGGTCAGCCGGCGCTTCCAGGGTATGTAAAGCTGGTAAGGCATTCCGGGACGTATTCAGCTTATTATTCCTCGGACGGCATTCAATGGGGAGCTGCTATCGGTACGCATAATATTTCGCTGCGCACTACGCTTGGAGGCGTCTTCACTGCAGCCGGCAAAGGAAATGCATCCCATACGGCTTCGTTTGATTCTACCGTCATTACGTATGGTGAGGTGGTTCTTCCATCCGGTCAGCTGGATCACCTGACTATAGGCGGCCTGCCACAGCAGCTGTCGGTAAGCAAGACAGCGCAGGCAACGGTGACCGCCAGCATCTACAATTCAGGAGTGGAAACGAAGCTGGATATTACAGGCGAGCAGATTCAATTTACGTCATCCGACCCGTCGGTAGCGATAATCAGCTCCAGCGGGATCGTAAGCGGGATCGCGACAGGAACGGCAACTCTAACGGCGTCATTCACCGCTAACGGCGTGACCGCAACGGGAACGGCAGCGATCACGGTCGTGCCTCCGAATTCCGTACTGCTTGACGAAACGTTTGATTCCTATGACGTATCAGAGCTGCCAGCAAGCTGGGTATACAGTCCCACTACAGTGGGAGGCTCTTACATCCAAATTTCGGAAACTCCGTCCGTATCGGACAAAAGCCTGAATATTTATGATAACTCGCCGGGTGGATTCCCATCGGCAACAGCCAGCTTTGAACAGCAAGCCGGTCCGTTCTCCGTCCAATTCGATTTCAAGGTAAGTTTCGGTACGGTGAAAAGCAACGGCGGTGCGATCGTCGCTTATATGCAGTCGCCAAGCGGAACTAATGGTATCTCGCTGCTGGTTGAAGACGACGGCTTCTGGTATCTGGATGGATCGACGACGGTTGTAGCGGCTCCAGTTGTGGAAAACCAATGGTATGCGATTCGTATTGATCTGAATCCAGCAACAAGAAAAATGGATCTGTATATCGATGGAGTGAAGGTTGTGGATCAGGGGAACTTCCGCAACGCAGTCGATACGATTTCCAAAATACAGGTGGGCGGAAGCTCCAACGGAGTGGACACGTCGGCCTTCTGGAACAATGTGCACATTTCTTCCTGATAAGCAGTCTGTCAGCTTATGCAGCTATATGATGTAGCTAAAAAGTCAAGCCCGGAGAATGTTAGGCTCCGGGCTTTCCCATGTAACAACTACTGTTTATCCATATACAACATAGATCCGTCTATGTAAGCCGTCTGGCGAGGCTGTTACACTTATCCTGTAAGCGCAAACAAAGCAGGGAGCGCGTCATTCAGCAAGAAAATTAGAAGCAGCATGGAGGTGAGAATGAAAATGAATATCGAACATAATGAGAGTGTTATCGCCAGTGCTACCGTCAAACGGTCGGGCACACAGAATAAATCCGGTTGGCGTTACGATCTCCGTAGAAACACAAACCTGTATCTGATGGTGCTGCCGGGACTTATCGGGTTTATCGTGTTCCATTACATACCGATGTACGGCATCATCATTGCTTTTAAACAGTATGATCTGGTCCTCGGATTTATGGAAAGTCCATGGGTCGGCTTCAAGCATTTTCAAAGCTTTTTTAACGATCCTTATGCGGTCCGGGTCATTAAAAATACGCTGCTGTTAGGCTTTTACAGCCTGCTGATCGGCTTTTGGCCACCGATTATTTTGGCGCTGCTGCTGAATGAGCTTACCTGGAAAAGGTGGAAAAAATTTTTCCAGTCGATCAGCTATCTGCCGCATTTTATCGCGATGGTTGTCGTGGTTGGGATGATGATGGACTTTCTGAGCATAAATGGTGTGGTTAACTCGATCCTGCTTTCAATGGGTTTTGACAGAATAGCGTTTTTTAATGAATCGGGCTACTTTCGCAGCCTATACATCGGCAGCGGTATTTGGCAGGGAATCGGGTGGGGATCAATTCTGTATTTAGCGGCTCTGACCGGTATCGACCCGGAGCAATACGAGGCCAGCTATATCGATGGCGCCAGCCGCCTGCAGCGCATTTGGCATATCAGCCTTCCGGGCATGCTGCCGACGATTACGATTCTACTGATTCTGCATGCCAGCGATATTATCAATATCGGCTTCGAGAAAGTATACCTGATGACCAATCCCGCGATTTATGAGGTGGGCGATGTGATCCAGACGTATGTGTACCGAAGAGGTATCGTAGACCGCAATTTCAGCTATGCGACTGCAGTTGGTTTGCTCAACAGCGCTGCCGCCTTCCTGATTCTGTATACGGCCAACAAAGCGAGCAGGGCGCTGAAGCAAAATTCGTTGTGGTAGGAGGAACCCCATTTGAAAAATACAGGCTTGGCCAATCGGCTGTTTGATATATCCAATTTTACCGTACTCATGCTCTTATCGCTCTCCATCGTGCTGCCGTTTGTGTATATGCTATCGATCTCCTTAAGCAATCCGGTACAAGTGGGGCTTTATCAGGTGGGACTGATACCACGCGGGTTCAACTGGAAGTCGTACGAAACGGTTTTTCAGGATAATCAGATTCTGCTGTCGTACTGGAACAGCGTGCGTTATACGATGCTGGGCACTGTGCTGGTGCTGCTGATCGGCTGCCTGACGGCATATCCGCTGTCTGTCAATCGGTTCAAGGCGCGCAGACCCTTATCGATTCTGTTTACGTTTACGATGTTTTTCAGCGGCGGCCTGATTCCGTCCTTTATGCTGCTCAAAAATTTGAGCCTGCTTGACACGATTTGGGCAATAACGCTGCCCGCTGCATTCAGCTTCTGGAATATCGTCATTCTGCGTACCAATTTTCAGGCAATGCCGCAGGAGCTTTATGAATCGGCGTTTATCGACGGTGCCAATGACTGGCAGATTTTGTTCCGCATCGTGCTGCCCTTGTCGAAAGCGATTTTGGCGACAATTGCGCTGTTTGCCTCTGTCGGGCTGTGGAATGCCTATTTCGGCCCATTAATGTATCTGACCTCGCCAGAAATGCAGCCTCTGACGATTATTCTTCGACGCATTTTGCTGGCCAATGAGGTGCTGTCACAGGGCGCGCTGGATCAGGCTAACAGTATGGAGATCGACCCGGTTGCCTCAGCAGGACGGATGATGAGTATTCGGATGGCGACGATCTTTGTCACGATTGGCCCGATCGTGCTGATTTATCCGTTTGTACAAAAATATTTCGTGCAGGGTGTTCTCGTTGGTTCGGTCAAAGGCTGAGCGGATTGCGGAGCGGAAGGATGAGCTGCTGCTGCGTGTTTATGGATCTATCAGTCTGCATTCTGGCGGTGTAAGGTGAAGCCATTTGCAAATACAAACAATGGAGGGGTTTATGTGAACAAAGCTACAACAAGAACGGCCGCTGCCGTCATGGCGATTTGTATGACGATTTTGGCCGGGTGCCAGAGCGGGGAGAAAACCGCTTCGACCACGCCTGCCGCAGCGGGGGATGGGAAATCTGCGAAGGAAATCCCGACAGTCGAAATCATGACGGCCTGGGACCCGGGGCTGCCAATCAGCAGCGATCTGCCCGTGTTCGTAGAATGGGGTAAGCGGACAGGGATCAAATTCAATGTCAACAGCCCTCCAAGGGATGCATTCAAGGAAAAAATAAACATTGTGCTCACCTCGGGCCAACTACCGGATATGATGAAATTTTTTCAGGACGAAACGACGCAAAAGGAATACGGTCCGCAGCTGTTTGTAGCATTGGATGATTACATGAAAGCCGGCAAGCTGCCCAATCTCGAACGCTGGCTGAAGAAATACCCGGAAATTGAAAAGGCGATGCGGCGTCCCGAGGATGGCAAGCTGTATGGCTTCCCGCTTGTCCAGGATTTTGATTTTGCAACGACGCTGTGGCAGGTGCGCAACGATCTCCTGAAGAAGGAAGGACTGGACGCGAGCCAGATCCAGAGCGTCGACGATTTGAAAAAGGCTATGCTGGCGCTGAAAAAGCAGACCGGAGACTATATCACCTCCTCGCGGCTCGGCTTTGATTATTTTGCCGAACGGTCGCAGGTGTATTTTGGAGTTAATGTCAACAACGGCCCGAATAACGGGATGATGTTCGATCCGGAGCAGAAAAAATTCATGTTTGCCCCGGTTGATTATAAGGATCGTTACAAGCAGTGGGTCGAGCTTATGCGCTGGATGTACGCCGAGAAGCTGCTGCACCCGAACTTTCTGACGATGAAGGACCAGGAGCTGTTCGCAGGCTACGCGAGTGACGATTTCCCGCTGATGCTGGAGCAAACGGCGATGAAAAACCTCAATATGACTGATGATCCAGCAAAGGAAGTACAGCCGATCTATCCTTTCAAAATCGATGGGAAGATCCAGTCGCAAAATCTCGATCCGCATTACAATATCCATTACCGCTCACCGCTTGTCATTAACAAGAAATCCAAACATATAGATGAAATCATCAAAGCGATGGATTATACGTACAGCGATGCAGGTATTGAGCTTTTGATGCTGGGCGTTGAGGGGGAGACCTTTTCAAAGGACCCGAAGACTCCGTCAGGCTACAAATTCGACAAAACGCAAAGCGCCTGGACAGTTGGCGCAGACGGAAAGTTCCCGGATGGATTGAAAAAGGGTACGGATTATGGTTACGGCACCTGGTGGTTGACCGGAGTGATTCCTGCCGCTGCTCGTTACAGCACATGGAGCTACAAGGAAGGGCAGGAAAAGGAAGCGCAGCTGGTTCCTGATCGGATGAAAAAGCTGAAGGAACTGGGGGCGCTGCGTGATCCTGAACCGGCATTAAATTGGAACAAGGAAGAATCCTCTAAAATATCCGAAATCAGCACAGCGATGAAAACCTATATCAGTGAGAACGTGACCAAGTTTATTCTCGGTCAAAAGCCAATGACGGAATGGGACGCTTTCACTGACGGCTTCAAGAAGTTGAGATATGAGGAACTCGCCAACATGTATAACGAGAAATACAAAACATTGAAATAGCCGATATCGAATCGAGAAAGGAGGGATATTTCGATGACACGGTTAAAGGTGGGTCTGATCGGACTCGGAGAGGTCGCGCAAATTATTCACCTGCCTGTGCTGGAAGCGCTGGTGGAGCGGTTTGAAATTGCGGCGCTCTGTGATGTTTCTCCCGGCGTGCTGCAGGCCATAGGTGCGAGATACAGGGTAACACGACTTTACGAGGATTATCTCCAGCTCGTCAGGGAGCCGGACCTCGATGTCATTTTCGTGCTGAACAGCAATGAATACCATACGGATTGCACGCTTGCCGCCCTGCAGCATGGAAAGCATGTACTGATCGAAAAGCCGATGTGTATGACACTACCGGAAGCGGATGCGATCATTCAAGCGCGGGATGAAGCGGGGAAGCATGTTATGGTCGGATATATGCGGAGATTCGCTCCCGCATTCCTGCAGGCGGTGGAAGAAGTGAAGGTGATGGATGTCATCCATTACGCCAAAATTCGGGATATCATCGGCCAAAACCGGTTGTTTATCCAGCAGTCGAGTGTTGTGAGTAAATACGATGATATTCCTCCTGCGGCTATCGCCGATCGTACGGAACGCAGAAACAGCCTACTGAGGGATGCGATCGGGCGTGTCCCGGTAGATTTAACGAGAGCCTATGGATTGCTGAACGGGTTAAGCAGCCACAGCTTGTCCGCCATGAGGGAAATGCTCGGATTTCCGCAGCATGTCGCTTCGGCTGTCACCTGGAAAGGCGGCAGCTTTATTCAAGCCGTATTCGCCTATGACGGATATTACGCCACTTTCGAAACAGGTACGGATGGATTGAGAAGGTTTGACGGCCATCTCGAAGTGTTTGGAGCCTCCAAGCAGGTGAAGGTTCAGTATGATACCCCTTATATCCGCCATCTGCCGACTCTTCTGCATATCCAGGAGACCCAGGGGGAAGCGCTGGAAACGCGTGAGATCAGACCTACCTATAAAGATCCCTATACCCTGGAGCTTGAGCATCTGCATGAGGTCATAACGGGATCGGTTCCACTCAAAACGACACCGGAGGATGCCAGGCAGGATTTGGTGCTGTTTGGATGGATCATGGAACGCTTAAAGGTGAACTAAATAAATTTGCTAATAACCGTGTCCTCCGTTAACACTGGAAGGCATGGTTTTTTGTCGTTCAATCACCGGAGATTGGCTAAAGATTATCGAGTTTGTCAGATGATTATCCCGGTGTCTCAACGCTTTAGACAGCTGTTCGGTTCAACTGGTTGGCTGTTGATTATATCCTGAACCATTCTTAACCTGCTACATTCGGAGTGCGGATTAGAGCTTCCGTGTTCGAACCATACAGATCATACAGCTCGGGGAGGTGAAAAGAATCATACACAAGCACAAACAAATGCGGCAATTCTCCATTCGTTCAAGGGATGGATGGCTTTACCTGATGCTGCTGCCCGGACTATTGTTCTTTATTTTGTTCAAATATTTACCGATGTGGGGCGTATTGATTTCACTCCAAAACTATCAGCCGGCTCTCGGACTGTGGGGAAGCGAATGGGTAGGACTGGCTCATTATAAACGTTTTTTTTCTGACCCTTCCTTTTGGATGCTGTTTCGCAATACGACGCTGCTGGCCGTGTACAGCATCGTGATCTTTTTCCCCATGCCAATTATCGTTGCGCTGCTGTTGAACGAGCTTCGGGTGCAGTGGTTCAAGCGTTCGATACAAACGTTGATTTACATCCCGCATTTTTTCTCAATTGTTGTCGTTGTGGCGATTTCCTACGTGCTGTTCACAACAGAGGGTGGGATTATCAATGAAATGATAGTGGGGATCGGCGGCGAGAAGGTTAACTTTTTGACAGAGCCCGAGTGGTTCAGGCCGATGGTAACCTTACAGGTGGTCTGGAAGGAAACCGGGTTTGGGACGATCATTTTTCTGGCCGCACTGGCGGGCGTTGATCCGCAATTGTACGAAGCGGCCAAAATAGACGGCGCCAATCGTTGGCACCAGCTCTGCCATATCACGCTGCCAGCGATTCGGAGTACGATTGTCATTTTGCTGATCCTTCGGTTGGGACACTTTCTGGATACTGGCTTCGAACAGATGCTGTTGATGATCAACGCATTGAACCGTGACGTAGGCGAGGTATTTGATACGTATGTGTATACCAGCGGTATTCTGGAAGGTCAGTTCAGCTATTCAACCACGGTGGGTTTGTTCAAATCCATTGTTGGCCTTGTTCTTGTAGTAATTGCCAATCGGATTGCCAGAAAATTAGGTGAAGAGGGGGTGTATTGAAACGTATGCTGCACAAACGCTCACCGGCAGGAGTTCTATTCGACACAGCCAATTACATTTTTTTGATTGGAATTGCGTTGATTACATTGCTTCCGTTTCTGCATATTGTGGCCGGTTCGCTTGCTTCCGCCCGCGAGGTGTTGAACAGCCGCTTCATTTTGTTCCCTAGGGAGTTCTCACTGGAGGCGTACCGATTCATATTTTCGGAAAGCACCCTCTCCCGCAGTCTGGCGACGACCGTATATATTACTGTTGTGGGTACTTTTGTGAATATGGCGATGACCTCGTTGATGGCGTATCCATTATCCCGTAACATTAAGGGGAAGCGGCCGATTATGCTGCTGATTGTGTTCACCCTGCTGTTCAGCGGGGGGATGATTCCTTCCTTTCTTGTGGTAAAATCACTCGGCTTGTTGAATTCCTATGGGGCGTTGTGGCTTCCCGGTGCGATCAGCCCGTTTTATTTGATCATTATTATTAATTTCTTCAAGCAGCTGCCTGTTGAATTCGAAGAATCGGCCAAAATCGACGGCTGTAGTGACCCGCGAATTTTGTGGAGTATTATATTGCCTTTATCAATGCCGGTGATGGCGACGTTTTCGCTTTTTTATGCGATTGCGCATTGGAATACATTTTTCCAGGCATTAATCTATATCAATGACGCTTCCAGATGGCCGATTCAGGTGCTGCTGCGACAAATTGTGATCATGTCCTCCGGCGGGATCGGGGATGCCAGCTTCAGCAGCGAAACGACGATTCAGGTACCGCCCCAGACAGTGAAAATGGCCGTTATTGTCGTGTCCACACTGCCGATTATTGTTGTTTATCCATTTTTGCAAAAGCATTTTACAAAAGGCGTGCTGGTCGGATCGATCAAAGGTTAATTCATCACAGAATTGAGCGTCCACGCAGCAATTTTATGCTATATAATAATGATGAGGGGTAGGGGAAATATGAAGTCTATAACAAGCAATAAACGAACTATTTCTTTAATATGTGTTCTATCTTCGGTAGTGACTATGGCAGCGGGCTGCGCGAATCAGGAAAAGGGGAATGCGGCTACAACACCCGCAGCGGGATCCGAGCCTCTGAAGCTTAGTATTATGGCTACCTATTACACGCCACAGCCGCCGAATGCTCAGAATGAAGCATGGAAAAAGCTGCAGGAGCTGACCGGTACTTCAATTGATATGACCTGGGTACCCCGTTCGGCTTTTGATGATAAGGTGAGTGTGTCGATTGCCTCCAATGACCTCCCGAAGGTGATGCTGGCCTTGAAATATAATGCGGCACCTTTGGTTAACGCAATTAAATCGGGTGTGTTCTGGGAAATCGGACCGTATCTAAAGGATTATAAAAACCTGAACGCGATGAATCCCATACCATTCAACAATACCAAGATTGACGGCAAAATCTATGGTTTGTACAGGCCGCGACCCATATCCCGCCATGGTATCATTTTCCGCAAGGATTGGCTGGATAATCTGGGCTTGAAGGAGCCGAAAACACCCGAGGAATTATATACTGTGTTGAAAGCCTTTACACATGACGATCCTGACCGCAATGGCAAGAACGATACATTAGGCATGGCGGAATACAAGGATATTGAATCGTATTTAATGCCGCATATGGCAGCCATTTTCGGAGCGCCGAACAAATGGAATGAGGACAAAGGAGCGTTTACGGCCGAGTTTATGACAAAAGAATATTTGGATGCGCTCAAATTCATAAAGCGGCTGTATGACGAAAAGCTGATGAATCAGGATTTTGTCGTGACCGAAGAACTGCAGCGCAGCACGATGTTTTATCAGGGGAAAACAGGGATTGTGCTTGGCAACGCCGATGGTGCAGGTTCGATGCAGAATGAGCTGCGCAAAAACCTTCCTGATGCCAAGGTGGAGCTGATGGGCGGCATTGCCGGTCCGAAGGGCGAACGGAATATGGCGCAGCAAGGCTATACCGGTGTCTATCTATTCCCCAAATCCTCGGTAAAAACGGAAGCCGAGCTTAAAAAGATTTTGTCCTTTTTCGATAAGCTGCTTGAGCCGGATGCTGTTAACTTGTTAGCATGGGGTATGGAAAGCAAGCAATACAAGCTGGTTGATGGGCAAGTGGAGAAGCTGCTGGATAACGAGAAGTTTACAAGCGACTTACTTGGTCTTGATGAGCTGCGCATCGATGACAAGGCGAAGGAGCTGCCGCTCAAGGGCGAGGACGCCATCACCAAAAAAGCGAAAAAAGCAATGCAGGACAACGAGAAGAAAGCCGTTCTCAACCCGTCGCTGGGGCTGGAATCGGAAACTCTGGTTCAGAAGGGCACTGAATTAAATAAAATCATCAATGATGCCAAAATTAAGTTTATTACAGGCAAGCTGGACGAAGCAGGCTGGAATAAGGCGGTCGAGGATTGGATCAAGGCCGGCGGCGATAAGGTCATGACGGAGCTGGCTGAAAGCCTAAAGAAGTCACAAACCAAATAACCGGTGGTCCAAGGGAGAAGCATGTCTTTTCCCTTTCCAATGTTTCATAAAGTCCGGTGCTGCACGAAACCGCTGCTGGGGAGGGACCGGATGAATAATCATCATCGCATCAACTTTTTCAAAAAATTATTTTTATTTTGCTTCTGCATAGGGATTGTGCCTGTGATTACGTTGGGCTATTTCTCTTATGCCAAGTCTTCTGCGCTTTTGCTCGACAAAGCGAACAGAAGCAGTGCGGAGTCGGTAGAGCAGACGCGGCTGCGATTCGAGCAAAAAATGAAAATGGTTGATAATACACAAACTCAATTCATTGGTGCATCTGCAGTCATCTCGGCGATGGAACAGCGGCTGGACAGCAGTAATTATTTGTTATATGAGGACTTGATTCAATCGATTCATCGTCTGCAAACGTATGAGTTCGGTTTGGCGGAGGTGTATCTGGTCAACCTTTATCAGGATTGGATTTTGGACAGCCGAGGTCAAAGCTCGTTTGAGCAGCATTATCTGGCAAAGTCGATTGACGCGTATGTGGGCATTCCGAAAGCTTCCTTCTGGACTTCCATGAAGCTGCCCTGGTATGAGGACGGCAACCCGCTCCAATGGAATATGGCTCTTGTCAAAAAGATTCCTAACAATTCGATCAAACCGATGGGATTGCTTGTAGCCATCCTTCCCTGCATAGAGTTGAACAAGATGCTGCCTCAGGGCGGTGAGCCCGGCGAGTTTTATGTGCTGGACGATAAGCTGAGGGTAATTGCTTCCGCCCATCCTGAGCAGGTCGGCATCGATCTTTCGAAGGATCCGGTGATCGGTCAAATTCAAGGCGAGCAGCTGGAGGCTAACCAATTTCAGACGGATATTGGAAATGAGGCCTATGGGATCACTTATCGAAAATCCAGTTACAATAGCTGGACGTATGTGAATAAAATTCATATTAGGGATATCAAGCAAGAATCCAGAGCTATTGGCTGGCTGACCATCGCGATTTGTTTAAGCCTGCTGCTTTTTCTGCTCCTGCTATCCTTTCAAGGGTCTCGACAGCTGTACCGACCTATTCGCAGGCTGTATGACATCGTTCTAAAGGCACCGGATACGCCCAAATTATCGCCCAGAAAAGATGAGCTGTCCTGGATTGAATCCAAGCTGCACATGCTGCTTAGCAATCAGGCTCAAATGAGCCATCAGCTAAAGGAGTTTTTTGTGCATAAGCTGCTGCAGGGCGCGGTCGGTGCGAATGAGATTATGGAAAGATCCGATTCACTGGGGCTGTCTTCCTGGAAGTCCATGAGAGTCCTGTGCGTAAGGATCGATACGATGGAAAGCACGAATTACAAGGAATGGGATCGGGATTTGCTGTTGTTCGCTATACACAATATTACAAGCGAGCTCATTGCAGCAGAGCTGCGCCTGCCACCTGTCGTGATCAATGAATTTCAGGTTACGGTTATAGGAAGCCATGCCGAGCTTCCGGAGGAATCCAAGGCAGAGGCCTATGGACAGGGGAAAGCGATTCAAACGGCGATTCAAGACTATTTGAAGCTGTCCGTCAGCATGGGCATCAGCTCTGCAATTACGCATCCGGCCGATATGCCTGGCGCATTTCTGGAGGCCAAGGAAGCGTTGGCGTATGGGGTTCGACTTGGATACGAATCGATCCTGTTTCTTGAGGATATGAACTCTCCCTTGATGACGGTACCGGTTACGTTTCCGCAGCATATCGTCAGCGAGCTGACGGAACAGATCAGGCTGCTGGACGAAGGAAAGGCTAATCTACTGATTGAGGAGTTTATGGCGGTGGTGGCCGATAAATCCATCAGTCATCAGGAGTTTCAGCTTTATCTGATGCGGCTTCTGGTCGAGCTGCTGCGTTTGTATCAAGACAATGGCGGGCAGATGCAGGACCTCGTGCTCAATGAAAAAGCAGTTGTAAGCGAAATGTTTCTGTTGAAGTCCAATAAAGAAATCGTGGTCTGGTTTCAAATGTCCGTCATCAGACCGTTAATCGCCCACATCGAGCAGCGCAGGGATTCGCTGTATACCAGCATATCCGATCAAATTCTAACCATCATTCACAGCGAGTATGATTCCCCGTTAACACTGGAATTGTGTGGTGCGAGGCTGAGCTACCACCCGGAATATGTGGGTCGCGTCTTCCGCAAGGAGACGGGCTTTGCCTTCGGTGAATATTTGTCTGGATATCGTCTGCAAATAGCGAAGAAGTGGTTGATTGAGACGGATATGACCGTAACGGAGATATCTGAAAGATTAATGTACAACAAGCCACAAAATTTTATCAGGTATTTCCGTAAAATGGAGCAGATTACACCCGGTCAATATCGGGAGTTGTTTCACAGCAAATCCAAACGGGCAGCGGAGCAGCAGGAGACATCAAGCGCTGAAACCTTTGCCGCTAAAAAGGAGTGAATGCTAATGCTTACCATGAACACGTATAAAGATTCGATGACAGGCTGCCGGGTTCAGACAATTGGACAGTCCGGTACCGATACGAGTCATTATTATTTTACGGCTATGACCTGGCTGGCAGACAGTCGAAGATTGATTGCCAGCACCCAAATCGATGCTGACAAGAAATGCAGCTACGTGCTGATTGACACAGAAACCGGTCATTCAACGGTTCTTGCGAATGGAGAGCAGTGGGCGGGTGGCGTTGTTTCCTCGGATGACAAGCTGTACTTTCCACGTGACAATTCGGTCCAAGTCATCGATTTAAACACGTTGAAATCCTGGACCGTGTGCGAGTTGGCATCTGGAGATTATTTCGGGGAGCCGCTTTCCGTGTCTGATGATGCCGCAGTTCTCGGCGTGTATGGAATGCTCGGTGGACAATCATTTATCGGAACTGTGGATGTGGCTGCCGGAAAGCTGACTCATCAGATAGCGCCCGGGTTCGCCCGGCCCTATGAGATCGCTAACCATGCGATGGTTAACCCCGTTTACGATCATTTGGTCTTGTTCGCCCATGAGGGAAAGACCGAGCACATCCCTGACCGCTTGTGGCTCTACGACACCGTGGCCTCTAGACTGAGCAATATATATGAACAGCAGCAGCTGCAGGACGGAAGCCTTGGTGAATATATAGGGCATGAGATGTGGGCGGCTGACGGGGAGGGCGCTTATTTTGTCAGGTATAAATCCAGTCCTATCACTCCAACCGGCATTTATTATGTAGATAGGCACCGGAGCCAAGGGGTATTTATAAACGGGGATTATGGCTATTGGCACGCTGCTGCTAGTCCTGACGGCAATTGGATCGTTGCGGATACACATGAGCATCCGTCCAAACTCGTGCTGATTGACCTTCGCGATCATTCATCCAGAGTGCTAACCGAAGTACCGTTATGGTGGAACCATCCAGGGCATCCCCATCCTTCGTTCAGTCCGGACAGCCGTAAGGTAACCTATACATTTGCCGATGATGAGAATCATTTATGGATCGGCATTATCGATATATATGAAGTGCTAGAAACAAAGTCCTAAAAGTTGAGCAGCAGTCAAGGAAAGGAGCAACGATTGTGAAAAAGCCCGAAGGTAAGCAGGAAGCCGCAACCCTTAATAACATGGAACACTATGCATCCGATGCCGCCGCTTCCGATAGTGCATTGAAGCCGGTCGTGCATATGATTGGCAACGCCCATCTGGACCCAGTATGGCTCTGGCGCTGGCAGGAGGGCTTTGCCGAGATCAAAGCGACGTTCCGCTCTGCACTCGACCGGATGGTGGAATTTCCCGAATTTGTGTTTACGTGCGCGGGAGCCTCCTGCTACAAATGGATAGAAGAAAATGAACCCCGTATGTTTGCAGAAATTGTGAAGCGGGTAGCCGAAGGGCGGTGGGTCCTTGTCGGCGGCTGGTGGGTTCAGCCAGATTGCAATATTCCAGCAGGAGAGTCGTTTGCAAGGCATTCACTCTATGGCCAGCGCTACTTTCTGGAGCGTTTTGGCAGGTCGGCGAAGGTCGGCTACAATGTCGATTCCTTTGGCCATCATGCCATGCTGCCGCAGATTCTCAAGCTGAGCGGTATGGACAGCTATGTATATATGCGGCCCGAGGAGCATGAGCAGCACATTCCGGCCAATCTGTATTGGTGGGAAAGCATGGATGGCAGCAGAGTCATGACGTACCGGATTCCATGCGGCTACAATACGCATCAATTTGAAACCTCGGAGCCCAAAATCATGAAGGTGCGGGAAATCGCCGTACAGCAGCAGACCGACCAAATGTGCTTCTACGGGGTTGGCAACCATGGCGGCGGACCGACTATTGCCAATTTGCATGAAATCCGCGCCGTCAAGGAAAGGCCTGGTGGCGAAGCGATCCTGCTCAGCTCACCGGACGCCTATTTTGAGCGCATGCAAGCGCATGGTCCGATACTGCCGGTCGTCACGGGTGAACTGCAGCATCATGCCAGCGGATGCTACTCTACCCATTCGGAGACCAAGGCCAGCAATCGTAAAACGGAGCACAGGCTGATGACGGCGGAGAAGCTGTCTGCCTTGGCGTACCGTCTGCTCGGACACGATTATGACTCCGCACAATTTCAAAAAGCCTGGGAATGTGTGATGTTTAATCAGTTCCATGACATTATGGGCGGCTGCAGCATCAAGGAAGCTTATGACGATGCGCGAGAAGCTTACGGTTATGCGCAGCATGTCGCTTCCATTTCGTCCAATGCGGCCCTGCAAAGGATATCGTGGTCGATCAATACGATGCGCCCGGGCATCACCTTTCTGGATAAAAATAAAGACCGCACCTTGTGGGAACAAAATGACAGCGGGATTCCGGTAGTCGTGTTCAATCCCTTGTCCTGGGACGTGGAGGCACCGGTGGTCGTTACCCAACAGATGAAGGGCATCACCGACGAAGAGGGGAATCCCGTTGTCATTCAGCATGTGCGCGCCTCGCGAACGAACGGGGGAGATAAATACGACACGCTATTCAGGGGAGTGATTCCGGCCTTCGGCTACCGGGTGTACTGGATTTTTCGCAATCAAACGTTTACTATCACCGATCCCGGAGCAAGTGTGGGTACAGATCCGAATAGCGGAAACGCTGCATCCCAGACTTCGTGCGAGCAAACGCCAAAGGATGCACTACTAGTCTCTTCGCAGGGGGCGGAAGCTTTTCTCGAAAATGCATGGGTACGTCTTGAAATCGATCCACATACCGGTTACGTGAAAAGCTTGTTTGATAAAAGAGCCGGAATCGAAATCGTAGATAGCCGCTTGGCTGTGCCCCTTGTCATGGATGAGCATGACTGCGATACGTGGGGGCACGGCAAGCTGGAGTTCCGCAATGAAATCGGGCGCTTTACCGATGCCACAGTGAAGGTCGTTGAATCGGGACCGCTACGGGCTACATTAAGAGTAACAAGCCGGTACGGGAATTCCACGCTTAGACAGGATTTCATGTTATATAAGGATAGCCCGGATATCCAGGTAAAAGCCAAGCTCGACTGGCAGGAGAAGCACAAGCTGTTGAAGCTGTCTTTCCCGACCCGTATTCACGAACCGAAAGCAACGTATGAAATTCCTTATGGCTATCTGGAGCGCCCGGTAAATGGCGAGGAAGAGCCGGGGCAGCAGTGGGTTGATGTGAGCGGATGGGCTGTATCCAGCGGAGAGGCTTCAACGAATTCGCCTATGGAGACTGCGGCAACAGACTGCAGCTACGGGTTAACGCTGCTGAATGATAGTAAATACAGCTTCGATGTAAAGAATGCCGACCTGCGTATGACGATTGTGCGCGGAGCAATTTTTGCCGACCATTATGGTAAGCGGGATGATCTATGCGAATATATGGATCAGGGTGTTCAGGAGTTCGCCTATGCGCTGGTGCTGCATGCCGGAACTTGGCAGGAGGCGAGTATTGTCCGTAAAGCCTATGAGTGGAATGTTCCCCCGGTTCACATTGTAGAAACGTATCATGAAGGGTCTTTGCCACAAAAGTGGAGTGGCATACATTTGTCTACAGAACAGGTTGCCGCCACTGTTTTTAAAAGGGCAGAGGAAGGTAATGGATACATATTGCGCTGCTATGAAGCGCATGGTTTGGAGACGGATGTGACAATCGAGCTACCAATGCTTGGACGCTCATGGCAGTCTAGGTTCGGACGCTGCGAGATTAAAACCTTTTACATTCCGGATGCTTCTGACTTGCCTGTAGTCGAGACGAATTTTATTGAACTGCCCTGGACCTGAGGGCATAACGAATTCGGCCAATGATGTGGTGGGAGATAGATTACCCCAATTAATAAATTTAGCAGCAAGGTCGGGAAATCCGGCCTTGCTTTTATTTGTATATCCCCGAATGGTCAGACGGGACTGCTTCTGAGAAAAAGATAACTAAGGCGTATAAAAGCTTAACTGATACCTATCTTTTTTTAGGGTGCACTTCGTTATGATAAATGTGATCGCAGGGATGGGTTTGCTGTGATCTGAATTTAAATTCGGAGAGGATGATGGATATGCCGCAAAGGCTTATTGCCCAAGAACCGAGAATATGCACGTATGAAACTTATGAAGACCGTCCGCTGCTTGTCAATGAAGTGAGGGTACTTACTGAATACACATCGCCGAAGATGGGCGTGAGCTTCGTACAGGAAGGCGGTCATGAAGCATGAGTCTGGAGCCTGTGAATTCAAGCATAACGAATAGTGGCACCCATACAACGATTTTGTTCCTGGACGATTGGCAGCTAAGCAGTATTACGAATATGGATCGCAAGGTTGGCAAACCCAAATGGATTCGGGAAGGGACGCTGGTTGATGGATTGACGGAAGGCACATGGAACTTTCCACTTGTCGTCTATGAGCCGGATTTGCAGCTGTGGAAGGCAGTTTACTGCGGTGCGGTTGATTTTGAACCCGTAAGAGCTAACAAAAACCGTTTTCTGCGCAATCAGATCCTGCTGTATGCCGAGAGTTCGGACGGAGTGCACTGGGTGAAAAAGGACGTGAGCGACCAGGCATCATTTCCGGGTAAGCGGTATGCAGCCAATCAGGTATTTGGTCTTGATGAACACTGTGATGGTGCGCCAGTCTTTTATGATCTTCATGAGCGTGATCCTGAGCGCCGGTGGAAATACTTTTTTGCCAGCCATCGCAAGCAGTTTCTGGCTGTCTCGCCTGATGCTATCCATTGGAAGGTGGAGGCTATTCCTCTTGACGAGGTAACGCTTGATTCACCGATCACGTGCTTCTATAATGATGTTAAAGGTACTTATGTGCTTTCCCGCCGTGTTCATAACGGAGACAGACGTATTGCGCTGTTTGAAACCATGGATTTTCGCACTTTTACTCAACCGGAAATTGTGATTCATCCCGAGCCGCATGATCCTCCATTGGTCCAGTTCTATGGAATGCCCGTTTATAAATACGAGCATTTGTTTATGGGGCTACTCTGGATGTTTCATACGAATCCGGGAGAAATCGAGTACCACAAGGATTTTGGTCCGATTGATTGCTCGCTGGCGTACAGCATGGACGGCCGGCATTTTTTTCGTGCGCTGCATGAACCCTTTATCCCACGCAATGAGCGCGGTGAGCACGGCGGCGGAAGTATATATACGAGTACGATGCTGCAAGCTCCGGATGGCCATCTGCGTTTTTATTCGGGTGGGTCAAAGGCGGAGCATTTTCAGGATCAAAATCTCGATGATGCGGCCCTGCTGCTGCATGAGCTGCGCAAGGACGGTTTTTTTTATCTGGAAAGCCATGCCATGATCGGCAGGGTCATGACACGCTGCGTTGATTTTGGGGGGAATGGTCTGAATCTTAATGTCCGTGCACCGTATGGAAGGATCAGGGTGCAGTTGTCCGAAGCGCAGGGCAAGCCGCATGATGGCTTCGCCTTTGACGATTGTGTACCGTTCTGTGGTGACACTACTGCGTATAGTCCAGTATGGAAATCAGGCAGGCTCCCATCGGCACTGCATGGAATTCGGACGCATATTGAAGTGGAGGTAACTTCGGGAGAGCTGTATGCCATTCGCGGCGACTTTGAGATTCAAATCGGATCGAAATAAAAGCTTGCGCAAGTAACCTTTAAACCTTTATACGAAAACGAGAAAAGGCTTACAAAATCAGGAGGTACACAATGATCTACTCGCCATCAATTGATGCTGTGTTCAGGAACAGCGGTTATGATCTGGACAAGATTTTGCGAACAGTCAAGGAGCTTGGTTTTACGGCTTTTGAATTTTGGGGCTGGGGAAATCGGGATATCGATTTGATGGAGAAGTTGGTTCAGGAGCTGGACCTGCAGGTAGGTTCCTTTTGCACCAAGTCAATTTCACTGCTTGACCCAGCGCTTCGCGATTCATTTGTAATAGGGCTGGAGGAAACGTTGGTGATTGCCAAGCGGTTGAACTGCAAGTATTTGATTGCAGTAACGGGGAATACGCTTGATGGGGTTTCACGAGCAGAACAGCACCAAAGTATCATCGACGGATTAAAGGCTTGTGTTCCCTTGCTGGAAGCGGCAGGCGTTACTCTGGTTCTGGAGCCGCTGAATACGAAGGTCAATCATCCGGGATATTTTCTTGAAACCTCTGCAGAAGCGTTGGCTATCATTGCCGAGGTTGGCAGCCCTAACGTAAAGCTGCTTTACGATGTGTATCACCAGCAAATTACCGAAGGTGATCTGACACCAACAATTAGCGCCAATATCGGGCAGATCGGATATATTCACGTCGCTGATCATCCGGGGAGGCATGAGCTGGGAACAGGAGAAATTGCCTATCCATTTGTTATGAACAAGCTGCGAGAGCTTGGATATACCGGCTATGTGGGACTGGAGTTTATTCCTACAGGGACACCGGAGGATGGTTTGAGAGCTTGTCTTGCGCAGTTAGATAAGCGTTTATAATTAGAAAGAAGCAATCATAGTATGTAAGTGACTAGACAAGAAGGCCTCGTTTCCGTTAGCGGTCAAGAGGCTTTTTGATCTGAACCGTTAACCGATATGTGAATTTCACTCCAAATAAAGGAGATGAACAAATTGATTCAGCTACCCGAGAAATTTATTCATACCATAGTAGGCGTACATCAAGAAAGAGGCGCTTTGTGGCTGGAGCATTTTGAAGAGCTTATCCAATATTGCGAGAACCGATGGTCTTTTCAAGTACAGGCGGCTTATCCGCTTTCTTTCAACTTTGTTGCGCCTGTGCTTTTTCACAATGGTACGGAAGCCGTACTCAAGCTGGGAGTTCCCAACAAGGAAATAATTACAGAAGCGGAAGCACTGCGCATGTACAAAGGGAATGGTTGTGCCAGACTCTGGGATGCAGATACCGATAAAGGTATTTTGATTCTGGAAAAAGCCACCCCAGGGCACACCCTGAAAACAATCGTAGATGATGATGAGGCGGTACGACTGGCATCAGCCGTAATGAGGAAGCTGCAAGTGTCCCCGCCGCTGCGCCCTTTGTTTCCATCAACAGCAGATTGGGCCAAAGGCTTCGACAAGCTCCGTACCCGTTACTATGGCTCCACAGGACCCTTGCCGGAACGCATGGTGCGTAAAGCGGAGGAGTGGTTTGCGAAGCTGCACAAGACTTGGAGAAATCCACAGCTGCTGCATGGTGATCTTCACCATGAGAATCTGCTGTCAGCCGAACGTGAGCCTTATATCGCTATCGACCCTAAGGGTCTGATTGGCGAGCTTGAATATGGCGTCATTTCTTTTTTAATGAACAACTTGCCAGAGAAGCACCCAAGCGACATCATGAGACGAAGAATTGAGCTGTTTAGTACAGAGTTGACATTAGATCCAGTAAGAATAATGACTTGGGGCTACTGCCATACGGTACTTTCTGCCTGGTGGTGTGTGGAGGATCAGGTTGGCGATCCCCTGAAATCACTGGAGCTGGCCGCTGTTTTTGAGAAGCTATTGGAAGAAAAAGCATAAGATGAGCGCGTACTAGTCCAGGTAATTAAGGGCGTGCTCTGTTGATTGAATGATAAAGGATGCGGGACAGATTGACATCACAAAGATTTAAAAACAAGTTGTACAGGAGTTTGGCAATCTTTATTTTTACAGGATATGGTCTATTTATGTGTTATTTATTGTTTTTCGGATTCTCCAGAGCTGCCAGAACGGAAAGAATGATGAACCTGGTTCCTCTTAAAACGATTTCCAATTATATTACAGGGTTTCATCATTACAATTTGGATACGTGGGTCATTAACCTGTTTGGAAATGTGGCAGCTTTTGTTCCATTTGGTTTTTTGGTGCCACTGGTTTTCCTGGGCATTCGCAGCTACCTACAAATCATTACCCGGTTTTTTCTGGCGCTGCTGGCTGTCGAATCGATCCAGTGGTTATTCCATGTTGGCAGCTTTGATGTTGATGATATTTTGTTGAATATAATCGGCGGATTAATCGGATTTGCCATGCTGCAAAGAGTTCGTCGTTTGAATAAGAGATGAAGCATAAACTGTATAATGCCTGATGACGGAAAATGAAAGAGGGAACACATTTGCCGCAGGAAATCGATAATGAGAGCGTTTCAGCCACGCCGCCTGAGCCACGCAAGTACAAACGTTTGCTCGATCCACAAGTGCTGTTAAAGCTGGAGACAGGTGGCAAGAAGGAAATCCGTAAAGTGATTTTGCAGCTGGCGGGACCTTCACTCGTTGAAAATATGATGATGAATCTGCTTCAAATGATTGTGATGATCATGGTCGGGCATGTGGGTGCGGAGGCAGTCACGGCAGTTGGATTGACGAATCAGCCTGTGTTTTTTGCGTTGGCGATCTTTATGGCATTGAATATCGGTACAACTGCGATTATTGCAAGAGCGATGGGTGCAGGTAATGTAGAAGAGGCTACACTTACGGCTCAGCAGACGTTTATGCTCAGCTTACTGCTGAGTGTTGTGGTCATCTCGCTTAGCTACATATACGCCGAAAATATTCTCGTGCTGCTCGGTGCGACGAGCGATGTTCTTGCCGAGGGACTGAGCTATGCGAAGATGATGTTTGTGTCGCTCAGCTTTACGGTCATTTCGACAAGCCTGTCAGCCATTTTACGCGGAGCCGGGGACACCAGAACCCCAATGAAAATCAATGTACTGTCGAATATTCTCGTTGTCATTCTTGGATATCCGCTTATCTATGGAATCGGTTCCATTCCGGGCATGGGACTGATCGGTGCTGCTGTGGCTACGGTGGTAGCACGGGCTATTTCTACCTTGTGGGTAGTCTTCGTATTATTTGGAAAAGGGTCAATTATTAAGCTTTCCTGGAGGAAGCTGATGGTTGTCGATTACCCGATGATCCGTAGAATCGTCAAAATCGGCCTGCCATCAGCGGGGGAGCAGCTTGCTCTTCGAGCAGGGCAGCTTGTATTCACTTTGGTACTGAGCGGTTTGGGTACCGCGGTGTTCGCGGCGCATACGATTTGCTTCAACATTATGGGGCTTACCTTTATGCCGGGGATGGCTTTTTCGCTTGCGGCCAGCACGTTGGTGGGTCAAGGATTAGGAGCTGGCAAACCCGAGCTTGCGGAAAAATTCGGCTGGGAGACCAGCAGGTTCGGACGCATTTTTGCCGGTATTATGGGCGTCGGATTCATTGTGTTCGCTCCTTACATTATGATGCTGTACACCCATGATGCAGCTGTTATTAGCGCGGGGGCGAGTGCACTGCGTATTATTGGGCTGATCCAAACCTTTCAGGCGTCGCAGTTTATCCTGGCAGGTGCGCTGCGCGGGGCTGGCGATACCCGGTTTCCCTTGATTTCGACTTTTGTTGGTGTGTTTATTTTTCGGGGTATGCTCAGCCTGTTGTTTGTGCTCGTTTTTCACTGGGGGATTATCGGTGCCTATTTATCGATTGCGGTCGATCAGGTTGTCCGAACTGCCATTATTTACTTCCGTTACAAGAGCGGTAAGTGGAAAATGGCGGCTGTCTAGAAGTGCGGTGAATAAAGAGCGGAGCGGCCAAATGATCCTGGAGAAGCGTTCGCGTTCGCCTTTGTTTCCGTACTTTTACCGCAAAATAACTTATAAAATGAATAAAAATACGGAAACAACAGCGATCGGAGGGATATTTGGCCGCGCAGCGGGACTTGTTCACCGCACTTCCAGACTTGCCCAAGTTACATTCATACAACTACATGTTGATGTTGAATTGAATGGCTGCAGAACCTTCCTTGAGAGGAGGGTTCTTTGTCATTCGTAGCGATTCTGCAGCATAGGGACCTGGGTATATAGTAAATAGCTGGATGCATGCAAAAAGATTGGATCCTAAGCGTCAAGATTCCGTCGAATCATGGATATGAGGCAGGCTGAGCCTGCATAAAATAAGATAACAACCAGAGAGGGTGATCCCGGATGGAGATTGTTTTTGTATGTCATGGCCAAGGCGAGCACACACAGCAAATACCAGAGAGCTACAAAATGGAGAATCCCGGACTTACAAATTACGGTAAACATCAGGCTGAGCGCCTGAGAACGATCATGCCTCTGACAGAACGCCATGCCGTCATAGCGAGCCCAACAAGACGCACGCTGCAAACCGCGCAGCTTTGGTGTAAAGGTTCGCACGCGCTTCGTTATGTTCATCCGGCTGCGGGTCCTCGACAATTTCCGCAGCGCTTTGATTTCCAAACCTTGCCTTGCGATGAAATGCTGGAGCCTTCCTGCTTATCCAATTGCTATAGTGACTTTTCGCTGCCCCAGGATGTACCTCCCTATATGTGGCTGCAGGGTATCAATACACTACCGAATCTGCTGTTTGAAAAATGGGCTGAGCAATTTATGAACTGGTGTAGAAAGCTGGAGAAGGAAACGCTTTACATCGTTACTCATGATGGAACAATAGCGTCGTATATGCAGCTAATAACCGGAACAAAGCTGACTCGCAGGGATCTGCTGCCAGATGCAGGATGGATCCCCATGCCCATTTACCATAAGGTTTGATGGACGATTTCTAGTTTTCAGGTAGGAAAGTGTGGAAGCGGTCCAAGACAGCTCCGTCATCGCTGCATGTTCAAATACACACCGCAGGGAGAGGAGCATTTTTGTGCTTCATCCTTTACTGCTGATATGCTATAATAATACATTGTGATGTAAAAGTTTCGGTTAGGGAGTGAACAGTTTGTCTCTTATAGTAATGAAATTCGGTGGAAGTTCGGTTGGTGACGCAGAACGGATGAAGCGCGTAGCGGGTCGTATCGTAGAGAGACAGCGCGAAGGTCATCAATGTGTGGTCGTTGTTTCAGCAATGGGAGATACGACAGATGATTTGATTGACTTGACGAAGCAGATCAGCTCGTCGACACCTCCGGCCAGAGAAATGGATATGCTGCTGAGCACGGGTGAGCAGGTATCGGTAGCATTATTGTCGATTACGATTCAGAGTATGGGTCAACCGGCAATATCATATACGGGCTGGCAGGCTGGGATGTACACAGAGCCTGTTCATGGAAAAGCGAGAATTTCGGATATTCAACCGGAACGTATATTTAAAGCGCTGGAGCAGGGGAATGTAGTCATTGTTGCGGGCTTCCAAGGTATGACACAGGAAGGCGAGATTACAACTTTGGGACGTGGTGGCTCCGATACGACAGCTGTAGCGTTGGCTGCTGCGATTAAAGCTGACGTATGTGAGATTTTCACCGATGTGGATGGAATTTATTCCACTGATCCACGTGTGGTCAAATGTGCTCGCAAGCTTCCGGAAATTACGTATGATGAAATGCTGGAGCTCGCCAATCTGGGTGCTGCTGTACTGCATCCGCGTGCTGTGGAATACGCCAAAAATTACAATGTGCCGCTGGTCGTCAGATCCAGCTTTAACCATAATGAAGGTACCCAAGTCAAGGAGGAAGCAGCAATGGAGCAAGGTATCGTAGTACGCGGAATCGCAAGCGATAAGAATGTAGCAAGAATCAGTATTCTTGGTGTGGAAGATAAACCGGGTCAATTGGCCAAAGTATTTACTGCACTGGCTAAAGAGCAGATTGATGTCGATATTATCGTACAAAGTGGTGTTCTGAATGGTGTTGCTGACTTCTCATTTACCGTAGCGCTTTCCGATAAGGACAAAGCCGTCAAAGTCATTGAAAACATTCGCAGCACTGTTAACTTCCACGAAGTCACGTCCCAGGAAAATCTGGTAAAGGTATCCATCGTTGGTGCCGGCATGGTCAGTACGCCAGGTGTAGCTGCCAAAATGTTCGAGGTCATTTCGGATCTGGGTCTAAGCATCAATATGGTCAGTACGTCTGAAATTAAAACTTCATGCGTGATTGACAACAGCCGTTTGCCGGAAGTGATTCAGGCGCTGCATACTGCTTATGGCTTGGACACTGAGCAGCAGGCATTTGTCGGAGGACCTTCCGACAGACGTTAATTATGATCTTCCTCTTATCTTAGCTTATCGAATAAAAAGGTGAACACCTTTAACAAAAAAGCTGTAATTCCAGCAGCCATTAAGGGCCCGACAGGAATGCCGCGCAAAAAAATAATACCGAAAATCGAACCGATGACAAGACCCACAATTAATTGTGGGTCTATTTTTAATAAGCTCAATCCTTTTCCGTTCATATAGGTAGCGATGGCCCCGCCCAGCAGCGCCAGGATACCTGGCCATGTCGTAAACATACTGGCTACGTCTTTGAGTGATATTTTCTCACTGGCAAACGGAACCAGCACGCCCATGGTTAAAAATAACAGCCCCAGCTCCAATCCCCTGCGTTCAATGGTCGGTAAATAACGATCCAGGCTGACCAGCTTGATAATCAATAGCACGCAGGCTGCTGTAGTGATGATGTTCGAGCGTCCAATTAGGCCGATTATAATAAGCGCAACCAGTAATATATCCCCATTCATAGCAAGAACTCCTTGTCTCATGGATTTCACTTTTACTGTATGAGACAGGCAGCTATTTCATGTTCATTTCATTAAAGGTTTAATGCAACTGTTTAACCGGCAATAAGGTCAAACGCCCACCTTGCATAACAGGGACGACAGGGATGAGATTCATTCGTGAGCAGTAGATGACATCCTCGCGGAAACCAAGCTTATCCAGCCGTTTACCGTTACTGCTTTTTAACAAAGCTTCTGTCATGGCGGATTGTACTTGCCGGAATGCGTGCAGCTGACTTAAGCCCAGATCATCTACATTCACAGGCTTGCCTTGCCCTGACAGTCCTTGTAATTCCTCGATAAGTTGACCCGCACAGATGCCGTCCTCAAATGCAAATACGTCTTGCGTACCCGAGCACAAGATGACAATATCTTTATTTAAGGCTGCCGCTTCTATGGCGCAGGCTCTGCCGTTAAGCAGTGAAGCGATAAGTACGGTACCGGATCTGTTAGCTTTCTGGATAGCACGTGTACCGTTGGCGGTCGTAAGAATAATCGTTTTACTAGCAACTTTGTCATCCATATACTCAAATGGGGAGTTGCCAAGATCAAAGCCCGGGATTTTTTTGCAATAGCGTTCCCCACCGGCTAGCCAGTCCTGTTGTTCTAATAGAAGCTGCTTGGCTTGAAGAACCGTTTCGACTGGATAAATTGCATCGCAACCATGAGCCAAGGCTGTCAACATGGTACTGGTGGCTCGCAGCACATCAATGACAATAACGGTTTTGTTCACTAGGTCATCCGAACGCGCCTCGTTGACACTGGGAATGACGGTAATATCCATTGATGCTATCCTCCTAGAGTTTTGCCAAGGCAAAACTGACTTCGTAAGCGATACTATAAGTGTTGCCTAAGCAAAACTGACCTCGTAAGCTTCCTTATATAACCCAATCTCCGACGTAGGCACAAGGTGCCTCCAGACCAAAATGCATCGTATCGGAACGCAATCCTCTACGCAGCGCCTCCAGAGAAATCAAATCCTGTGGGGCTACATTGCCCAAATGAATATCGCTTCCAAGAAGATTTAATAGATGGACCTGCTGCTCCTTCTGAGGAGCTTCCCACAGCAGCAGATGCTTGGAAGGCACACGTTCCAGCACCTTGACGATGTCCTTCTCCTTACACTCACCATGCTCATCATAAATGCCGACGCCTTTACCTGACTCCCGACCCTCGATCGTAATCAGGCTGGCACCCAGCTCAGCATCTATAGTAACCGTTTCAATCAATGCATCAATTTCGATAGAGGAGCCCCACAGCTTTTTGCCGTATTCGGTAATCACTGTGAACCCTTCCTCTGCAGCACGAGTAATAAGCTGACTGCGCAGATTCCTGTCCAGCTCAATCGTGCCATCGGAAATTTCAACACCGTTAAAGCCCATAATCGAGATCATATCGAAAAACTCGTCTACCGCGTCCTGCTGAATAGCAACCTCCAAAAACGTACCACCAGGGTACACGATAATATTGTGCTTTTTGGCCATCTCGATTTTGCGCTTCAATATGTCCGTTTCATACAGCGGTGATGTGCCAAATCCGATTTTGAGCATATCGACATAAGAACCCGCCGTTTGCAGCAAATCGTCAAGCGCATGAATTCCCAGGCCTTTATCGATCACCATGGTTTTACCGAGCATTCTTGGTTTGTCAGTCCGTTTACCTGACGGATCGCTGAGCAGTGGATGCCATTTTACCTGTGTCGTTGCTTCCATGTTTTATCGCCTCGCTGTTACTTGGATTGATTACTTCGTCATCATATGCATCAGAAGGTAGTGATGTGCCCATTATGCCTAAAAGCAGACATGTCCGCATAGAGTTGAATGAGAGGCTGAAATAGAAGAGTTCCCTTACAGCAAGATGTAATTGTTCCAAATGTCCCCTTATGATCTGAACACACACTAAGAAAGGAGAGGGGAAAGCTGATTAATAAAATTGTATTAAGTATGGCCGCACTTCGTTTGATGTCAGGTAGTATCGAGATCATTGCCGCACTTCTGATGCTCCGGTATAACCAGATTGAAAAAGCGCTGATGGTTAACACGGGACTGGCTATGGTAGGACCCTTCGTGCTGCTGACAACTACCACTTTAGGGCTAGTAGGGCTTGCGGATAAGCTGTCAGTAGGCAAAATGCTCTGGGTGCTTGTTGGCGTGAGCTGCATCTTTATCGGGATTTTGAGAAAATAACTGGTCATATTTGAGTGGGCCAAGCATACACATAATTTAGTGAACGGAAGAATAATCTGACCGAACAGCAGTGAGGGCTCACTGCATTTTAAAAGAAGGGGATGGGTGGATGCAGTCACTACTTCAGCTATTTTCAGTTTCATTACGTCAAAGACTAGCAGCGCTACCCTCTCAAATTGTACAGGATTTGCAAGAAATTCGGGTTCGCGAGCAGCGCCCTCTTGAGATTGGCTGGGGAAGGCAATACAGCTTTGTTTCACAGACAGGCGGATTAACTAACGATCCAGCTGAGGCTTATAGGCCGAATCGAGAGGATTGCGCCGCGCTGCTGGAGATGCTGACGCAGCATTCGCTGTATACCTTTGAGGAGGAGCTGCGAAGAGGCTTCATTACGGTTGCGGGTGGACACCGTATCGGGTTGGCTGGGCGGACAGTGCTGGAGCAGGGCAAGGTCAGGCTGCTGAAGGATATCAGCTCTTTCAATATCCGGGTTGCCAAGGAGCATAAGGGCTGCGGCGATCAAATTTTACCTTATGTGACCGATTCAACAGGACAAGGCTCTATTCTTCATACCTTGATCGTATCCCCGCCTCAGCAGGGGAAAACGACCCTGATTCGTGATTTGGCAAGGATTATCAGCAGGGGCCCCGTTACTGGCAGCGGCTCGGCACTTCGACGGGGATACAAGGTAGGAATCGTGGACGAGCGATCTGAGATCGCCGCATGCATCCGCGGAGTGCCGCGCTTTGAACTGGGTCCGCGTACAGATGTGCTGGATGGCTGCCCAAAGGCAGAAGGGATGATGATGATGATTCGATCCATGTCTCCAGAACTGCTGATAGTGGACGAGATTGGCAGACCTGAAGATGCAGCAGCTATCCATGAAGCGATTCATGCCGGTATCGCCGTGATGGCCACCGCACATGGTTTGAATTATGACGACATTTCAAGAAGGCCCGTATTAAAGGAATTGCTCCATGATCAGGTTTTTAAGAGGATCGTTGTGCTGAGCAATCAATCGAGTGTAGGAGCACTGGAAGGTATCTACGATGGTCAAGGGCGAAGATTGAATACTTCCACCAAAGGCAGTCATGCTCTCACAGTCGCTGTTGATCAGGAACGAACAATGACCACACGCTCCGGTCAACCGTCAGGGAGCACCTTATGCTGAAGCTGCTGGGAGCCATGATGATTATGCTGTCGGCAACGTTATTCGGATTTTATCAGGCACAGCGATTTTCACGAAGACCCAGGCAAATTTCCGATCTGATCCGATCCTTGCAGCGGTTGGAAACAGAAATGACCTATGGCTTGACCCCGCTGCCTCAAGCACTGCTGCAGGTCGCAAACGCCTGCCCGCAACCAGTCAGTCATCTGTTCCGCTATACCGCAGAACAATTGAAAGTAGCTGCAGGTCGAACAGTACAGCACATATGGCAGCAAGCGATAGCTGAACATTGGCAATATACGGTGTTAAAAACGGGTGAACAGGAAATTCTCAGTCAGCTGGGGAGTACACTAGGATTATCGGACAGTGCCGATCAGGTCAAGCATATCCGGCTGGCGGTTCAACAGCTGCAGGGTGAACTCGAAACGGCAGTGGAGGAACGCAAAAGGTATGAAGGAATGTGGCGCAGCCTTGGGCTGCTGATGGGAGCACTGGTCGTCATATTGATGTATTAGAGGGATGGGATCAAGGGTTTACAGGTTAGAGGTGAGGTGCCGTGAATGAACGTTGACGTGAGTGCGATATTTCAGATAGCCGGAATCGGAATTATTATCGCGATGATTCACACCGTACTGAAGCAAATGGGCAAAGAAGATATGGCGCATTGGGTAACATTAATCGGATTTGTTGTCGTGCTGTTTATGGTTGTCAGAATGCTGGACAGCCTGTTCAAGGAAATCAAAACTATTTTCTTATTCCAGTAGGTGAATCGTCTTGGAGATCATACAAATAGTGGGCCTGAGCCTGTTCGCCACCGTTCTCGTTCTGATCATCAAGGAACAAAAGCCGATGTTTGCTTTTCTGATCGTCGCGTTTACGGGCATCACCATCTTTTTGTTTCTTATCGGCAAAATATCAACGGTCATTCAGGTACTGGAGGATTTAGCGACTAAAGCCAGCATAGATATGATTTTCCTTAAAACCATTCTCAAAATAGTCGGAATTGCCTACATTGCCGAATTTGGTGCCCAGATTGTTAGGGACGCGGGTCAGGAATCGATTGCCTCCAAGATCGAGCTATCCGGCAAAGTATTAATTATGGTGATGGCGATTCCCATCGTATCCGTCATTATAGAAACGGTCGTGAAGCTGCTTCCAGCCTAACGTAAAGTCGCATGGTTCCAGGAGATGAAGCTAATGATGCCCTACAAGACTTGGAAACGATACACCTCCACACCGCTTTCAGCTACCCTTTATGGAGACAGAAACAAATTGGGGATCAAACGGGGTTGGCTGCTGCTGGTATGCTTCCTGTACCTGTTCATAGGCGGGCTGGGTGGCATTGGATTTACGAATATGACAGCAGGTACAGATCAAGTTGAAGCTGCTGGTCCGGTCGAGCAAATCATCAAGGAAGAGGCCGAACGGCTGCAAACCGATCCCGTTGAGCAGTATTGGACCAAGCTGATGCAAACGTATGGAGGTTACTTTCCGGAAAGCAGGACACCGACCTTTAACGAGCTGTTGACCGGGGCCAAGGATTTTCAGATGAGTACGATCTTATCCGGTATTTTTCGTTATTTCTTCCATGAGCTCGTATATAACGGCAAGCTTCTGGCGTCTATCGTCGTGTTATCCATATTCAGTATGCTGCTCGAGACGCTGCAGAGCTCCTTTGAAAAAAACAACGTCAGTAAAGTGGCGTACGCGATCGTTTTTATGGTGTTGATGATCATGGCTGTTAACAGCTTCACGGTTGCCATCGGTTATGCGAATGCGGCAATCAGCGAGATGATCCATTTTATGATCGCGATTGTCCCGCTTCTGCTGACACTGCTGGCTTCGATGGGCAATATGGTTTCCGTTTCTGTACTGCACCCGTTAATCGTATTTATGATCCACGCAGTCGGGACGGGCATTTATCTGATTGTATTCCCGCTGCTGTTCTTTTCAGCCGTGCTGCATATTGTTAGCTCCTTGTCTGACAAATACAAGGTAACCCAGCTGGCTAACCTGCTCAGAATGATAAGTGTGGGGTGTCTTGGAGTCTTTATTACCGTATTTCTCGGAGTCATTTCAGTTCGTGGGGCAGGCAGCGCCATCGTGGACGGAGTCACAATCCGCACAGCCAAATATATTGCCGGGAACTTCGTACCTGTCGTAGGTAAAATGTTCTCGGACGCCTCGGAGACGGTAATAGGCGCTTCACTACTGGTCAAGAATGCTGTGGGACTTGTCGGACTGGTTATCCTGCTCATTTTGTGTGCTTTTCCTGCATTGAAAATAATGGCGTTAGCCTTGATATACAACCTGTCAGCAGCCGTCATGCAGCCGCTTGGGGATAGTCCTATCATTGCTTGTCTGGATACGATAGGAAAAAGCCTGATTTATGTTTTTGCCGCCTTGGCCGTGGTTGGATTGATGTTTTTTCTGGCAATTACGATGCTTATAGCAGCAGGCAATCTTTCCGTGATGATGCGATGATCGTCGCACGCAGATAGGGATGACAGAGGAGGGAATAGGATGGGCTGGCTTTCCGATTGGTTGAAATCGATCATTATGGTGATCCTGCTCGCGACTTTTGTGGACATCCTGCTGCCGAATCAGACGATGCAGCGTTATGTGAAAACAGTCATCAGCCTTTTTATTTTACTCACCCTGCTTCAACCGCTATTTTCACTGTTTCAAAAGTCGGCTTCCGTTGATCTCATGCTGAGCCATGCACAATCTCTTTTTCAAGACAATTCGGCATCGGGAGCGGCCTTGCCAGTTTTCCAGGCTTCATCGCCAGCGTCGCAAGCAGGAGGTCCGGGGCAAACCTTGCAGCAGTTACAGACACAAGGGTCGGCCGGCAGCATGCAGACACTCGGAAGTATTCAACAGCAGGCGGAAACACTGAAAATGCAGCAGGAGGAGCGCTCCCAGAAGCTGATGCAGCAGCAAATCATTACTTTAATGAAACAAAATATTGAACAAACGCCGGATTTTAAGGTAGGAGATTTGAAGCTGGAAACCGGTAAGGATGCAAACGGACAGATGCAAATCCGCAGCATCCGTGTACAAGTCACTTATCGACCGGCTTCGGTCCCATCCAAGATGCAGACGCAGACGGTTAACACCTTTCAGGTAGAACCTGTTAAGCCCGTAGATATTTCGATAGAAGCGAGCAGTGGTCAGATCGATAGTACCTCATTGGGAGGAGGAGACAACAGGCAGACAGATAGTAATGCAGTAAAAGCTAACGGCTCTACAGGGAATAAACAGAAGCCGAAGCCAAGTACCGGCTTTGAGCAGCAGCAATCACAAATCCGCATGCTGCTCAGCAAGACGTGGCAGGTTCAGGAGGACCGTATAGATGTAGAGGTTACAGGGGAAAAGCTTTAGCTGATCAGGTTAATCAGAACGGCGGGCATTCATTCAATCAGGGAAGGGTGCAGGGGGAGGTGGAACCGATGGGAAGTCTGATGAAATGGATCGAGAAATGGCTCGGTGGTGGGCCGAATGGAACCAAACGAATACAGACATTTCGCTGGCTGCTGCTGCTCGGGCTGGTGGGAGCGGCATGTATGGTGCTTAATTCTTTTATTCATGTCAAGGATGTGGATCCTATCGGGGAAGGCCGAGCTTCTCCTACAGAGACAGCCAAGCCTGTATTTGGTTCCTCAAGCAAGGAACGGAGCACCTTTCGTGAATATGAGGAAGCCTACCAATCACAGCTGAAGGAGTTGTTGAGCAAAATTGTTGGTGTGGGTGAGGTGGAGGTATTGGTAACGATTGATTCTACAGAGGAAATTGCTGTCGAGCGCAATACGAAGGATACCCAGCAGGTAACCAATGAGAAGGATCAGCATGGTGCAACCCGCCATATCAGTGATGTCACACGAAGTGGGGAAGTGGTCATCTACGAGGTTTCAGGGGGGAAACAGCCGCTTGTAACCAAAACGATCAAGCCCAAAATCAGAGGCGTTGTCGTTGTGGCCAAGGGAGCCGAAAATCTGACTGTCAAAAAAATGATGACCGAGGCTGTGGAGAGAGGGCTGGACGTTCCTGCCAACCGTATTTCCATACTCCCCCGTAAACAATAGACGTCAGTTTTTCTACGAAAACTCAGTAAAGCTTACGAAGCCAGTTTTTGCTGGCGCAAAAACTCAGTAGATGCTTACGAAGTAAGTTTTCTACGAAAACTCTAAGGAGGCAAAACAATGAACTCAAAAAGACAAACAATTTGGTTGGTATCCATGCTCAGTCTGATGGTCGTGTTATCTGCTTATTATTTGTTTACAGAAGACGTCAGCAAGCTTGAGTTTACATCAACAGGTGCAGCAACAACGGGTACTCCAACAAATGGTACAGCCAAAGGAACTGACAGCACAACTGGACTTTCTGCCAAGGAAATCGTCATCAACACCAATGATCTGAACGTCAAGCCGGTTGAATCCAAAACTACGCCTCAGGCAGCTGCCAAAACCGATACAGCTCCAAGTGCTGGGACGAACGCTACGGTCAATCCAGCAACCCCAGCCGCACCTACAGCGAATCCAGCAACTCCAGCTGCGCCAACAACCAAAGCAACGACGCCAGCTGCTGCCGATCCTAAAGCAAGCAGCGGAGCAGCAGCCAAAGATCCAAAAAGCACAACCCAAGCCAGTGCAGCTACTGCACAGCCTACTGTCAAAGCAAACGAAGCGGTGAGTGCAGAGGATGCTAAAGTGCTGCAGCAGGTCATGACACAGGTCAAGTCAGGCAGCGACTATTTTGCAGGTCTTGGGCTGAAACGTAATGAGGAGCTTGCCAAGCTGACCGAGAAATGGATGACGATTCTGGCTGATCCGAAACAGACCGCCACAGCCGCAGCGAATGCAGAAGCAGAGCTGAGAAAGCTCCAGGATCAAGAGGCCAAGGTGACCAACCTGGAAGATACATTAATGAAGGAATTCCCGCAAGCCGTGATTACGGAGGAAGCCAGTAAATGGAGGGTCACTGTTCAAAGCAATAAGTTGGAAAAAAGCCAGGCAGTCAGCATTATTGATAAGGTTATGCAGGAAATGAACGTTGCGGCTGATAAAATAGTTGTGCAATTTGTACCTTAAGGGGACCCTGGCAGCTACAAACTCGTTTTAGATCAATGAGAAACCACAAAGAAGCGGCAAAGGATTATCGCATCCTCCGCTTCTTTGTTGGTTTTTTGTCGATTGAAAAGTGCTGAGCATAAAATAATCAGGCTCATATCGAAGCTGACTCAGCGCATATCTTAACCAGCCAATTCAATTGTAGGAAGCGGTTGCAAAAAAAGAGTCCGACGGGTCGGACTCTTCGCGTAAAAATAATACATAAGTGCTACTCCACAGGCTCGGTGACGATATCGTCAGCTTCTTCCGCTGAGTCGGAAATTTCCCCATCCGCTTCCTCAGACTCCTCGTCGTCTGATTCTTCTTCCTCAACGGCCTCTTCCTCTTCAGCTTCAGCCTGGACGTCTTCTGCCTCAACCTCGGCTTCGCCTACTGCTTCCTCCGATGCCTCTGTAGCTGTTGCCTCTTCGTCAACCACAATCGCTTCGTTTTCAACTTCACTCATATGTATCCCTCCAATTGTGCTTAGCTGAGCTAAGCCTACTACTAATATAGCAGGGAGGTTCTGCAGTAGCTGTCGATATATGGGTATGATTGTTAAATTTGGATTACATTCTGATTACAGCTTGTTCCAAATCTACAAGTGCGATTATTCCTGCTTTACAGCTAATATTTGTAAAAGCTCTGAACGTGTGTTGATGCTTAGCTTACGGTACATGCGCGATACATAATTTTTGACAGTGCCTTCGGTGATATACAGATCCTCAGCGATCATCCGGTTACTCCAGCCTTGCCAAATCAGCCTGACTATTTCCAGCTCTTTGTCATCGAGTGAAGAGCTATGCTTGGATAACAACTTGCTCAGATCGTTGATGGTTGTGTTTTTTTCAAGTTCTCTAAGCTGGGTGAGTCTGCTGGATATGTTGTTGATCAGCTTGAGCGGTGCCACAAACTGGCCCTCCATGACCATGTCAACCGATCGATAAAAGGACTCGACATTCATATCCTTGAGCAGATACCCATTGATCCTGGCAATGGCACCCTCCTCCATATAAGTATCGTGATCAAAAGCAGTCAGCAAAATAATTTTCATTTGAGGATATAGTTCTCTGATCGCTTTGGTGCATTCAATTCCATCCATATCAGGCATTTGAATATCCAGAATACAAAGCTCCGGCACAATAATGCTGTTCTGGAGAGCACTCAGAGCCTCTTCACTGCTCGCAACAGAGGCTATAATCTCATACTTCGAATTCGTTTGCAGGATTTCCTGCAGGCTGCTGCGAACCAGTGAATGATCCTCGGCAAGCAGGACTTTAATAGTGTGATTTATCATGGCTCATTTGCGCTTGATCCTTCTGGATGCAGCTCTCCTTTTTAATCTATGCAAAGTTATTGTATCATGTAATATAGTAAACAGCTGTAAATTTTCAACCATGCTTGTTAATTGAAGGAGGACATTGTTGAGAACCTTGGTCGTAATCATGTTTGTATGGGTTATTATGCTCACGGGATGTTCCCAGGAGGAGTCAATTCCGCGCGTGAACAAGGGAGAGGTGGACTTCAGTGGATTTTCATTGTCAGGTGCGAACCGTTCTTATGTGTTGTCTGGGGATTGGAGCTTCGCTCCCGATAGGCTGGTCGACCCGAAACAAAGCTGGCCGGAGGCAAACACCGGATATATGGATGTTCCTGCAAGCTGGGAATTTGCGCCATACATAGGTGACAAGGCATGGGATCGTCAATTCGGAACGTATCGATTACAAATCCGACTACATCCTGACGATGTGGGGCAGACAATTGGCTTAAATATGAGACAAATTTCCTCAGCATACCGGATGTGGATCAACGGTCAATTGTTAATGGAACTGGGCACGGTAGGTACAACGGCCTTAACATCAGTACCCTACGAATCCCCTGAATACGTTTACTTTGTCCCTGAGAGCAGCAACTTGCAAATGGATATACAGGTATCGAATTACGCCCAGCGCAAAGGTGGAATTTGGAGCGGAATTCATATTGGGAGCCAACGGGCGATTCAATCGGATTCACTTCCTCCTTTGGTTAGAGACTGCATGAGTGCGGGCGCTTTATTGATGATGGGTTTGTTTTATTTAGTATTTGCGTCGTTATACATATCTGATCGTTCAACCTTATTTCTGGGCCTTCTATCGATTTTATTAGGACTGCGGACATTCTTATTTGGTGAAGTTTTGGTCATTTCCTTTCTTCCGGACCTACTCTGGGAATGGCAGGTAAAGCTGGAATATTTGGTTGAGATTGCAGCCATTCTTGCTCTCAATCAATACTTGAGTTCGATCTTCCCTGAGCATTTTTCCAGATATGTACTGAAGTTCCTTTATTTAATCTTTGGGTTGTTCGCTGTATTTGTTTTGTTAACACCACCTGTTATTTTCACTCAATGGCTTACCGTATTTACGGTGTTGATTACCTGCACGCTTTTGTATTCTTCATGTATTGTTTATCCAAGGGCGGTCAGGCAGCGTCGCCTTGGGGCACGTTCTGGTGCGATAGCAGGTATCATTGCATTTTTCGCTGTATTAAGTGATTCTTTTTATTACCTGTGTATTCCACTTACATCGGAAGGTCTTATCAATACCGGTTTCTTTATCTATTTACTTACGCAGATGGCTGTTACCGTCCGGCGTTATATCCATCTTAAGCAGGAGTCTGCGGCACTCACTCTACGCTTGGCTGAGTCCAATGAGCAGTTGGAACAAAAGGTTATGCAGCGCACGCGGCAGCTCACAGAATCGCATCGGTCCAATTCTCGTTTATTACATAATATCGCACATGACTTGAATGCACCGATTGCATTGATTCGTCAACAATCGAAGCTTCTTCAGGTCCATGTTCAGGAAGATGGACTTCACCATTTAAAGCTTATCGGGCAACAATCCGAATGGGCTGTACGGTTGGCACAGAACCTGAATGATTTGGCACGACTGCAGGAAAACGAAATGAATTTTCAACCCACGCTGATGAGCTCAGAGGGTTTGCTGAGGTTTCTTTATAAAAGGACCGAGCCTATCATACGCGGAGGCGGATTCATGTGGTCGCACAAATCGCTGGACGATTTGTTTGAAGCGGACGCGCTGCTTGTAAAGGTGGATTTGTTTTTAATGGAGCGAGTGTTCGATAATATCGCCTCTAACATGCTTAAATATGCTCTGCCTGCTGGCCATGTAAGTTTGTCTTATGAGAACAAGGAAGAATCGATGGAAATTATTTTTGAAAATGAAGTAGCTGCGCTGACGGATGAAACACTTGACCGCATGTTTGATCGCTTCTATCAACAGGTCCCTGAAGAGGGTGGAAGAGGTATCGGGTTAGCGGTTTGCAGTGAAATTGTCCGTTTGCATGGGGGACAGATTCGTGTCGTTCAGCCCGATAAAGGGACAATTCAATTTGTGATATCGCTTCCACTTATGCTGTAGTCAGAGGAAACTCTTTCTTTGTTAAGGGATTGTGGTATAATAGCAACGTTATTGTTTCACCATCGTTGAAGGAGTGAATCTAGTGTTTAAACTTAGCGAAATTAAAGAATTAATTAAATTAATCGATCAAAGTTCCCTGCAGGAATTGGAAATTGAAAATGAAGGCTCTCGTTTGCTGATTCGCAAACCTACCAAAACAGAATCTGTTGTATTTGCATCATCACCAACGCAGCACTCATTTCAACATTTAGCACCTCAACAATCCTTACCACAAACGGTAATCCATGCCCCGGCGGAAAGTCATAACCCAGTGGTGGAGGGTGTGATAGCACCTGCGGCGAACGCGAACTTACATAAAATTGTTTCACCTATGGTCGGCACGTTCTATGCGGCATCATCACCAGGTGCTGCTGATTTTGTGAATAAAGGCAGCCAGGTTAAAGAGAAGTCCGTTGTCTGCATCATTGAAGCAATGAAGCTGATGAATGAGATCGAAGCAGAAATCAAAGGTGAAATTGTGGAGATACTGGTAGAGAACGGCCAATTGGTAGAATACGGCCAACCCTTGTTCCTTGTAAAACCCGAGTAACGAAATGCGAAGTCAGTTTTCTTCGGAAAACTTAAGGTTACGCATATGAAGTCAGTTTTCCTTCGGAAAACTTGTAGGAGGAGATCGGAATGAAGTTTCAAAAAATTTTAATTGCCAACCGCGGCGAAATTGCCGTACGGATTATTCGCGCTTGTCATGAGCTGGGTATATCCACAGTTGCCGTATATTCGGAAGCGGATCGTGAATCGCTGCATGTCCGGCTCGCAGACGAGGCTTATTGCATCGGCCCCACTTTATCCAAGGACAGCTATCTGAATTTGACCAATATTATGAGTGTAGCAACCTTGACTGAAACCGATGCGATTCATCCGGGTTATGGATTTTTGGCTGAAAACGCCGATTTTGCCGAGATTTGTGAGAGCTGTAACATAACCTTTATCGGTCCCTCGCCAGATGCGATCAATCGAATGGGTGATAAAGCAGTAGCCAAGCTTACGATGAAGCAGGCGGATGTTCCGATTATTCCTGGCTCTGACGGTCTTGTTGAGGATTTGGATGATGCAGTCAGGATCGCCAAGGAAATTGGATATCCGGTCATCATTAAAGCAACAGCAGGCGGTGGAGGCAAGGGAATTCGTATTGCCGACGATGAAGAGATGCTGATTAGTCAGATTACCAATGCCCAGCAGGAAGCTCAAAAAGCTTTCGGAAACGCTGGCGTTTATCTGGAAAAGTATTTGACAGGAATGAAGCACGTCGAAATTCAAATACTGGCAGACAAGCATGGTAATGTCGTCCATTTGGGTGAACGGGATTGCTCGGTTCAGCGCAGACGCCAAAAGCTCGTTGAGGAAGCGCCTTGTCCAATTTTGACTGAAGAAGTGCGTGTACGGATGGGTGAAGCTGCCGTTCGTGCTGCCAAGGCTGTTAATTATTCAGGAGCCGGGACACTGGAATTTCTTTTGGGAGCCGATGGCCAGTTTTATTTTATGGAAATGAATACGCGTATTCAGGTAGAGCATCCGGTAACAGAGATGATCACCCGTATAGATATTATTAAAGAGATGATCCGGATTGCTGAAGGGGACCCGTTATCCTTCACACAAGATGAGGTTAGAATCGAAGGCTGGGCGATTGAATGCCGTATTAATGCTGAGGATTCCACTCGTAATTTCATGCCTTCCGCTGGACAAATTCAATTTTATTTGCCACCTGGAGGGTTTGGAGTCAGGGTAGACAGCGCTGCATATCCGGGATATACGATTTCACCGCACTATGATTCGATGATTGCCAAGCTGATTGTTTGGGGAAGAGACCGTGATGAAGCGATTCAGCGCATGAAGCGTGCGTTGTCCGAATTTGCGGTTGAAGGCATTCACTCGACGATCCCTTTTCATTTGAAGTTGCTGGAGCACCACAAATTTATTTCCGGGGATTTTGACATCAAATTTCTTGAAGATCATGACGTGAATGACCCTGAATCGTAAAGCTTTTATTTGTCATGGCTATATGATGATGATATAGTATGGGTTAAGACAAGTTTGCTAACTTCGCGCATACATATAGAGAGATCGAAGAAATAGACGGTTAGGAATCGGATTATAAAATTAGGAGGCCCCCAAATCATGACAATGATTGCTGCGGATTACGAAAAAACAGAAATGGGTACGATCCAGATAGCTCCGGAAGTCATCGAGATTATAGCTGGTATGGCTACGATTGAAGTTCCGGGTGTTGCAGGAATGAGTGGTGGCTTTGCAGGCGGAATTGCTGAACTGCTAGGTCGCAAAAATTTATCTAAAGGCGTTAAGGTTGAGGTCGGACAGCGTGAAGCAGCGGTTGATGTATCCATCGTTATCGAATTCGGTACACGTATCCCAGAAGTAGCCTCAGGTGTTCAGCTCAATGTCAAGAACGCTATCGAATCCATGACAGGTCTGAGTGTTAAGGAAGTTAATGTACACATTCATGATGTTATTTTTAAAACTGTTGAGAAAGTGGAAGAGACAGAAGTTGTCCCACATCGAGTCAAGTAATGTAGTTTTGAAATGGTGAAAAAAACGATTTTGTTAACCCCCTTCAAGCTGTAAGGGGGTTTGCTCTCATTCGGAAGGAGTCCGGTTTTGTGGTAAAAGTGATAGATAGACTGCTTCTCTTCGTACTCAGCGTCGTTGTTCTGATCGTAGGCTGCTCGGTGTTATTGTGTGCTTTGGGTTGGATTCCTTTCGATAAAGCTGTTAATTTTGCCCGTGACGTGTACTTTGATTTGCATACGGCATTAACCTTTATAACCTTGACAGTCGTGATTATGCTGATCAGTATTCGTTTACTGATAGTATCCCTGCCGCGAAGCAGTGCGGTAGTGCCGTCCATAGATCAACGGACCGAGTTTGGAGATATTCGAATCTCAATGGAAACGGTCGAAAATCTATCTTTGAAGGCAGCACAGCGTACACGCGGTGTGAAGGATTTAAAGGCTCGGGTGAAGGTAAGTCCCGCGGGTCTGGAAATTATCATCAGGGCGATCGTAGACGGGGAAACCTCAATTCCGCAGTTAACCGAAGAGATGCAAGCAGGGGTTAAAAAGCATATCGAGGAAATAACGGGAATTCCGGTTGCAGTTGTTACCGTGTTTATCGCCAATATTCAACAATCAACACCTACATTTAAAAGTCGGGTAGAGTAGAGGTGGGTTCTTCCATGTGGAATGGGCTGTGGGAACTGCTGTGGGAACGTCATCGCGGGAAAACCCTGGGGTCAGTCGGTGGCGTACTATTGGGACTCATCTATTTAATTTGCGGATTGTGGGATATGTTAATTTTCGCCCTAATCGTATATACTTGTTATCATATAGGGAATCGTGTAGAGCGGGGTGAGCCCGCCATTCCCGTTGAAACGACGTGGCGCTGGATCATGGACAAATGGAGATTGTTTAGATGAAATCCCTGGTTCTTGCCAAGGATTTTTTTGTTTGATGTTACGAAGTTGCTGTTTACGAAGCGAGCTTCCCTCAGGAAGCCTTTAGAAAGGAATTAAGCCAGATGAGAAGAAGATTGGCAAGAGAGCTAGCGCTCCAAAGCCTGTATCAGGTTGAAATGAACACGGTGAGCGTGATAGAGGCGATCACTCATGTTGTAGAAGAAGCACAAAACGATGATGAGTCTGAATTGATCAAAACGAAGGATATCATTGCTGAAGAGGAAATCAAGGAGCTTGTGGATGGGACGCTTGCCCACAAGGAGAGCATTGATGAGCTGCTTAAAGACTATTTAAAGGGCTGGAAGATGGACAGGCTTTCCCGTGTAGACCGCGAAATCTTACGATTGGCTTCTTATGAGATGCTATACCGTGATGATGTTCCGCCCAAGGTTGTTGTCAATGAAGCGATTGAATTGTCCAAGCATTTTGGTACGGAGGAGTCCGGCAAGTTCGTAAATGGCGTGCTCGGCAAAATGATCAAGGAACTGGATGAAATCAAAAGCAAACGTTAATAAACATTCAGGAAAGGGGACAAATCATGTCCGCACAAGTCATTAACGGAAAAGAAATCGTCAGCACTTACCGTGCGCAAATTAAAGAGGAAGTCGCCAATTTGACAGCCAAGGGTGTACAGCCCGGACTGGCTGTTATTATCGTGGGCGAAGACCCCGCTTCTCAGGTTTATGTACGTAATAAAGCCAAAGCTTGTGAGGAAGCAGGAATCTACTCCGAGGTTCATAAGCTTGCGGGCAGCACGTCGGAGGCTGATGTGTTGGCACTAATCGAGCAGTTGAATCACAATCCGCGTATTCATGGCATTCTGGTGCAATCTCCCCTTCCTAAACATATTTCCGAGGATAAAATCGTTGAAGCGATAGCGGTTGAAAAGGATGCAGATTGCTTCCACCCTGTTAACGTTGGTAACTTAATGATTGGCAAGGAAGGTCCGGCTCCTTGTACGCCTGCGGGTGTGATTGCCATATTGAAGCATATTGGCGTTGATATCGCGGGTAAACATGCAGTGGTTATTGGAAGAAGCAATATTGTAGGCAAGCCGATGGCTATATTAATGCTCAGAGAGCATGCAACGGTAACCATATGCCATTCCAAAACAGCCAATATGGAAGAAATCACACGCCAGGCGGATATCTTAATTGCAGCAGTAGGCAAACCGAAGATGGTCAAAAAGCATCATGTGAAGCCGGGCGCTATCGTTATTGATGTCGGTATCAATCGTCTCGATACAGGCAAGCTGGCAGGAGATGTTGATTTCGATGATGTATTGGATACAGCGAGCTATATTACTCCGGTTCCGGGTTGTGTAGGACCGATGACCATTACGATTTTACTTAGAAATACGCTTGATGCGGCTGCGCGTACCATACAGTCCCAAGTGAACGGATAAGCATATGAAAGAAAAAAAAGTTCTTTCGATCAAAGACCTGAACCGATATATCAAAATGCGTCTCGAAAGTGACAATACCCTGCAGGACGTATGGGTCCGCGGGGAAATCTCCAATTTTACCCATCATTCCAGCGGTCATATGTACTTTACATTGAAAGATGCGGACAGCAGGTTGAAAAGCATCATGTTTGCTTCCAGCAACCAGAGACTCGGATTCATCCCGCGTGAAGGCACGAAGGTATTGGCCTGCGGGAATATTTCCGTGTATGAGCGTGATGGTCAATACCAATTCTATGTATCTCAAATGCAGCCTGATGGCATCGGAAGTCTGTATCTGGCTTTTGAACAGCTGAAGAAAAAGCTGGCGGATGAAGGACTGTTCGCAGTTGAACGGAAACAATCGATTCCACGTTTTCCAAAGGCGATCGGGGTGATTACTTCGCCAA
The DNA here is from genome assembly GCF_025567575.1 of Paenibacillus baimaensis. Taxonomy (NCBI): domain Bacteria; kingdom Bacillati; phylum Bacillota; class Bacilli; order Caryophanales; family Paenibacillaceae; genus Paenibacillus; species Paenibacillus baimaensis. The sequence goes on along the minus strand of NZ_JAOQIO010000095.1, from coordinate 303,435 downwards.
CGGGGGCAGCAGTCCGTGATATTATGATTACGCTTCAACGGCGCTATCCGAATGTGCCTATACTGCTGTATCCTGTGCTGGTGCAAGGAACGCAGGCAGCACCTTCTATTGTGAAAGCGATCGAGACAATGAATGCAAGAAATGAAGTCGATGTCATGATCGTGGGTAGAGGTGGAGGCTCCCTGGAGGAGCTTTGGGCATTTAACGAAGAGGCAGTAGCCCGATCGATTTATGCATCACTGATACCGATTATATCCGCAGTAGGTCATGAGACGGATTTCACAATTGCCGATTTTGTTGCTGATCTCAGAGCGGCAACACCAACAGCGGCAGCAGAACTGGCGGTACCTCATCATTTGGAGCTCAGGCAGCAGCTCAGCTATTATAATCAAAGGCTTCACGGTGGGTTGTCCAATCAGTTGGAGCGAGGGCGAGAACGTTTGCGCAGAGCGCGGCGGTCACCGGTATTTCTGAATCCCCGTAGACAGCTGCTTGTTCAGCCGATGGAACGGTTGGACCGGACGAAGGAACAGCTGGCATACAAAATGCGCAGACGTCTGACCAAGCTGCAGGAGCGTCAGCTTAAGCTGGACAAGCTGTTGTCTTCGTACAATCCGAAGGAACAGGTTCTGTTTGCCAAGCGTCGTCTGGGTTCAACCGTGCGTCAATTACAGCAAGCGATTCAGACAGCCAAAAGCCAAAAGCGCCAAGAACTGGTCAGTGCTATCCGTCAGCTGGATGCGCTTAGTCCATTAAAAGTCATGCAGCGAGGCTACAGTCTTGTGTATGATGAAAATCAAAAGCAGCTTATCAAATCCATCCAGCAGGTGCAGATCGGTGATGTACTGAAGCTTAGATTGACGGATGGGCAAGTAGATTGCCATGTGTGGTCAATGGAGGGAAAAGAAAATGTCAAAACAGGAAACGACGCCTAGCTTTGAGGAGGCGATGGATAAATTGGAGCAGATCGTAGCACTTCTCGAGAGTGGAGATGTACCCTTGGAGCAGGCGATTGAATTGTTTCAAGAAGGTATGAAGCTGTCCCAATTGTGTGGGAGCAAGCTGGAGCAGGTAGAGCACAAGATCGAAATTTTGATGGAGCAAGAGGGCGGATTGGTCAAAAAACCATTCAATCCGGGAACAGACGAAAAGGGTGGGGCTTAACATGAGCACCGAAATGACGATAAAGCAATACCTTGACCAAAAAGTCGAGCTGATCGAAGCGGAATTGCTTGAATCGATTCCGGGTATCTGGAATATTCCTGAAACCTTAAGGGAATCGATGATGTATTCACTAATGGCCGGGGGCAAACGTCTCCGTCCAATTTTGATGCTTGCAGCAGTAGAGGCACTAAATGGAAGCACGGAATCGGCAATCCCGGTTGCGTGTGCAGTTGAAATGATTCACACCTATTCATTGATTCATGATGATTTGCCTGCGATGGATGATGATGATTACCGCCGCGGCAAGCTGACGAACCATAAGGTATATGGTGAAGCGATGGCTATTTTGTCCGGTGATGCACTACTTACCCATGCATTTTATTCAGTTGTTCAGGCGTATCGGATTTATGAGGTTCCGGCTGAACGGGTGCTGGACATCGTTGAGGATTTATCCAGACTGGCGGGTGCTCCAGGGATGGTTGGCGGCCAGGCAGCGGATATGCAGGGAGAACAGGGCTTAACTCGCTTGGAGGAACTCGAATATATTCATACACACAAGACAAGCGATTTAATCGTGTTTTCTTTGAAGGCTGGGGGTCATTTGGCAGGTGCTAATCCGAAACAGCTCCAAGCGTTGGAGAAGTTCGGTTATAATATCGGTCTGGCCTTTCAAATCCAGGATGATATTCTCGATCTGATCGGGGATGAGAAGAAACTCGGCAAGCCGGTTAAAAGTGATGAGAAGCAGCAAAAGGTTACCTATCCTTATTTTGTAGGTATTGAAGCCTCACAGGCCAAAATGAATGAGCTCGTTGAACAAGGCAAGCAGGCGATCATCAATGCCGGATTCCCGTATTCAGCAAGACTTTTGGAGCTTGCTGATTTTATTGTGCAAAGAGACAGGTGATCTTTGTAGAGACTATTCAAAAAGTCAGCTATTCGAACGCGCACAATAGCTGCATTTTTCCGTATCATCTTACAATTGAGCACCTATCATCAACTATGCTATAATAAATCATACGTTTAGTGGGATAGATTGCTTATTCACTCCTGCGATTGGGGTGTTTGTTATACGCAACAGTCCAAACAGGAAAGCGGGGAACACGCGTGCTGCTAGAACATATCAATCAACCACAAGACTTGAAGCACCTGACGATAGAACAATTAGAACTGCTTGCAGAGGAAACGAGGCAGTTTTTAGTTGAAAAGCTTTCGTTAACCGGTGGACATCTTTCTTCCAACCTGGGAGTTGTCGAGCTCACCATAGCCCTTCATTATCTTTATAATAGCCCTGTAGACAAATTTATTTTTGACGTGGGACATCAATCCTATGTGCATAAAATGTTTACCGGACGTATGAATCAGTTCGATACCCTGCGTAAGTACCAGGGTCTATGTGGCTTTGTCAAGCGCTCGGAGAGCGAGCATGATGTCTGGGAGGCCGGGCACAGCAGTACCTCGTTATCGGCAGCCATGGGCATGGCAGTAGCTCGTGATCTCAAAGGTGAGGACAACAAGATCATTGCTGTTATCGGAGATGGCGCCTTGACCGGCGGAATGGCTTTTGAAGCTATGAACCACATCGGGCATGAGAAAAAGAACATGATGGTCATTCTGAACGATAATGAAATGTCGATTGCTCCTAATGTTGGTGCGATGCATAATTATTTGGGGAAAATTCGTTCCGATAAGCATTATGTGAAGGCCAAAGAAGAAGTCGAGTATTTGTTGAAGAAAATCCCGGCAATTGGCGGGACGCTGGCCAAGACAATGGAAAAGCTGAAAGACAGCTTGAAATATATGCTGGTATCTGGAGTTATATTTGAGGAACTGGGCTTTACTTATTTGGGACCGGTTGACGGACACAATCTTCCTTTGCTGCTTGAGACGCTAAAGCAGGCCGAGAAGGTAGAAGGACCGGTTATGGTTCATGTACTGACATTAAAAGGAAAAGGCTACTTGCCAGCTGAAGCGGATTCCTTTGCTTGGCATGGAGCACGTCCGTATAAGGTAGAGTCTGGTAAAATGCTCAAGGCTGTTGGCCATCCTATGTATACGGATGTTTTTGGTAATACGTTAATCGAGTTGGCTGAGCAGGACTCAAGAATTATAGCAGTTACTCCTGCGATGCCAGGTGGCTCGGGTTTGCTGAAGTTTGCAGCTCAATTTCCAAATAGGATGGTTGATGTTGGAATCGCCGAGCAGCATGCAGCTACTTTCTGTGCGGGGCTTGCAAGTGAGGGTATGAAGCCTGTGTTTGCTGTGTACTCCACATTTTTACAGAGAGCTTATGACCAGATTGTTCATGATATTTGTCGTGCGAATCTGAATGTGATCTTTGCAATCGACCGTGCAGGCTTTGTCGGAGAAGATGGTGAAACCCATCATGGTGTGTACGATATTGCCTATCTGCGGAGTATTCCTAACATGGTGCTGATGATGCCAAAGGATGAAAATGAACTGCGGCATATGCTTAAGACTTCAGTCGATTATGATGAAGGCCCAATCGCTGTTCGTTACCCGCGTACCAATGGACTCGGTGTACCTATGGATGAACCATTAAAATCGATTCCTATCGGTACATGGGAAGTGCTGAGACCGGGTGACAGTGCCGTAGTGCTGGCTGTCGGACCTATGATCGGTATCGCCTTAGAGGCTGCTGAGCAGTTGAATAAGGATGGTTTACAGCTTAGGGTCGTTAACGCACGATTTATTAAGCCGATGGATGAAGCTATGCTGCTTCAGATCTCCAAGGAGAACCTGCCTATCATTACTTTGGAGGAAGGCACAACATTGGGCGGCTTCGGCAGCGGAGTGCTTGAGTTTTATGCGAATCAGAATCGTCATGGTCTGCAAATCAAAATCCTCGGTGTCCCCGATTATTTTGTCGAGCATGGATCGGTAAAAGAACAGCGTCAGGAAGTAGGACTTACTGCAGAACGGCTTGTATCCGAGGTAAAAGCGTTGATGCCGCGCAAACGGCAGCATGCTTGAATCATCTCGGCAGAAAGTGGGAATAACTTCAGCATGGCAGCAGATAAAGAACGATTAGATATATTACTCGTGGAGCAGGGCTTTTTCCTGACACGGGAAAAAGCGAAGGCATCCATCATGGCCGGACTTGTTCAGGTGGATGAAGAACCTATCGACAAGGCCGGTACGAAGGTGCTCAGAAGCTCCAGAATCCTTGTTAAAGGTGCAATCCATCCCTATGTGAGTAGAGGTGGATTGAAGCTGGAGAAGGCTTTAAAGCTGTTCAATATTGATCTGAACGGCATCACCATGCTGGATATTGGAGCCTCTACCGGAGGTTTTACGGATTGTGCTCTACAGCATGGGGCGGCTTACGTATACGCAGTGGATGTGGGCTATAATCAATTGGATTGGTCCATGCGCAGCCATCCTCAAGTCAAGGTAATGGAACGCACCAACTTTCGTTTTATGAAGCTGGAGGATTTGGAAGGACAGCAGCCTGCTTTTGCATCAATTGATGTGTCCTTTATTTCCCTAAAGCTGATCCTGCCTCCGTTAAAAAGCATTTTGGCTGAGCAAGGATCGGTCGTTGCATTGATCAAGCCGCAATTTGAGGCAGGCCGCGACAAGGTTCCTAAGACAGGGGTTGTACGTGATCCGTCTGTTCACACGGAAGTACTTCAAACGGTACTGGGGTTTGCGGAGGAAGCTGGATTTTATTTGCAGGGACTTACCTTTTCTCCGATACGCGGCGGCGAAGGCAACGTTGAGTTTCTAGCTTATTTTCAATCAGCAAGTCCTCAATCAATTGTATCATCACAACTCAAAGACGAGTGGATTCAGCAAGTAGTCATCGATGCTCAAAAGCTTCAAAACTCATCTGGAGGATGAGTTTTTTGTTTTTTTGGAGGATATTGGTCGAGTTTCTCGAATACATACCATTGAGGTGAACGGGATGCAAAGTGGCGATGGCTTTGTTATAATTTTGATTATTTTGATCGTGGGATTCTGGTTATACCTGTATATTCGCAATCGAATGAAGGGCACTATGGAAAGTGAAGGGGAAGGACTTCCACTACCGGAGGGTACCCCGGTATCGTCGGATGAAGTTACTCGGTTACTGGAGGAAAATGGATTCAAGGTCATTAGCGGCAAACAGCGTATTCCCATTCACATTACGATTAATGAGGGGGAGCCCTTGCACAGCCGTTTGTTTATTGATTATTTCGTGGAGCAGGACGGTATGTACTATACCGTGAAGGTTGCCAGAGAGCGTAAGCCTATGGAAGCAACAGGGAGCTCGATACGTGATCATCTTCTTGCCTTCCATTTACTGTATCCGCAGACTTCAGGTGTTCTTTATGTAGATCCGCAGCAGCAGAGGATACAGTGTATCCGATTTCAAATAGACAACGAGGATGAGGTATAAAATGAAAGGCCAACGACATATCAAAATACGCGAAATTATTACGAATAATGAAATTGAAACTCAGGATGAGCTGGTTGATCGATTGAAATCTGCGGGTTATACGGTTACTCAGGCAACCATTTCACGGGATATCAAGGAATTACATTTAATCAAGGTTCCATTGGATGATGGCCGCTACAAATATTCGGTTCCTGCCGATCAGCGCTACAATCCTCTGCACCGTTTGAAGAGAGCTTTGAATGATCATTTTGTACATATCGATTATACCGATAACCTGGTCGTATTAAAGAGCCTTCCAGGAACGGCCAATGCCATAGGTTCGTTGATTGACAGTCTGGAATGGCCTGAAATTATGGGGACGATCTGTGGCGATGATACTATACTGATGATTTGCCGCGGCAAAGAACAAAGCAGCAAGGTGGTAAATCAGATTTTATCCATGCTTAGCTAACAGGGAGAGTTGACGATGCTGCTTGAAATGACAATACGCAATTTAGCTGTTATAGAATCCGTACACCTTCACTTTCGTAAAGGGTTTCATGTCCTTACCGGAGAAACAGGTGCAGGTAAATCCATTATTATTGACGCTTTAACCCTTGTAGCTGGAGGAAGAAGCTCAGCCGATTTGGTTCGATACGGCAGCGATAAATCTTCCATAGAAGCTTTATTTCATATCGAGTCGGGGCATCCGGTTTGGACAACCTTGGAGGAGCTTGGTATTGAAGCCGATTCGGAAGAGCATTTAATCATACGTCGTGAAATCACAGCACAAGGTAAAAGCACAAGCCGTATTAATGGGCAAATGGTTAACCTGGCAGGACTGAAATCCGTAGGTGCCTGGCTTGTGAACATTCATGGTCAGCATGAGCATCAATCGCTGTTCCATGTGGATGAGCATATCAATTGGCTCGATTTGTTTGGCGAAGCGGAAATAGGCCCATTAAAAAGCGAATACGGGAAGGCCTATTTAACGTATAGCGGTATTCGTAAAAGCTTGAAGGAGCTTGAGGCAACCAGTAAAAAGTCTCTGCAAATGTTGGATCTGTATCGTTTTCAGGTTGAGGAAATCAGCTCGGCTCAATTAAAGCTGGGCGAGGATGAATCATTACTCGAAGAAAAACGCATACTAGCGAATGCGGAAAAGTTGTATCAGAACGCTGCGGATTCTTACGATTCTTTAAGTGGAGCCGGAACGGGTCTTACAACGATTAGTAAAGTGATGCAAAAAATCGAGGATATTGCTGCTTTGGACCCAATAAAGCTTCAATCTGTTCTGGAGCAGGTTCAAAATGCTTATTATCAGCTTGAAGATGCTGCTTATCAGCTCCGTGATTATCGTGATGACATCGAATTCAATCCGACAAGGCTTGAATTTATCGAACAACGCTTACATACCATGGCAGCCCTTCGACGAAAATATGGAGAAAGTATAGCTGACATTCTTGAATATTTAAAGAAAGTACAGCATGAGCTCGATATGATTGAGAATAAGGATGAAAAGCTGCAGGAGCTGCAGAAGCAGGAAAATCAGGCTGTTCAAAATTTACGCAAGCACGCCAAAAGTTTATCTGAGAAAAGACAGCAGGTAGCGGGCAAGCTGGCTGGCGAAATCGTGGCCGAGCTGCGTGATCTGCATATGGAAAAAACGCAATTTAAGGTTCAAATTAAATTTAATGAAGAAGCTTGCGGTGCAAGTGGTGCGGACGAAGTGGAGTTTCTGATTTCAGCCAATCCTGGTGAACCGTTACGATCCTTAAGTAAAATCGCCTCAGGTGGGGAGATTTCCAGAGTGATGCTTGCCTTAAAATCGATTTTTGCCCGAGTCGATCGTATTCCGGTGCTCGTATTTGATGAAGTCGATACTGGAGTTAGCGGACGTGCAGCTCAGGCAATTGCCGAGAAAATGTCCAGGCTGTCCCGTGATTGTCAGGTGTTTTCAATTACTCACCTTCCCCAGGTAGCATGTATGGCTGATGCTCATTACCTGATTCATAAAACCAACGACGGTAAGCGGACCTTTACCCATGTAGACGATTTATCTGCTGAAGGACGTACTCACGAGCTAGCGCGCATGCTCGGAGGGGTAGAGGTCACCGGCACGACCTTACAGCATGCTCAGGAAATGCTGGATCTGGCAGATGTCAAGAAAGGAAGTTTGTAGCCCCAAGTGTGGGATCATTTTCACTTATAAAACGAATGGTGTGGGGATACCTTAAGGGTACGCATTAAGCGGTGAGTCATTGCCGCTCGTGCACAGGAAGCAAGGGAGCGTGACACCATGAGTTCCAACCGGAGAAAAAGATTGATCGGATTGATGCTTATCTTCTTCGTTTGTCTGGGTAGCCTATCCACACCCTTCCAAAGCTTTGCCTCATTTCCAGAAGAACTAAGGCTGTTCACTGGTCAGCAGACCAGTCTTCAGTTGGCGATGCCTGTTAGCGCCCAGGTGAGCGTGAATGATCCGGAAATTGTGAAAGTTAATGGATCGAACAAGCACTCATTTCAAGTGGATCTTCATCATCCCATTTCTTTGGAATCTTACAAAGCAGGACAAGCGGAGCTTACGCTAAAACTTTTTGGCAAGATTCCACTCAAAACCGTCAAGGTCAATGTGGTCCCTGACCTCAAGGTTATTCCAGGTGGGCATACCATCGGAGTGAAGTTAAAGTCGGCAGGTGTTCTGGTTGTCGGTCATCATTTGGTGACGATAGCAGATGAGAAGAAGATTTCACCAGGCGAAGATGCCCGAATTCAATTGGGCGATTTGATTGTCAAGCTGAATGGTAAGCCGATTACTGACGTGTCCAAGGTTTCTGAGCTGGTATCCGAGGCTGGTGAAAGCAAGAAACCCATTATTTTGACGGTAAAGCGAAATAATGAAGAGCTTGAGCTGAGTATGCAGCCAGCCTACGATATTGTGGATAAAACATATCGACTTGGGCTGTATATTCGAGACTCAGCGGCAGGTGTAGGGACACTGACCTTCTACGCACCTGATCAAGGTGTTTATGGAGCATTGGGCCATGTTATCACGGATATGGACACACAAACACCGATTGCTGTAGGAACTGGGGAAATTGTTCATTCCAATGTGACTTCAATCTCCAAGAGTCAAAATGGGGAGCCAGGAGAAAAAAGAGCACAGTTTTCCAAGGAAAGCAAGGTGCTCGGCAACATCGAGAAAAACACTTCTTTCGGTATTTTTGGTCAAATGAATGAGCTGCCCGATCATAGCTTTTCCAAAGAAGCTTTACCTGTCGCCTTTTCAGAAGAAGTAAAAGAAGGACCTGCTCAGATTTATACAGTTGTGAGTGGGCAAAAGGTTGAGAAATTCGATATCGAAGTTATGCACGTGACCAAGCAGGACTTTCCGGCAACCAAAGGTATGGTTATTAAAGTCACAGACCCGCGCTTACTGGAAAAAACCGGTGGTATCGTACAAGGTATGAGCGGAAGTCCGATTATTCAGAATGGCAAAGTAATAGGTGCTGTCACTCATGTATTTGTTAATGATCCAACCAGTGGCTATGGATGTTTTATTGAGTGGATGCTGCAGGATGCAGGTATTATGCTTCGCCAGACTTTGAATGAAACGATGAAAGCATCTTAAAAGTTCTCCCTTATGGGGGAACTTGTTTTTTTGACTAAACATGTCGAATGGTCAGCTATCTTGAAACAAAATATTAATTATATGATAAATACAAAAAAAAATCCAGAAAAATAAATTTCGACAGAAGGAATTTTATTTATCATGTCGAAAGTATACTAAAGAAAACAATTAAACATCCATCTTTACCCATTTTGAAGGAGGAAGCTAATTTTGCAAACGATTGAAGTATTGCTGGCTGACGACAACCGAGAATTTACTAACTTACTGTCTGAATATATTGATGAGCAGGATGACATGCGTGTTTCGGGAATAGCCTATAATGGCAATGATGTTCTTCGTTTGATCGAAGAAGGCAATCGGCTTCCAGATGTACTTATCCTCGATATTATCATGCCGCATCTGGACGGTCTGGGCGTACTGGAAAAGCTGCGTGATATGAATTTGAATCCGCAACCCAAGATCATCATGTTGACGGCCTTCGGTCAAGAAAACATTACACAAAAGGCGGTTCAATTGGGTGCTTCTTATTACATACTAAAGCCGTTCGATATGGAAATATTGACGAGCCGAATCCGGCAGCTGGTCTCCAATAACCAAAGTAACTCGGTTACTTCGAACACAACAAGCACAAGGGCCAACATTGTGCAGCTTCCCAAAGGTAAAAATCTTGATGCCAACATTACAACCATTATTCATGAAATTGGTGTCCCTGCTCATATCAAAGGCTATCAGTACCTTCGGGAGGCCATCACGATCATCTATAACAATATAGAAATTTTGGGTGCTATCACCAAAACCTTGTACCCGCAAATTGCCGAAAAATACAAAACTACCCCAAGCCGCGTAGAACGTGCTATCCGTCACGCGATTGAAGTCGCCTGGACGCGTGGCAACATCGACAGTATCTCGCACCTTTTCGGTTACACGATTAATATCTCGAAATCAAAACCAACCAATTCGGAATTTATCGCCATGGTTGCGGATAAGCTCAGAATTGAGCATAAGGTATCTTGAAAGGGTAAGGAGTAGGGCGTGGCAAGGGGTTACGTGTAATGGATACTAGATACATCCAGTTGACGATAGCCGATACACTTGTTTTGCAACCGATAATTTTCCCCATCTCACCCGATAAATCTAAAGGATTTATTGGGTGTTTGTATTTAATGAGTCTATCCCATTGGGGTTATTAGGGATGTTTATATCCAGGAAATAAGCATCAAAATAGTGTAAGAGGTGATCCACAATGCTTTTTACACAAATTAAGCCAATGATCGTCAGCGTAGGCAGTGAACCATTCGACGATGAAAGGTTCATTTTCGAGCCCAAATGGGACGGATGGAGATTACTTATACATAAGCAAGGCAATCGCATTGAAGCCTACACACCGAACGGAAATATCATAACCAATAAGTTTCCAGAGTTATTGGAAGCGTCTGATGCCATAAGAGTACACTCCGCAATTCTGGACTGCGAAGGTATTGTACTGCGTGAGGGTAGACCTGTATTTGATGATTTCTCTTATCGAGGGCGACTAAGCCTTTCATCAAGAATCACTAATGCGGTAAAAACACATCCAGCGACATTTGTAGTATTTGATGTTCTATATACGGATCGTGAGCATTTGAATGAGCCACTAATGATTCGGAAGCAGCGGCTGATTGACATTGTCTCTGCAACGCCTGTTATATCACCCACCATGTATATTGAAGCGCAAGGGCAAGCTTTGTTTAAATTGACCAAAGATCGTGATATGGAAGGAATTGTGGCAAAGCGCAAGGAATCTAAATACTATGTGGACACTAAAAGTCCTGATTGGTTAAAGATCAAGCACTTCAAGACGATTGACGTTATGATACTGGGATATAGAGACAACCCGTTTAAGTTTGTTATTGGATTGAACTTTAGAACTGTTCAAAATAAGCCTGTAGGTGTTGTAGAGTTAGAATGTAAACCAGAAGAAAAAGAACACTTCCTTGGACTTGCAAAGCAGCTCCATACGGTTAAGGATCAGAAAACACAATGGATTGAGCCGCGTTTATGTTGTCGTATAGAATATCTTGAAAGAACCGATACACATCAATTAAGAACAACGGTGTTTCGGGAATTTTTGTTTGATAAGAAACCAGAGGAATGTAGATGGACATAAACAACAATAATAGGAGATGGCGATATATGATGAATAGAGAACTTGCGATTGACCGCTCAAAACAGCTTTCCAGAGAAAATAATAGATCGTATTTTGTTATTCATTCACCTGAAACTTTAAACGATTCTTTAAACAATAAGGGTTACCAAGTTCTTGATAAAGAAGAATTAGATAAACAATTAGCTTTAGGAAATTTAAGCAAAGATAAGATAATATTTAGCATTGAGGTTTAGCTTGTTTTTAAAGTAATAAACACACGATCTTGTTGATCGATTTGAGCCAATAAAATATGCTCAAGCTGAATATTTTTATCTTTCAAAAATTTCTTCATCCATTTTGAGTCTTTCTGGATATTTTGTAAATTCTCTTCAATAATTTTACCGTCAATAATACATGCCTGTGGAATTCCACGTGATTGACTCTTAATATTCATATCTGTGCGGGTTATCGACATGTTATTAGTTTTTTTCATGATGGATAGGGTTCCATCTGTTTCCATAAAGGCAAATTCGATTTCATCAATATAAAAAGCATCTTTCTTTCTTAAGAGCATGAGCAGTTCATCGATAGTTAGGCGGACTCTTTTCATGTTCTCCAGCAAAATTTGACCTTCTTTGATAATGACCTGCGGCTCACTGTCTAATATTTTTCTTCCAATAAAACTTTTTAGAGAAATATAGTCTGAAACAAGAACAAGTATAGAAAACATGGTTAAACCGATCACACCAACAAATAGTGATACATTGGGATTGAAAATGAGGTTACCACCAATAGAACCGAATGTGACTCCAGCAACAAAATCAAAAAAAGTTAAATGAGATATTAGTTTTTTTCCTATAATACGTGCCCAAAATACTAAACCAACAAATGAAATAACGGAACGAAGAAGAATTTCAGCAATTGACATTATTTTGACCTCCAATACATGTGATATGATAACCAGAGATAAGGCGTAATTTAGATATTGTATTATCCCCTAAAACAGTATTTTAATATCGACAGTATGAGAACGCTCAATATGCAAGTGATGTAGAAGTTTGTCAAATATTAGTATATAAACACCATTTGTGTGGGAGGAAATAATGAAATTCGATTATTGTGAATTCGAAAATGAGTCTGAGCAGTCTGTTGAAATTGACATTGGCTGCCGATTCGATGATGAGCCTGATGAGCTCTATGTCATTCAGCTTATTCTCGGTAAAGATGGGACCTCATTGGGGATCAAGCTGCTTTTTAATGGACTGGATTGTAAGTACCAGTTTAAACCGGAGGAAAAAACCTCGATAGTCAGCTATATTCAGCATAGTTTGCCAGATACGCCCTATAAGGATTGGTTTGAAGGCAGTTTATTTCTATAGTTTGTTCTTTGAGATGGTATAAGCAACAACATAAGATAGCAAGCAAAAGTCTAGGTGAAGATATGTCTACTGAGAAGAGATCATATCCATACCTGGACTTTTTTATTATAAAATATCGGATTCATGCATGATATGGCACGTTCTGACCCAAAATAGAGGGAACAAGAGCTATAGAAGCGGAGTGCGTGCCAATGGCAATTAGAAAAGAGGAATCTTTAACAGGCCATATTAAGGGGATTGCCCAAGTTGATAGACGGACGAAACAGCTTATGCGGAATATTGAACCCGGCATGATTGCTGTGATTCATCATATGGATCTGGATGAACTGGCTGCAGAAGGTTTGATTCGAGCCGATGTGAGACTAGTTGTGAACGCAGGTCCCGTCATGTCAGGAACAGTTCCCGTGCGAGGGCCCCTGCTATTGTTGGACAAAGGGATACCTATTGTTCAAATAGAGCCCATGTGGCTTCCGTTTATCCCTGATCGCAGTGAGCTTCAATTGACTGAGGCTGGTATTGTCATTGATAACCATGTGCTTCCATGTGAGAGATTTACACGAGAGGAATGGTTTTTACATTATCACAAGGCATTAAGCACTATGCAGGAGCAGCTGAGTATTTTTATGGATAATACGCTTGCCTTTGCTTCCTTGGAAAAGGAACGAATTCTGAAACCACTGCGCTGTAAAGCCATGAAAACGAGACTTGAAGGTCGGCCAGTGCTTATCGTGATTCGCGGCGATCATTATATTAGTGATCTGAAGGTGCTTCACGGCTATATTCATAAGCAGCAGCCTGTCCTCATCGGAGTGGATGGTGGAGCAGATGCTATACTTGAACAAGGCTTTATGCCAGATCTTATTGTCGGAGATATGGACAGCGTATCGGATGCAGCACTGCTATGCGGGGCTGAGCTCGTAGTGCAAGCTTATTCAGATGGGACAGCACCAGGTATGCGCAGGCTGCTGGCTATGGGGCTTCAGGCCATCACGCTTCCAGCCTGTGGCACGAGTGAGGATATGGCGCTTCTATTGGCGTATGATCACGATTGCGAATCCATCATTGCGATCGGTACGCACAATCATATGTTTGATTTTATGAAAAAGGGAAGGCTCGGTATGGGCAGCTCAATGCTCGTCCGAATTAAGGTCGGAAGTAAGCTGACTGATGCTAAAGGCTTCCATAGCTTGTTTCCTGATGAGCAAGAACACCTCTGGAAGCGCTTGTTAAGGAGGCTGTTGGGATGGTTGATGTGACGGATCAGCTCTTTTGCAAGGGGATTTCGATTATAGTGCCTGCTTATAACGAAGAGAGGCTCATCGGGGAGACACTGCGAGCTATTCGAGCCGGAATTCAACAATGGGCAAGCCATCGCGGGAGCTCGGCAAGTATTGACAATGGGGCAGAAGCTGTGGAAATTATTGTTGTTAATGATGGGAGCAGCGACGACACCTACGATACAGCAGTGTCCTGGGCGGATATCATTGTCACGCATCCACGTTCATACGGTAAAGGCGCAGCCTTGAACACAGGTTGCCGTATGGCAAGAGGTAGCATTCTTGTATTTCTGGATGCGGATCTCGGTTCATCAGCGGCTAGCTTTCCTTTGATTGTAGAGCCTGTATGGGCAGGTCAGGCAGATATGGTCATTGCCAAGCTGCCTAAAGCTGTCAAACCGGGTGGCTTCGGGATGGTAAGGAGACTGGCGCAGTTCGGTGTGTATCGGTTGTCTGGATTTGATCCCGCAGCACCCTTGTCAGGTCAAAGAGCTATCCGCAGCGATGTGATGAAGCAGATAGGACGCTTTGGTGAAGGCTTTGGAGTGGAGGTAGGCCTGACGATTGATGCTGTGAGGCTCGGGTACCATGTTCAGGAATGTGAAGCAACCTTCTCTCATCGAGAAAGTGGGCGGGACTTGCGGAGCTGGCTTCATCGTGGAAAGCAATTTTCTGCGGTAGGTCGAACTCTCTGGGAACGTTACAGGTATCCCATATGTTGATATGGGTCGGGTTGTTATTGTGTGCTTGGTTGCTCTGGATGGGGAGGTCCTTACTTCCAATGATCAGGATGTTTATGACGAATCATGGAATGCTGCAGCCCAACTATCAAGGACAGCAAATAGCTACAGGTTGCGGAATACTCATATGGCTGCTTGTAACAGTTAATGCCGTAGTGATGAATGGACTGGCAGTGCTGTTTCGAGGGCATGAGAGGCTGCCTGGCTTTGATCAGGTGCCCTTTGTAAGCTATGTCGCCGCGTTGTCCGCGGTTGCCTTAGCGGGATTTGTAGACGATGCAATAGGCGATAAGGCAGTAAAGGGCCTGAAGGGGCATTGGCGGCTCTGGAAGGAGGAGCAGATTTGCAGTACAGGTCTGATAAAAGCAATTGTAACCGGTATTGCGGCTCTTTTGTTTGTTGGTGTCATAGCACGCGACTCCTGGTGGCATGTTGGTGCTGACTTGCTGCTGCTGGGGCTGATGACCAATGGTGTCAATTTACTGGACGTGCGTCCAGGCCGCGCACTTAAAGGCTTCCTAATGATCACAGTAGCAGGAACGATTGGCCAGTTAATTGTAAACGCTGTAAGTGGACAATTTCATATAGACGAGCTACTACAGATGGCAATAAAAATAGCTCCCTATGTAATGCCTGTGTACATCGGTGCTTATGTTTTATTAGGGCCGGATCTTCGGGCAGAACTGATGATTGGGGATACGGGAGCCAATATGCTCGGATTTGCAATAGGCTGCTGGGTGATCCTTGGATCGGCCTGGCAGCTGCAGGCTATTCTGATTGTATTCATGCTGGTATTGCATATCATGGCTTGGCGTTCCTCAGTCTCGCAGTGGATTGAAGCCAATCGGTTGCTGCTGTGGTTCGATTTACTGGGTCGCAATAAAAATAAAACCAGTAGATAGATGGAACTGTCAAAGTGTGCTGTTAACGGCTTAAGTGATATTTTTCTAAATTAAGGGCGCTTGCGCTTGACCTTAAAGCGTGGAGCCACATAATTGCGTTTGCGATCGCGAAAAAAAGTCCATCCCCCGAGAAAAGCAACCCCGGCCAGAAACATGATCAAACCAATTGTGAATTTCCCCCATAAAACATGTGGGTTCGCCTCTGCCGCTCCAAATTGTGCAAAAAAAGCATCCTTCATGGCTAAGAAGCCATAGGTAGCTATAAGCCCAGGAATGACTAACATTAATACAGCTATAAAGCGGGAAAGTGTAGTTTTCATATGTGCTCCTTTGCTATATCCGAATTTGCGGATTGTGGAATTCCATTCCTTAAGGTAACATACTATCGTCAACAATTCATGTATGTTTCGTAAATTGTACTATATTTTCCACACTTATTAGAGTTACAATAGGATAAACATCAGAGGTCAGAGACTGCTCACGCAGTCGTCTCTTTCGGAAACCAATCAGATGCTTACATAAGAAGTGGAAGATCACGAATGAGTTTTGATTTGCAACTAAAGCGGTGCAGTGCACAACAAGTTGTTGCTCCGCAAAACTATTAGGAGGTTTTTACATGACGCAAGCTTTTGATATCGTTATCCTTGGGGGAGGTATGGGTGGATATATCGCGGCCATTCGGGCTGCTCAATTAGGAAAAACGGTCGCCGTCGTGGAACGGGATAAGCTCGGAGGGACATGTCTTCATCGAGGGTGCATTCCAAGCAAGGCACTTCTGCGCAGTGCGGAAGTTTATGCAACGATGCAAGAGAGTGAGAGGTTCGGAATCGAAGCGGCCTCTGTACAGCTCAATTTTCCTAAAGTACAATCCCGGAAAACAGGCATTGTCGAGCAAATGCATAAAGGCGTTCAGTACTTAATGAAAAAACATAACATACAAGTTGTCTATGGAAACGGTCGAATTATTGGGCCCTCTATATTCTCACCCCGCAGCGGTTCGATTTCGGTTGAACAGGCGGATGGGGAAATTATTACGCTTGTCCCGGACAAGTTGATTATTGCAACAGGTTCCCGACCACGTACACTTCCAGGTCTGACTATAGACGGCAATCATATATTAAATAGTGATGACGCTTTGCAGATGGAGCAGCTACCCGAATCGATGATCATTATCGGAGGCGGGGTTATTGGTATGGAATGGGCTTCGATGCTGAATGATTTTGGTGTTAAGGTGACAGTTGTGGAATATGCTCCAAGACTGCTGCCTACTGAGGATGCCGATGTGTCGAAGGAAATGGAACGACTGCTCAAAAAGAGAGGCGTTCAAATATTCACGGACGCTGCAGTAGTCGCAGAAACGGTTAAGATTGAGTCTGGACAAGCGAGTCTTGAAGTCGAACGTAAGGGCGAGCGTAGAGCACTTCAGGCGGATAAAGTATTGGTTTGTGTAGGCCGTCAGGCGAACATCGAGGGGATTGGCTTGGAAAATACGGATGTTAAGCTTGCCGGAGGCGTTATCCGTGTTAATGAGAACCTGCAGACGGCAGAAGCTCACATTTATGCGATAGGGGATTGCATCGGCGGTCTTCAGCTTGCACATGTGGCTGGCCATGAAGGCATTCAGGCTGTAGAGCATGCAAGCGGTCAGAAGCCCCATCACCAAGAGGCACATCAAGTGCCTCGTTGTATTTATACAAGACCTGAGGCAGCCTCTATCGGTTGGACGGAAGCCCAAGCAGTTGAGCAAGGGCACGAGGTCAAGGTTGGTAAATTCCCTTATTCCGTATTGGGAAAAGCTTTAGTGCAGGGTGAGCAGGACGGTTTTGTGAAAGTAATCGCCGATAAGTTGACGAACGATATACTGGGTGTACATATGATTGGCGCCCATGTTACTGACTACATATCAGAGGCGGCTTTGGCTCAATTGTTGAATGCTACGGCCTGGGAGGTAGGGCAAACCATTCATCCTCATCCAACTCTTTCCGAGGCTCTGGGCGAAGCTATGCTTGCAGTTGATGGACGAGCTATTAACATGTAACAATTGTTTTCATCATTGAAACGGTTTATAATATATATAGTGCCAAGTATTAGTACCTGGTATTAAGTTTATTGTGGAGAGGGGTTACGTCCATGTCCATCGGACAATTGATGAAGCACCGCAAGCTGGGATTATCAGATGAACGCGCAGTTGAGATGTACACATATATGCAAAGAGCAAGAAAGTTTGACGAACGCGGCTTTTTATTGCAGCGCTCTGGCAAGATCGGATTTCACGTATCAGGTATCGGACAAGAGGTTGCGCAGGTTGCCGCCGCTTTTGCTTTGGAGAAGGGCAAGGACTATTTTCTTCCTTACTACCGTGATTATGGATTTGTACTTTCGGTTGGAATGAGCTTAAGAGAATTGATGTTATCCGTTTTTGCCAAGGCTGAGGACCCCAACAGTGGGGGGCGCCAAATGCCGGGTCATTTTGGACACAAGAAGCTGAACATTGTGACGGGCTCAAGTCCTGTAACGACGCAGGTTCCTCATGCGGTTGGTTTTGCGTTGGCTGCCAAGATGAAGAAGCAGGATTTCGTCGCTTTCGCTACCTTTGGTGAAGGCTCCAGCAATCAAGGTGACTTTCATGAAGGCTGCAATTTTGCCGGTGTTCATAAGCTGCCAGCGATCTTCATGTGCGAAAACAATCAGTATGCGATTTCCGTACCGCTGCATAAGCAAATTTCCGGCAGCATTGCCGAGCGGGCACTGGGATATGGCTTTCCAGGTGTTAAGGTTGATGGAAATGATGCGCTTGAGGTGTATCGAGTCATGAAGGAAGCGCGTGAACGGGCTGTTCGCGGGGAAGGTCCGACTTTGATCGAGGCAGTTATGTATCGTATATCGCCACACTCTACATCCGATGATGACATGCTGTATCGTTCGAAGGAAGAGGTCGATGAGAACCGGGCAAAGGATGGCATTCCTTTATATCGTAAATATCTTGTCGATTGCGGGCTGTGGAGTGATGAGCAGGAGGAAGAACTGCTGGAGCAGCTGAAGCTGGAAATAAACGATGCTACGCATTATGCTGATCAGGCACCATTTCCTTTGCCTGAGGATACGCTGCGCCATGTGTATGCAGAAGAAGGGGAGGTGCGGTAATGGCGGTTATTACTTATTTGGAGGCCATCCGTTCCGCCATGCAGGAAGAGATGGAACGCGACGAGAATGTGTTCGTATTGGGCGAGGACGTTGGCAAGGGCGGCGTACTGAATGCTACTAAAGGGCTGCGTGACAAATTTGGTGAAGAGCGGGTTATGGATACGCCCTTGGCAGAATCTGCGATAACAGGTGTAGCTATTGGTGCTGCCATGTACGGGATGAAGCCCATTGCTGAAATGCAATTTGCTGACTTTATATTTCCGGCAACCAACCAAATTATTAGCGAAGCGGCACGCATACGTTACCGATCCAACAATGACTGGAATTGTCCTATTGTTATTCGTGCTCCGTATGGTGCTACAGGAGGCGGCGCTCTGTATCACTCGCAGTGTCCGGAATCGGTTTTTTTCGGAACTCCTGGATTAAAAATGGTTGCACCTTCTAATCCCTACGATGCAAAGGGACTGCTGAAAGCTGCCATTCGTGATGCGGACCCTGTTCTTTATTTTGAGCATAAAAAATGCTACCTGGGCATTACGGGAGAGGTTCCGGAAGGCGATTATGTAGTGGAAATCGGTAAAGCGGATGTAAAGCGGCAGGGAACTGATATTACGGTGATCTCCTATGGCATCACGGTGAATTATGCACTGCAAGCGGCAGAAGAGCTTAGTAAGGAAGAAGGCATTAGTGCTCATATTCTGGATCTGCGGACACTTCAGCCACTGGATAAAGAGGCAGTTCTTGAAGCAGCTGCCAAAACCGGTAAGGTGCTGATTATCCATGAGGATAACAAAACGGGTGGCGTTGGTGCTGAAGTATCGGCAATTATTGCCGAAGAAATGCTGTTTGAGCTGGATGCTCCCATCCGAAGATTATGTGCACCTGATGTCCCGGCTGTTGGTATGAATCCGCCAATGGAGAAGTTTTACTTACTCAGCTCCGACAAAATCAAGGAAGCTATGCGGGAGCTTGCCTTATATTAGGTTATGCTTGAAGAAGGCTTTCTTAATAGAAAGCCTATCCTGTGCTTCCCACGGAAAACTTTTAGGAGGGAAACCCAATGAATCC
This sequence comes from Paenibacillus baimaensis, assembly GCF_025567575.1. NCBI lineage: Bacteria > Bacillati > Bacillota > Bacilli > Caryophanales > Paenibacillaceae > Paenibacillus > Paenibacillus baimaensis. The sequence continues at coordinate 283,624 of NZ_JAOQIO010000095.1, read as the reverse complement.
AAACACACGAGGAACCGAAGTGACTGTTCCGCATCTGGCGGAAAGTCTTGTTGCGGCGACCATCGGTAAATGGCTTAAGCAGCCCGGTGATTACATAGAGGAATATGATGCATTATGTGAGTTGATTACCGAGAAGGTAACTACAGAAATGCCTTCGCCCATCGCAGGGCGTCTGGTACAGATTCTGGTAGCAGACGGTGAGACAGCTGCAGTAGGTGAAGCGATATGCCTGATTGAAGAACCGGCCAGCCTCCAAAGAGAGAACGCGACTACAACGCCTAAACCATCCCAGTCAGCTGCCAGCAGCGTGAATCATGTGTCTGAGGCAGCGGATACGAGTATGCGGAGCCGTTATTCACCTTCAGTGTTAAAGCTTGCAGGAGAGTATGGCATTCGTCTTGAAAATGTTCAAGGCACAGGCTTAGGCGGTCGTATCACGCGTAAGGATATTGAAGAGTATGCCAGCAAGCAGAATACGCAAGTGGCGGGTGCGAACCATCAGGCAGCAGAGCGCTCATCTGGAAATGCAGCGGCTGAGGAAGCGGAGCAGCTCAAAACACGTAGAAATATGGTGAGAACGACAGGTATTCACCTCTCTGAGAATCCGACCTTGCCCAAGATTGAAGTGGAGGAGCCAACCGGAGAACCGGGGAATGAATATTTTATCGATGTGACTCCGATTCGTAATATGATTGCAAGCCGGACTCGCCAGAGTGTGAGCGAAATCCCTCATGCCTGGACGATGATCGAGGTTGACGTTACGAATCTGGTACAGCTCCGTAATAAGCTGAAGGATGATTTCAGAAAGCAGGAAGGGATCAACCTGACTTATCTTTCCTTTTTGTTGAAGGCTGTTGTCAGTGCCCTTAAAGATTTCCCGATCATGAACTCGGTATGGGCCGTGGACAAAATAATCGTGAAACGCGATATCAATCTTACGCTTCTCGTCGGGACGGAGGATTTTGTCGTCAACCCTGTCATTAAAAAGGCTGATCAAAAAAGCATTGCCGGTCTAGCCCGGGAAATCGACGAGTTGTCCCGAAAAGCCAGAGCCGGCAAGTTGACGCTGAGTGATATGCAGGGTGGTACGTTTACGGTCAATAACACAGGTGCTTTTGGTTCCATATTATCCTACCCGATCATCAATTACCCACAAGCGGCGATTGTAACCTTTGAATCGATTGTAAAAAAACCGGTCGTTATTCAGGATATGCTTGCTGTACGTTCCATGGTCAACCTGTGCTTGTCCCTGGATCATCGGATTCTGGACGGTGTTATATGCGGCCGATTCCTGCAGCGGATTAAAGAGAACCTGGAGTCGTATAACCAGGAAACCAAATTGTACTAGGTGATAGGTTCCTACAAAAACGAGTTTAAGGAAAACAATATGGTGGACAATAGCATGGAAGCTAACATTGCGTAAATAATAATTTTGAATACCAGTTTGTTGCGCATGAAGTTCAACTCCTTATATGGGCTTGATCGTATAATTCTATTTTAACTTAAATCATGCTGAGGAGGAAAGAGATGATTCAGGAAAAAAGATTGGTATCGGAATTCATTGAGTTGGTTCAGGTGGATAGTGAAACTAGGTTCGAGCAGGAAATTAGCAAGGTCTTGAAGCAAAAGTTTACAGCACTTGGGTTAAAGGTTGTGGAGGATGATGTAGCGGCCCAGATCGGACACGGCTCCGGCAATCTGATTTGCACATTGGCAGCAACAACGGATGCTAAGGTTCCGAGATTATTTTTTACCTCGCACATGGATACAGTAACACCAGGAAAAGGTATCAAGCCACAGATTGGTGAAGATGGAATTATCCGCAGTGATGGAACCACGATTCTTGGCAGTGATGATAAAGCAGGCTTAGCCGCGATGTTCGAGGCTATTCGGGTGCTGAAGGAGCAGAACATCAAGCATGGGCAAATTCAGTTCGTCATTACGGCAGGCGAGGAAGCCGGATTGAAGGGTGCTCGTGCCATGAGTCCGAGCTGGATGGAAGCTGATTTTGGCTATGCGCTGGACTCCAATGGAAATATCGGAGATATTGCCGTAGCCGCGCCTACACAGGCCAAAATCATCATAGGCTTTTCCGGACGTTCCGCACATGCCGGGGTTAACCCAGAAGCGGGTATCAGTGCTATAACGGTTGCGAGCAAAGCCATTGCACGGATGCCGCTTGGACGTATAGATAAAGAAACAACGGCTAATATCGGTCGATTCGCAGGTGGTGTGAATGGCGCAACGAATATTGTCGTAGACCATGTAGAGCTTGAGGCCGAGGCGCGCAGTATCGTTCAGGATAAGCTGGATCGCCAAGTGGAGGCTATGCGCAAGGCGTGTGAGGAAGCCGCGGCAGAGATGGGGGCTAAGCTTAACTTTCATAGCGAGTTGATCTATCCGGCATATATGTTTGACGAAGAGGCACCAGTCGTGAAGCTTGCTATGAACGCAATGAAGAAAATCGGTCTAAGTCCTACAACCTTCCACTCCGGAGGAGGCAGCGATGCCAATGTTTTCAACGGTATGGGCGTTCCTACCGTGAATCTGGCCGTTGGATATGAGCATATCCACACGACAGCAGAGCAAATCGCTATTAAGGATATGGTGAAGGTAGCAGAAGTAGTGGTTCAAATTATTAAAGATGTAGCAGAACAGCAATAATCCACAACACCACGAAAATCGTATACAAGCAAACCGTCATTCCAGTATCTGGATTGGCGGTTTTTTTTGGGTTGAATTCGATTTCTTGTTGCTCGCGAAAGCTTCAATAAATGTTGTGTTGCAATCATTCGAACTGCGAGTCCTTCATATAGTTAATACACAGTGCTGGAATATGAGTCGTACATGAAAGCTGTAGGAGGGTGAACACAAGTGCAATGGGAGATTGCTATAGTGACTCAGATCTTGGAACACCGCCATGGTTTGCAAGAGCTAAATGTCAAGATGCAGAATGGATCTGTTAGCAAAGCAATTCACTATACAGACGATCATTGTCAGGTGACAGTCAACGATCAAGTGCTGCTGAATACAACAGCTGTTTCGTTAAAATTGGGTACAGGAGGGTATCATATTGTCCATGCTGCTATGCCAAGAAATGGCGAAGAAACTTGTGAGGCAAATGCCTTAAGTGCATTTGAACAAGTCGAGTGTCATTCATGCCTATTCGATTCCAAACCGATAGATCGTAGCCGCGGACATATTATGAAGCTGCGGTATACATCACTGCAGCGTCCGGTACTCGCGGTTGAGGAGCCGGCTAGTTCATATCACACGATGTTTAAGCACAGGCAATCACTGCAGGGGGTGCCTGTGCTTATCGGTGAGCTGCACAGTATGCTGCCTGCTGCGGTATGCCGGCTTCAACAGCTTTCGCGCGAATCCGGAATCGCCTGCCGTATTGCCTATGTCATGTCGGATGGCGGGGCACTGCCGATTGCATTCAGCCGTCATATAGCCGAGCTGCGTAAGCTGAACTGGCTTGTCGGTACTGTTACATATGGTCATGCTTATGGAGGTGATGTAGAAGCCGTTAACAAATATACAGCGTTATTGGCTGCCAAGCATGTATTACAGGCCGATATAGTAATCGTTACGATGGGACCGGGAAGTGTTGGTACAGGTACGAGGCTGGGCTTCAGCGGATTGGAGACAGGAGAGCTCATGAATGCCTCAATAGCATTGGGTGGCTTCCCATGGCTTATTCCCAGAATCAGCTTTGCCGACTCACGTCCCAGTCATCACGGGATCAGCCATCATACCTTAACCGTTTTGCAAGATATCGCTGCTGCCCGATGCAGAGTGGTTCTACCTGACCTTCAACACGAGCAGGGTGCGTACCTTAGGCAGCAAGCAGAACAAGCATTGTTATCACACAAGCACGAGCTTGAATGGCGTATTCCTGTATCTGGGTCCTTGTGGGAGGCCGCTGTAGCCCCGTATGCCTTATCTATACTTACAATGGGTAGGGGATTGTCGGCGGATCCTACATATTTTGCAGGAATAGGGACGGCTGTGGAGGCTGCATGGGACTATTGGCTGGAGACACGGAATTAGTATGGGTATAATCGGTTTGTTCTGCCAAATACGTCAAAAGACTCGTGTCCTCGGAACGCTTCCGTTGCGCCAATTGCAAATATCTACGAATTTCCCATACTTGTCCCACCATACTAATTTGCTTTTCGGATACATAGGTTTTCATGATCTTGTCCCTCTTTTCCGGTAAAATAGGATCTTTACACCGTATGTGCTGCCGGGAGCAATTATGTCATTTATTTATATTGGAGTCGACGGACCCTGCTATATAACAAGGATGTGACTATGATATAATGAAACCTTAAGTCAAGTATCTGTTACAAGTGTCTGTTATTAGTATTACAGCAAATTGAGTTATTTAAAACGGAGGAATCATCGATGTCGCAAATAAATAATAATAAATTTGAAGAAGTTACCCTTTCTACCCAACCGATTTTTGAAGGTAAAATCATTTCGCTTCAGGTGGATACAGTCCGCCTTCCTAACGGCAAGACAGCTACACGCGAGATCGTCAAGCATCCGGGAGCAGTAGCCGTATTAGCTTTAGTGGACGATAAGATGCTCGTAGTGGAGCAGTATCGCAAACCGCTGGAAAGAAACCAGATCGAAATTCCAGCAGGCAAGCTTGATGCCGGTGAAGATCCGTTGGAAGCGGCCAAGCGGGAGTTGGAAGAAGAGACGGGGTATCGCTGTGATACAATGAAGCTGGTGTGTTCGTTTTACACTTCCCCGGGCTTTGCCGATGAAATCATTCATTTGTATGTGGCCGACCAGCTAACCAAAGGTGACGCCCATCTCGATGAGGACGAATTTCTTGACGTGGAGAGCATCACGCTCGAGCAAGCTCAGCAATACATGCGTGAGCAGCGGATTAGCGATGCCAAAACGATTACCGCTGTGTATGCATGGCAGGTATATAAGCTGACAGGAAGCTTCTAAGATGGAACTGAGATCGTTTTACGCAGACCTTCACATTCATATTGGACGAACTGAAGAAGGACAGGCCGTAAAAATTAGCGGGTCCAAGGATCTGACGTTTTATAACATTGCCCGTGAAGCATCTGATCGTAAAGGGATGGATATGGTAGGTATCATCGACTGTCAATCCCCTGCTGTTCAGCGGGAAATGCAGCATTATCTGGATAAAGGCGAAATGGAGGAACTTGCTGAAGGTGGGATTCGTTACCATCATTCAACGGTCATCTTAGGCAGTGAGATAGAGATTCGTGATCCTGGTATGGGCACTGCGCACTTGTTGGCTTACTTACCAACACTGGCTAAGATGCAGGAGTTTACACGTTGGATGTCCCAGCATATGAAAAATGTAGGGCTCAGCTCGCAGCGGATCTATGTTCCTGCCAAGGTACTTCAGGATGAAGTTGTGGGCCGCGGTGGATTACTGGTTCCTGCACATATCTTCACTCCACATAAAAGCATGTACGGTAGCTGTTCCACACGGATGGAGCATGTGCTGGATCTGGACAAGATTGCTGCTGTTGAGCTGGGCTTAAGCGCTGATTCGGACATGGCTGGAGTGATATCGGAGCTTGACCGATATACGTTTCTGACCAATTCGGATGCACATTCCTTGGCCAAAATCGGCCGTGAATACAACGTGCTGCAGCTGGCGGAACCGAATTTTGAAGAGCTGCGTAAAGCCTTGGCGAACCAGGATGGGAGATCTGTGTTAGCTAATTATGGCCTGAATCCTCGTCTTGGCAAGTATCACCGAACCTACTGCTCAGCATGCAGTACGATTTTAGATGAGCGGGAAACGACTGTTGAGCGGTGCATCTTTTGTGGCAGCAAGAAAGTCGTACGCGGCGTGATGGATCGTATTCTGGACATAGCGGATCGTTCACTGGCTGCTGACAGTGCATCGACAGATTCATCAGCTAAGAATGTAATGACCGAACCGCCGAGCCGACCTCCTTATCACTATCAGGTGCCTTTGGAATATATGCCTGGCCTCGGTCCCAGAAAGCTGAATCTGCTATTGGAGCAATTCGGAACAGAGATGCGTGTATTGCATCATGTTACCCATCAGCAATTGCTGGAGACGGTGGGTGAGGATATTGCTGATTTCATCATCCAGGCCCGCGAGGATAAGCTGACTCTTCAGACAGGCGGTGGGGGGCAATACGGTAAAGTGGTGAAGCATTCACGTGGTAAAGCTGTAGATACTCAGGCAATGGTTCACACCGATAAATCCTAGCCAGTTAGTCATAACAAATGCTGTCTCCTCATATGCTTGTACTATAAACGTGCAAGGGGGGCCAACACCATGAACCGTAATCGTTCAATGGAGCTCTATATGAAAGAGCATCTGTCGCTGTATATTTTTGTCGGAGTGATTTTTCTTACAGGTGTTGTTTTCGGAACCGTGATGGCGGGGGCGCTGTCTTTGGAGCAAAAGCAGGAGATTATGCGCTTCATAGGCAATTTTTTTTCATCGGTGGAGCAAGGGGCCTTGGCGGATGTCAGAACTACCTTCCTCCAGTCATTCGGTTTGCATATGAAGTGGATTTTAATTATATGGGTGCTGGGTATGTCCGTAATCGGGCTGCCATTAATCCTTATCCTTGATTTTTTAAAAGGGGTGCTGATCGGCTTCAGCGTCAGTTATCTGGTCGGGCAATTTGCCTGGAAGGGTCTTTTGTTTGCTCTTGTATCGATTGCACCGCAAAATTTGATCGTCATACCTGCTTTATGGGTGTGCAGTGTGACTGCAATAGCTTTTTCCATCCATTTGGTCAAAAATCGGTTGATGGTTCGAAACGGGATGTTTTATGAGCCTTTTATGCGTTATGCTGGAACTATTTTACTCTCCGGCTTGTTGCTGGCGGGTGTCGCAATGTTCGAAGCTAGCGTTTCACCGATTATGATGAAGTGGGTAACACCCATGCTGATTACGATGACTCCGTAAATGTTTGACTTTCCGGCATTCCTCCCCCTATAATATAAGATGAAGCCCAGCAGATTTCCCGGTCTATTTTGTTATGTATAACGGGATGCAATAGCTTATGTAGCAGGTTTTGTTGTCGCAAAACCCGTAGGGGGAGGAACATGGAAGCTCGCATCGAAAAAATTAAGCAGCAGCTCCAATCACATGGCTATAAGCTAACTCCTCAACGAGAAGCTACGGTTCGTGTGTTGTTGGAAAATGAAGAGGATCATCTTAGTGCCGAGGATGTGTTCATGCTCGTCAAAGACAAGGCGCCTGAAATCGGCCTTGCAACCGTATATCGCACACTTGAATTGTTGAGTGAACTGCATGTGGTTGAAAAAATGAATTTCGGTGACGGAGTAGCCCGTTACGATCTTCGTAATGAAAGTAATCGTCATCATCATCATCATTTAATCTGTGTGCAGTGTGGAACTGTGGATGAAATCATGGAAGACTGGCTGACAGAGCTGGAAGAGCGAGTGGAGAGCGAGTACCGCTTTAAAGTTCTCGACCATCGATTGGATTTCCAGGGTATCTGCCATCGCTGCCGTGACAAAAACAATTCATAATATCAAACAAAACCTTCTCAGCTTGCTGCTAAACAGGCAAGTGTGAGAAGGTTTTTTGCCGCCATCATGCGGTTTATTTCTGTTTCTTACATCTTGGTTCCGAGTACGTGGTCCAGTGGAATAAATCCAATGCTGCGACTGTCTTTGCTGTTGTTGCGGTTATCACCCATGACAAAAAGATGTTTGGCGGGAACTGTGATGGAGTGCTCGGACGTATAGTTCATTTGCTCGTTCAGGTAAGGCTCGTCCAATGCGACCCCATTGCGAAATACCTTATGGTCTTTAAATTCAAGCACATCACCTGGCTTGCCGATGACACGTTTAATATAAAAGCTGCGGTCACTGTTTCCTGTAAATAAAGTAATTAAGGGATGCTCGGCTAAATCATCAATCAGATTGCGTGTGCGGTCTACACGGCTGTCAATAATGACGATATCCCCGTATTTGGGTTCTTGATTCAAGGTGTGCGAGATTTTGGAAACGAAGATGCGCTGTTCGTCATGAAGGGTTGGGTCCATAGAATGGCCGAGAACATTAGTCGGTTGAATAATAAATACTCCAATTAACATTGCACAACCAAAAGCTATTCCGATCGAACTAACCCAGCTGCGGAGCTCTGAAGTTATTTTTTTCATAAATAGAGCCAATTCCTTTCGGTTGCTATGATGAATATTAAAAGTATAACACGCTGGAGACTCCAATTTCAAAGATTGCGAATACACTTAAAATAAGATTAATTGACGGGCAAATAGGGGAAATTAGGGTGATTAGGATTTCATAAGCTGGCTGATCTTTCGAGAGGAGTTGGAATCAATGACAGGACATCACAGCATCATAGGGGTACCCAAGGAAATCAAAAATAACGAAAATCGTGTCGCGTTAACACCAGGAGGCGCAGCTTATCTGCATGTGCAGGGGCATCGGGTACTGATGGAATCAGGGGCCGGCGAGGGTAGTGGATTTACGGATCAGGACTACTTGAATGAAGGTGCAGAAGTACTGGATCAAGCAGCCGATGTATGGGGCCAAGCCGATATGATTATGAAGGTCAAGGAGCCATTGCCAGAAGAGTACGGTTTCTTTAGAAAGGATTTGTTACTGTTTACCTATTTGCATTTGGCTGCCGAGTCGAGGCTAGCTGAAGCGCTAATTAAGTCTCATGTAACCGGAGTTGCATACGAAACGATCCAGATGACGAACGGAAGCTTGCCATTGCTTACTCCGATGAGTGAGGTAGCAGGAAGGATGTCAGTTCAGATCGGAGCGCAGTTTTTGGAACGGTTAAATGGGGGAAGGGGCATATTGCTGGGGGGAGTTCCAGGCGTGCCGCCTGCTGATGTCATTATTTTGGGTGGAGGGGTTGTAGGAACCAATGCGGCCAAGATGGCGATGGGGCTTGGGGCTAATGTCCTCATTATTGATCGCAGTACAGATCGGCTTCGCTATCTGGATGATGTGTTTCAAGGAAGACTCCGTACACTGATGTCCAGTCCCTACAATGTTGCGAGCGCTGTAAAAAGAGCAGACTTGTTAATCGGTGCTGTGCTGATACCTGGCGCACGAGCGCCAAAGCTGGTTACCGAGCAAATGGTTCAGCAAATGAAGCAGGGCTCGGTAATAGTCGATGTGGCTGTAGATCAAGGAGGTACCATAGAAACCATCGATCGGGTAACTACGCATAGCGATCCTGTATACGTCAAGCATGGTGTTATCCATTATGCTGTGGCCAACATGCCTGGAGCCGTACCTAGGACGTCTACAATGGCGCTGACGAATGTCACGTTGGCTTATGCTTCCGAGCTCGCCGGGAAGGGGCTTGGAGAAGCGATACGCGTACATCCTGAGCTGCGACCGGGTGTGAATACTTTCCAGGGGCATGTTACGCATGCTGCAGTTGCTGACGCATTGAAGCTACCGTGGGTAGAGCTGGATAGCCTGCTGTCTGGTGATCAGGACAAGGGAACATAAATGTGGACAGGAAGGCATAAAATGAGAGTGAGAAAGTTTGATGAATAAAGTGAATGGTGAATAAGTGCCGCTGCGCGGCCAGAGTGTTCTTCCGATCGCTGTTGTTTTCGAATTTCCTGATTGTATAAATGATGTATAGGTTGAAATTCGAAAACAAAGGCGAGCGCTCCGCTTCTCCAGAACACACCTGCCACTCCGCGTTCCACTCACCGAACTTTTAAAAAAGTGATAGAAGGAGAAGTTTTGCTTTGCAAAACTTGCAGGAATGCAACGTATCCCAATCACTAAGCTTTGCTTATGCCAATCTCAGCTTACGCTATGCAAGCTTCCTAATAAAACTCACAGGAGGTCATCCTATGATCATTTATGTTCGCGACTGGTTAATTCGGGGGAAGTATATTTTGTTTTTTTTAGTGCTGACTTCAATTTTGTACCATATGATGCTGTTTGTGACCGAATGGATCAAGCCGGTGGAGAAGTATAAGGAGCCGGTCGGCGGATCGGTGAAGGTATTTCAAAACCATACCAAGCTAACGGATCAGGGGCCTATGGGTGAGCGCTTGAAGCTGTTTTATTGGCTTGGCGAATAAGCTTTTGACAAAATAAGAAGGATTCTGATCTTCCATGTTGAATTTGTTCTAGACAGTAAGAGTATGTGGTATAGGGTTGACAATAGGAAGGGAATTTTGCATGAAAAACCAATTGCATGATTTTGTACATTTTTTGTCCGAAGAGCGGGGACTGTCGAAGAATACATTGGAATCCTATAAAAGAGATATTTCCCAGTATCTCGATTATCTTGGTGAACAGGGATTTTTGACATTGAAGGACACAAAAAAATTACATATAGCTAATTATTTGCTGCATTTAAAGCAGCTGGGACGAGCGACAGCTACCCAATCCCGAACGGTGGTGTCCATTCGCGCGTTTTATCAATTTCTTGTGCGCGAGCGTATCGTTGATCAAGATCCTACGATGCAGCTGGAAATTCCCAAGCTGGAGAAGCGAGCACCGAACGTACTGACGATCGGGGAGATGGAGTCGCTGCTGGACTCCCCACTGACGAATACACCTAACGGGATGCGCGATAAAGCGATGCTGGAGCTGCTGTATGCAACCGGAATTCGGGTCTCGGAGCTGATTTCTCTGGATGTGGACAATGTGAATCTCGACGTGGGCTTTATTCGCTGTGTAGGAAAAGCATCCAAGGAACGGATTATTCCGCTTGGAGGCATCGCGGCAGAATTCGTTGGCTCTTTTATCAAGATCATGAGACCGAAGATGCTCAAGCAATCCAAAGACGAGCAAGCCTTGTTTGTTAGCCATCTGGGCACGAGAATTACACGCCAGGGCTTCTGGAAAATTATTAAGCGGTATGCCGCAGAAACCAAAATTGTCAAAGAAATTACACCTCATACCTTGAGACATTCGTTTGCGGTGCATTTATTGGAAAATGGAGCGGATTTGCGTTCTGTTCAGGAGATGCTGGGCCATGCGGATATATCAACAACCCAGATTTACATGCAGGTCAACCGTAATAAAATGAAGGAAGTGTACGATCGCGCTCATCCGAGAGCCAAAAGCAAGGAACAGATGCAATAATGTATAATTGATAAAGCAGGCTGCCTATTCCATTAGGTGGCCTTTTGTATAATCTTGGCGGCAGACTCGAAGGATATAAGCGTGTAACGTCGAATCTTAAAGGATTGGGTAATGAACCTACATAATGAGAATGAGGTGATTTCAATTGACAGAGCTGAATCCTGCATCGTTCAACAATATACAAGAAATCATAAATGAGCTGGGCAAGGAAAAAAACACGAAAATCAACATCGCTTTATTCGGTCAGCCAGGCTCCGGCAAATCATCTTTGATCAATGCCATTATCGGTGAGAATGTGGCCGAGGTGTCGACCCGTACAGATACAACAACTGAAGAAGGAAGCGTCGTGTGGGGTGAGGATGATTCGCTGCTATTGACTGATCTTCCGGGTTTTGGAACGAGTCAGTTCCCGGCTAATGAATATTGGCAGCGATTTACATTGGATAAATATGATCTCTTTATTTGCGTATTTTCGGGCAAATTTCATCAGGCTGATGACGAGCTATTTAATAAAATTATAGAAAAAGGCAAGCCGTGTATTTTTGTGAGAAATTACTCGGACACGCTGTTTGATACGAAGAGACTCAAAACAAAAGACGACTTGAAAGCTGAAATTCGCGAAGCGGTGGCTCAGCGCTATGGAGTGGATACGAGGCTTATTTTTACGAGCTGTGTTACCGGTGAAGGGGTCGGGGAACTGATTGAGGAAATTGAGAATAGGCTGTCCGCTTCCAAAAGAGCTAAATGGGAACGCAATGCAAAAGCGTACTCGCTGGATTTTTTGAAGAAAAAAAAAGAAGCTTGTAAAAAGTTCATATCCTTGACGGCCGCTGCAGCTGCTGCAAATGGCCTGAACCCGATTCCGGGGCTGAATATAGCGATCGACATCGGCATTTTGCAGAAGATGTTTATGCAGATCAGAAAAAATTTCGATCTGTCCGAAGATAAGCTGAAGTCGAGGCTGCATCTATATCCGCATCTTGCGAATGTAGCCAATAATATTCTCAAATCGGTATCGACCCAAGGAGTTATTCATTTATTGGAAAAGCAGGCGGGCCACGTAGCAGCACAGCAGCTGTCCAAATATATTCCATTTATCGGACAAGCTATCTCGGCTACGGCAGGTTTTGGCATTACGTATATGGCAGGCAAATCGTATCTGGATAACTGTTATGAAGTCGCGGAAGCTATGCTGAAGGAAGATTTGCATTATTCCATATCTGAATAAGTGCTTTGCAAACGACCCACTGTTTTGCGATAATAGCAAAAAGGTGGGATTTTCACTATTGGAGGTGGCTGGATTGAGTTTTCAACGTATTTGCATCATCGTATTGGACAGTGTTGGTATAGGAGAGCTTCCAGATGCAGTGGCCTTTGGAGATGTGGGAGCCCATACGTTAGGACATATCGCAGATCGTAATCAAGGCTTTGCCTTGCCTCATCTGGAGCAATTGGGACTTGGCCGCATAGCGCCAATTCAAGGCATAGCCGCCGTAGATCAACCCCTTGCTTACTTTGGCAAGATGGCTGAAGCTTCAGTCGGTAAGGACACTATGACAGGACATTGGGAAATTACCGGACTTCGTGTGAGCATTCCATTCAATGTATTCCCGGATGGATTTCCTGATGAATTGCTTGAGCGCTTTGAACAGGAAACCGGACGCAAGGTACTTGGTAATAAACCGGCTTCGGGGACAGAGATATTGGATGAGCTTGGGGAACAGCAGATGGCAACCGGAGATTGGATCGTCTACACCTCTGCGGACAGTGTGTTTCAGCTTGCTGCGCATGAAGAGATCATTCCGCTTGACGAGCTGTACCGAGCATGCGAGATTGCACGCAGATTGACCTTGGAGGAGCCTTACGCTGTGGGACGTGTGATTGCGCGGCCCTACATCGGCAAGCCTAGAGCCTTCAAGCGGACACCGAATCGGCATGACTACGCGGTAAAGCCGCCACAGTCTACTGTTCTTAATTATTTGCAGGAGGCAGGACTGGATTGTATCGCTGTAGGTAAAATCAATGATATCTTTTCCGGGGAAGGCATCACGCATTCCCGTCCGACCAAAAGCAATCTGGATGGTATACAAGCTACAATCGAGCAGCTCAAGCAGCCATTTCATGGCTTGCTGTTTACGAATCTGGTCGATTTTGATTCTTTATACGGTCATCGACGCGATCCTGTTGGTTATGCAGACGCACTCCGGGAATTTGACGAATGGCTGCCGCGCATTATGGAGCAGATTGGACCGGATGACCTGCTTATTTTGACCGCTGATCATGGCAACGATCCGATTCATGCAGGAACAGATCACACTCGTGAATACGTGCCGCTGCTTGCTTACAGCCCGAGCTTTAAACACGGAGGATCGCTTGGCATACGCCAAACCTTTGCCGATCTGGGAGCGACGGTAGCGGATAATTTTGGTACTGCATCGACCGGTAACGGGGTAAGCTTTCTACAGGAATTGAAGACGGACGAATAGTCGTCCTTACATACAGGCTGGACGTGCGAGAACAGATTAATTATAGAGGAGGCTTAAAGCGATGGGAGATCAAGCATTGCTCGGGAGCATTAAGGAAGCCGCACAATATATTCGTACCCAATATCCAACTGCACCTCAAATCGGTCTGATCCTTGGGTCAGGCCTGGGTGTAATAGCTGAATTGGTAGAGAATGCAACGGTGATTGCTTATCATGATATTCCGCATTTTCCGGTGTCAACTGTCGAAGGGCATGCAGGTGAACTGCTGCTCGGAACCATTCACGGTAAACACGTGCTCTTGATGAAGGGACGTTTTCATCTGTATGAGGGCTACGGGGTTGATGTGGTTTCATTCCCGGTCAGGGTGATGAAGGAGTTGGGTGTGCAAACCCTCATCGTGACAAATGCGGCAGGCGGGGTTAACACCTCGTATGAGGTCGGCGATCTGATGGTAATTAAGGATCATATCAACTTTACATTCCGCAACCCGCTCATCGGACCTAATTTCAGTGAGTTGGGAGTTCGTTTTCCCGATATGTCGGAAGCTTACAGCCGCCGTCTTCGACAAACAGCTCATGAGGTCGCCTCAGAGCAGGGTCTGAAGCTGCCGGAAGGCGTGTATGCAGGATTAACCGGACCTACCTATGAAACCCCAGCAGAAATCCGTATGCTGCGCACGCTGGGGGCTGACGCGGTTGGCATGTCCACCGTAGCTGAGGTTATAGTAGCGCGACATGCCGGGATTGAAGTATTAGGGTTTTCCTGCATTAGCAATATGGCTGCTGGTATTCTGGATCAGCCTTTATCGCATCAGGAGGTCATGGAAACGACCGAGCGTGTCAAACCGAAGTTTCTGCAATTGATTCTCGGTATTGTTGCCAAGCTTGGCTAGCTATGAGTAACGGATAGATACAAGGAAAGGGATTGAACGAATTTGGAAACGAATTACTTACAACAAATACAAGAGGCAGCGGAATGGATTCGTGAACGTCTGGATGGTCTTGTCCCACAAATCGGTCTCGTTCTGGGCTCGGGCTTGGGTGATATGGCTAATCAGGTCGAAGCACCTTTAACGATTGCCTACAATGAAATTCCACATTTTCCTGTATCCACGGTTGAAGGTCATGCGGGACAGTTTGTTATAGGAACGTTAGAAGGCAAGTCGGTTATCGTGATGCAGGGACGTTTTCATTATTATGAGGGCTACTCGATGAAAAAAGTAGTTTTTCCTATATACGTGATGAAGCAACTGGGCGTTCAATCGCTTGTGATTACGAATGCCGCAGGCGGCATGAACCGTGAATTTCAGGCGGGCGATCTGATGCTAATTTCCGACCATTTGAATATGACGGGAGATAATCCATTAATCGGGTTTAATCATCCGGAGCTGGGAGTTCGCTTCCCGGATATGTCAGAAGCCTATAACCGTGAGTACCGCGCTTTAACTAAAAGAATAGCTGAGAGTATGCGCCAGGAGCAAAGCGCTATTCGATTGCAGGAAGGCGTCTATAGCGGAATTAGCGGTCCGAGTTACCTGCCGCCAGCAGAGCTGACCATGCTAGCCCGTTTGGGCGGTGATGCGGTTGGCATGTCCACGGTAGGCGAGGTGGCTGCTGCACGTCATTGCGGTTTAAAGGTGCTTGGTATTTCCTGCATCACTGATATGGCGATTGGCGAGGAGCTTGAGCCCTTGACGCATGAGCAGGTGGTAGCCGTGGCGAATCGGACGAAGCCGATGTTTATTGAGCTGGTGAGAAGGTTCGTAGCTCAGGTGAACGTGTAAGTATAAGTTAGCTGCATCTGTAAACACAAATATCCCGGACCACTGATAAGGTGGAACGGGATATTTGTGTTGAAGCAGGATTGAGGTACTGTTCATGAATCTGCGGTTAATTGGGAGCTGACTGCCGGTCATCTGCTTCTTTAGCCCACTCGGCAAGCTTACGGTCAGAGGGCAGGAATATAGCAAGCAGTCCGAGGAGTGGAAGGAAGGCGCACAGCTTGATCACATAGTCAATGCTTGTGGAGTCTGCCAGCATGCCAAGCAGAGCAGCGCCAAGACCTCCGGCTCCGAAGGCAAGGCCGAAAAAGAGGCCGGATACGGTTCCGATGTTGCCAGGAAGCAACTCTTGGGCGTAAACAACGTTAACCGAACCGCTGGACATGATCGTAAAACCGATAATGATGCAAAAAACGATACTGATTTGGAAATTAACATATGGAAGTAGGAATGCAAACGGCAGTGCCCCGAGGATGGAAAACCAGATCACATTGCGACGTCCCCATCTGTCGGATAATGGACCGCCGAAAAAGGTCCCGGCCGCACCTGCAGCCAAAAATGCAAACACACACAATTGCGCTTCCTGAACAGAAAGCTGAAAACGTTCGATGAGATAAAAGGAATAAAAACTGGTGATCCCTGCCAGATAAGCCATCTTGGAGGTGAGAATCAGCACCAAGATGGAAATGGCCGCAGTCACTTTACCGCGATTTGTAACGGCCTTTCCTTTAGAAGAATGATCCCGCTTTTTAACCGTATTCACGCGCAGCTTGCTGCTGTACCACTTAGCAGTATACATTTGAATACCCAGAGCAAGCGCTGCTAGTAGAGTGAACCAAATAATTCCAAACTGGCCGAGAGGCACGAAGATAAGCGCGGTCATTATCGGTGCCAATGCCTGCCCCGCATTGCCTCCTACTTGAAATATGCTTTGAGCTAACCCTCTTCTTGCGCCAGCTGCCAAATAAGCAACCTTGGCTGATTCCGGATGAAATATGGATGAGCCGATTCCGACGAGGATGGCTGAACCCAGCATTGTCCAGAATCCGAACGCAAAGGCCATCCCGATGACTCCGATTAAGGTAGCCACGACGCCAAGCGGCAGCAGATAAGGCTGTGGCTTCCTGTCGCTGTATAAACCGACAGCAGGCTGAAGAACCGATGCCGTTAAATTTAAGGCGAAAGCGATCAATCCAAGCTGTGAATATGACAAGGACAACGATTCTTTAATAATTGGAAATATAGCGGGAACGATAGATTGTATGGTGTCATTTAACAAATGAACCATGCTGACTGCGATCAAAATACCAAATACCGTTTTATTCGTTTTCACCTGCATAGGGCAGCCCTCCTCACGATAATTAATTTTGGAAAGTATAGCATAAGATGAACTGCTTATGTTTAAAAATCTGTTAGTAACCCAAATAAATTACCTGAAGTAACAGTCTCAGGAAAATAATTTATAAAATAATCTTGATTTATATGTATTAGTACCTACAATCGTGCTATAATTGGTGCAATGGAACTACATCATTTTGGGGTAGGAAGTGACAATCATGAGTATTTTGATGGTAGCCAATTGTCCCGGTTGCGGTAAAGTATTTCAAAAAAACCTGCGTAATCTGTGTCAGGATTGCGTAAGTAATCTCCAGAATGAATTCGACGTATGTGATCGTTATCTGCGTAGTAACCGCAAAGCCACTACGGAGCAACTGAGTGAGGCGGTTGGAGTTTCTGTTAAACAAATCATAATATGGATTAAGGATAAGCGTTTGCCTGTTACTGATTATCCTAACTTAACATACCCTTGTAATAGTTGCAGAGAACCGATTAGACAACAAGAGATGTGCTATCCCTGCCGCAGTCGTTTAACCAAGGATATTCGTGAAATGCAGGAAAAGGATGGGAGCAGGGTCCAGCAGGGCTTTGGTTTCAGAAGTCGTGTAGGCGGTCGATTCTAGATAGGCTTGTTAAACTTTCGCCAACAGGTGGAGGTTTTTTTGTTTTTTTGCTTAAATATGATAGAATGTCAAAGGTAGCTGTGAACGGATTGCAAATTGTCACAAACTTTTCACCGGAACCACCCAAAAGGGAATAGGTAAAGCTGGGTTCATTAGGTACAATGATAGTATACGAATTTGAAGAAGGATTTTTTACGCAAAACATTTAGGGGGATTTATTGATGACAAAGTGGATTATGTTTAGCTGTATTATTGTTGCCTGTTTGCTTGGAGCGGGTGTGTTGTTCCAGGATATTTCGGTACGTCAGTCAGAAATGGCTTCACAAGCTCATGCCGGACCTCAATTGAAATTCATTGCTTCGAACTTTCAATTTGATCAGGCTGAATATAAAGTGAAAGCTGGCGAAAAAGTTACGGTTTCCCTTTTGAACAAGGAAGGTCTGCATGCGATGGAAATCGTAGGTCTGAACGTGAAATTGGACGGCACAACCAAATCGGCTGAGGTTACCTTTGACAAACCGGGCACTTATGAGGTGCATTGCATTCTGCCTTGCGGTACCGGACATGCTAACATGAAATCGACATTAATTGTGTCATAGGATTATAAAAAGAAGCCGTAAAGGCTTCTTTTTTTCTGCGAAAAATAGTATCTTTACCTATATGTTGGTTGTGAGAGGCGGGTAATTATGAGTTTGATTACATCATTCAGAAAACATTTAGTGCTTCGAATTGTAGCAGCGATCACGATTGTCATCCTTTTGCTGTCCGGTGGATACATCTTGTTGCAAATTCTGAACACGAAGAGTGCGGCTCAGGAGGTTATTACCGATAACGGTATGAGAACAGCTTACAGCTATGCAGCACAGCTGGATACCCGACAATACGAGGATTTCTTGACGAATCCGCAGGAAAATGAGCTTTACTGGAAGCTGCGATCAGAGCTTGACCGTTATCGTACTCAGATTGGTGCCATGTATGTGTATTTTGTCAGAATTGATGAGCAGCAAAAGCCTTTACTCATGATTGATGGCCAGCCGCGGAGCTCGCAAACCGCATCACCGATTAATGAAGTAACTGATATCCCCAAGGATGCCGTGGCTTTGCTGATGAAGGGAGAGAATGCGAGTTCGGATTTAATTGAAGATGCCAAATATGGTAAATACATATCTGCCTATGCACCGGTTAAGGATGCAAATGGTAAATTAGTCGGGGTATTAGGGATAGATACCGCGGCAGCTGTAGTCGATAGTATTACCATGAACGTTCTGGGAAAAAGCATTTTCTTTTATATACTGATGCTGGTTGTGACACTGGCTAGTCTTGGATTCATTGTTTGGTTCGTTGTTCGCGCACTGCGTCCTCTAAGAGTCATTACCTCTAGTGCCGAAAGTATGGCAACAGGTGATTTGGCTCAGGCCAAGGTGATTTTATCATCAAATCCAGTCAAGTCGGAAGACGAAATCGGAACTGCCTACCAAGCTATGGTTATGATGTCCGGAAATTTGAATGAAATTATTCGTACGATCATATCCCGGATTGCCGAAACGTCCGATCAAATGGTTAACTCGTCTGCAAAGTTTAACGAGGATGCCGTCGTTATGCTGGATATGAATGTTATTATCAAAGAAACGATACAGCAAATTATGGATGGTGCCCGTTCCCAAAAGCTGAGTGCGGATGACAGCGCTCAGGCGATGGAGGAGATTGCAGTCGGCATCCAACGTATTGCGGAATCGTCGATGACGGTATCCGATGCTGCGGTCATTGCGCTTGAGGTTGCAGCAGCCGGTAAGGAAACGAGTATGAAGATGAAGCATCAAATTGATAGTATTTATTCAAAGGCTGAAGAAGCTGTTAACAGAGTGGCTGTTCTCAAACAATATTCGGCCAAAATCGAAGGTGTCTTAAGCGCTATCACTGAATTTTCGAGTCAAACGAAGCTGCTTGCCCTGAATGCTTCCATTGAAGCTGCCCGTGCAGGTGAGCATGGTAGCGGGTTCGCGGTTGTAGCTGGAGAAGTCCGGAAGCTTGCTGAAGCATCTTCTGCCTCTGTGCAGTCCATTGCGTCCTTGCTGCACAATATTGAGGAAGAATCTCAACGAATTGGCGACAAAATGGATGATGCAGCGAATGAGATCAGGGAAGGGGTTGCTTTGTCCGAGATGGCTGAGCAGTCTTTCGAACGTGTTGTGGAAGTGTTTCGTTTGGTCACGATGCAAATTCAGGAGGTATCCGCTGCTGCACAACAGATGTCGGCCGGATCCGAGGAGGTTGCGGCATCCGTCAACGGTATTGCCTATATTGCCAAGGAAGTATCGGAGCAGACTGATCATATTCATGATTTAACGAATCAACAGCTTGATAAAATGCGCCACGTTGCGGATGCCTCTTCCATCTTGAGCGTGATGACTCATGATATGATACAAGCTGTACAGCAGGTTAAAGTGTAGCTGTGCATATGGGGTAAAACTAGGAGTCTGTCCCTATGTATGATAATATTTAACCATCCATTCATAAAATAGCGATGAGGTGGCTGGCGATGAGAACGGTTGAACTGATTCAAAAAAAACGTGATGCTGAGCAGTTAACGACAGCGGAAATCGATTATATGATTCAAGGCTATACAAAAGGGGACATTCCCGATTACCAGATGTCGGCTTGGGCGATGGCCATATATTTCAACGGTATGACCGCTAAAGAAACAGCAGATTTGACGCTGGCGATGGCACGATCCGGTGATCAGGCGGAGCTCGGTTCCATTCCAGGAGTCAAAGTGGATAAACACAGCACAGGTGGTGTTGGCGATACGACGACACTGATTCTGGCTCCTCTAGTGGCAGCGGCAGGTGTGCCTGTAGCCAAGATGTCAGGTCGCGGGCTTGGTCATACAGGTGGAACGATCGACAAGCTGGAAGCTATTGCAGGCTTTAAGGTAGAACTGGGCAAGGAGCAGTTTTTGCAGCAGGTGACCGATATCGGAGTTGCGGTGATCGGCCAATCCGGCAATATGACACCCGCGGACAAAAAGTTGTATGGACTACGTGACGTTACAGCCACGATTGAATCGATTCCTTTAATTGCAAGCTCGATCATGAGCAAGAAGATTGCTTCGGGCGCTGATGCGATTGTGCTGGATGTAAAAACCGGCAATGGCGCTTTTATGAAGTCATTGGAGGATTCGATTAAGCTGGCTCAGGCTATGGTAGAAATCGGTGAAGAGGTTGGCAGAGAAACCGTAGCCGTAATTACTAATATGGATGAACCGTTGGGTGAAGCGATCGGTAACGCACTTGAAGTTCGTGAGGCTATAGAAACACTGCAGGGCCGAGGCCCTGCAGATTTGACCGAGCTTTGTATCGTACTGGCGGCTCACATGGTCGTGCTGGGAGGCAAAGCGGCAACTTACGACGAAGCCAAGGTGAAGGTGACCGAACTGCTGCACAATGGGTCCGCATTAGCCAAGCTGAAGCAACTTGTAGGCGCTCAGGGCGGGAATGAGGCGATCATCGACAGTCCGGAGCTATTAGTATCCGCGCCTTATCAGGTGCCTGTCATGGCTGCAGAGGATGGCACTGTCTCTCGGATTGATGCTGAGGCACTGGGTGTTACCGCCATGCTGCTTGGAGCCGGTAGAGCGACCAAAGAGGACCAGATCGATCTTGCAGTCGGTATGGTACTTCGTAAGAAGGTCGGTGACTCTGTTAGGTCTGGCGAGATGTTAGCGGAGCTATATATGAATAACAATGAACCGATGTTTACAGAAGATATGACTCAACGTACACGTTCAGCATTTACCCTGGTTACAGGCAGTGCTGCCAGATCTCCGCTTATTTATGCGATTGTTTCCAGGAACGGCGTTGAGATGATTTGAACGGCATGACCCTACACACCCTATAAGCTGGACTGAGCACCCTTTGCTTCGATGCAAGAGGGTGTTTTTTTGTGCATGCTGCGGGCAGGTTATCATCCTGTTTTCATTTTCCAACGTTTGGAATATTTAAGGAGAATTTCGTCAACAATGAATAGAAGTAGTTTAACCTTTAGAATGGAGGGATAGAAAAGGTATGTTTACGAAAACAATCAAGCTGTTGCTATGCATTCATTTACTTGTGGCTTGTAGTTTACCCATTGCTTGGGCTGAAGAAAAGCAGCAGCCTAATCAGACAGTAGATTTGGCTCCGAACGCATCTTCAGCGGTTACGATGGATGTAGACACAGGTACAGTCATATTTGAAAAAAACAAGGATGCGAAGCTGCCGCCAGCGAGTATTACCAAAATCATGACGATGCTGCTCGTGATGGAGGCCTTGGATCAAGGTAAGATCAAGATGACAGATAAGGTCCGCACAAGTGAATATGCGGCATCGATGGGAGGCTCGCAGATCTTTCTGGAGCCGGGTGAGGAAATGACGGTTCAGGATATGATGAAGGGGATCGCAATGGCGTCAGGCAATGATGCCTCCGTCGCAATGGCTGAGAAGCTTGCCGGCTCAGAGCAAGCCTTTGTACAGATGATGAATGACCGTGCAGGCCAGCTGGGAATGAAGAACACTCATTTTGTCAACTGTAACGGACTTCCTGCAGATAACCATTACTCCTCTGCTAACGATATCGCTTTGATGTCTCGCGAGCTGTTGAAGCATGAGGAAATCACGCAATTCACCGGAACGTATCAGGACTATTTGCGGAAGGATACGGCCAAGCCCTTCTGGCTCGTGAATACGAATAAATTGGTCCGTTTTTATAGCGGAGCAGACGGCTTGAAGACGGGCTACACAAGTGAGGCCAAATTTTGCCTGTCCGCTACTGCCAAAAGAGATAATTTTCGAATTATTACCGTCGTTATGGGTGAACCCAATACCAAGACTCGTAATGCCGAAGTATCGAATCTGTTTGACTATGCTTTTTCACAATATATGAGCTATCCGATTTACAAAACCGGCGATTCGATCGGTGAGCTTAAGATCAGCAAGGGCGAGCAGTCGGTCGTGCCGCTGACGGCCAAGCATTCCTACAGTATGCTGCTGAAGAAGGGCGAAGCCGGTAGTGACATTCGTCATGAGGTACAGCTGCTGCCAGATTTAAAGGCACCGATCGCGATTGGTCAGCCCATAGGTAAAATCGTTGTGTACAAAGGGGATCAGGTGCTCTCTGAATTTCCGCTGGAGTCATCGATAGAAGTCAGCAAGGCTGGCTGGTGGGTGCTGATGAAACGAAGCGCCAAACAATTATTTTTTATAGACTAATGCAGTAACCTTGACATAAGAACGACCAACTGCTCATATAGGCTGGCTGCTTCCCGATCATGTCGCATTTCTTTGCTTTCTGGCACATTTCTTCTAGTTTTGTCGAGTGGCAGGAAAAGGGAATTCCTGTGTAGAAATGGTGTGCATGAAAGGGAAGGAGTGAGCAGCGTGAGTCTGCATATTGAAATAGAGCACCACCGTACAGCAATCATTGTCAGGCTGAAGGGTGAGTTGGATCATCACACGGCCGAGACGGTTAAGTTGCGTATGGAAGAGGCTCTGAATAAGAGTAATGTTAACCATATGATTCTGAGCTTTAAGGAATTGTCCTTCATGGACAGCTCTGGTCTTGGGGTCATTCTGGGACGCTATAAGCAGATTAAAGCCAGGGATGGAAGGCTGGTTGTTTGCGATCTGAACCCGGCTGTACATCGATTGCTGGAGATGTCAGGGCTATTCAAAATTGTGTCCACTTATGATAACGAAAAACAGGCTCTTGGCAGTTTGGAGGCCGTATCATGAGTGAACGGAATTTTATGACCCTCCAGTTTGCCAGTCGATCCGAAAATGAATCCTTTGCACGAGTGACGGTGGCAGCTTTTGTAACGCAGCTTGATCCGACTCTGGAGGAATTAACGGATATGAAAACCGTCGTATCTGAGGCGGTTACCAATGCGATTATTCATGGTTACGACAATCATCCTGACTGTGTGGTCACGATTGAAGCCGAGATCGAGGATGACACGTTATATTTAACGATTGAGGATCAGGGTGCAGGCATTGCCGATTTAGAGCAGGCCAAGCAGCCGCTGTATACGACCAAGCCAGAGCTTGAACGCTCAGGAATGGGCTTTACGATCATGGAAAATTTTATGGATGAGATCGAAGTGACAACAGCCATCGGCGTCGGTACAAAAATCAAAATGAAAAAGCGAATTGAATCTAAAAAAGCTTTGTTCAATTAGGGGTCGATTCTATATGGATGTCGATTTGAAACATGCTTCTCACCGATACCTGGATGATAGCGAAGTCAAGCGCTTAATTGCATTAAGTCAATCCGGTGATTCACTTGCCAGAGAAACACTGGTCAATTGTAATATCCGTCTGGTTTGGTCGGTTGTGCAGCGATTTTTGAACCGGGGCTATGAGGCCGATGATCTGTTCCAGATTGGCTGCATCGGATTGCTCAAATCGGTCGATAAATTCGATTTATCTTACGATGTGAAATTTTCTACTTATGCGGTACCTATGATTATTGGTGAGATCCAACGCTTTCTTAGAGATGACGGTACACTCAAGGTGAGCCGCTCACTGAAGGAGCTTGCTAATAAAATCCGCAAAACGAAGGACGAACTATCGAAAAATAATGGTCGTCTACCCACAATTAAGGAAGTTGCTGACGAACTGCAAATCACACCAGAGGAAGTGGTATTTGCTCAGGAAGCGAATAAGCCACTAGCTTCGATTCACGAAACAGTGTTCGAAAACGACGGAGATCCCATTACGTTGATTGATCAAATTGCCGATGAAGGCCAGGATAAATGGTTTGAAAAACTCGCCTTGAATGAAGCGATTGGAACCTTAAACGAACGGGAGCGGCTGATTGTCTATCTGAGATATTATCGCGATCAGACCCAGTCCGAGGTAGCGAACCGATTAGGCATTTCGCAGGTTCAAGTGTCCAGGCTGGAGAAAAAAATCCTCCAGTCGATCAAGGATCAGATTGCCCAATAAGTGATTACCTTGTAGTTCGAACAGAAAAAAATGGCCTTCAAACTTATGGTTTGAGGGCCACTTTTTATGGATTGTGCAATACTGCATAGCCGCACTTCGATTTACACCCTCGATCTATCTGGCTTTTTTGGTCTCATCCGAAAATAAATATTTCAGGCAGTACAGACCGCACAAGCCTACGATTGCATACACGATACGGCTGAAGCCGGAGGATGCGCGATGAACCTCTCCACCGAATATCGCTGTAACAAGGTCCCATTGAAATAAACCGATAAGCAGCCAGTTCAAAGCCCCTATAATAACGAGCGTCAATGCGAATTTTCCCATAATTCATAACTCCCTTCCTTCTAGCAGGATTTACGACCTTACGATTACTTTCCCATAAAGAGCGATAACTTATACAAGTATCAAGAGAATTATTGCCATGACCGTTGGCGATTAGGAGAGGAGCTTTTTTTTCATACTATGGGATAAATACGCAAGGGAAGTGATGGGGCATGATAACCGGTACTACCGGTGCAACTTTGTATATCCGTTTACGCAAAAGAATGTGTATACGTCGGGGGGACCCGGTTGTACTCGGTGCTGTCGCGCAAATGCTGGTTGATGCTGAATACGAACCCTCCTTGCAAATGCTGCTGCTGCATCGTCCGCGGGAGCATGAAGGCAGCATGCTGTTGATCGATATGATGCTCATTGTGAGTAAAATTAAAAAACTGTACCCTTTTATGCAAATTGAGCATTTTGGTGAACCGCATTGTCTGATCGAAATCAAGGATGAGCGTAAGCCTCCGAGGTTGATTTGGATTGCTCTTGTGTGGCTGCTTTTGTTCGTCGGATCGGGCTTAGCCATTATGAACTTCCATGCAGATGTCAGTATGGGGGTTGTCCATCAACGTATTTACAGGCTGCTTACAGGGGAATGGGCAGAATACCCGCTCTTACTGCAGATTCCGTATTCAATCGGAATTGGTGTGGGAATGATTATATTTTTTAACCACCTGTTCAAAAAGAAATTCAATGAGGAACCCAGTCCTCTCGAGGTGGAAATGTTTATGTATCAGGAAAATGTAAATCATTACGTCATTACCGAGGAGTATTGCAGAATCCATGAAGCGGAGGATGAGCCCAAATGAATCAGTGGTGGCTAATCCCCGTACAGCTGTTTATTGGATTGGCGGGTGGAATCGCTGTGGGCAGCGGGATGGTTGCCTTTCTCGTTGTGCTGGATATCATTCCGCGGCTGGCTCAAATAACTCGTTCCTACCGGCTCATTCGTGCTTATGAATGGTCCGTCATAGGCGGTTCGGTGTTTTTTACACTGTCAGATTTTTTCGTGTGGTCCTTTTCATTACACCCGTTGACAGCAGTCTTGCTCGGCTTGTTGGCGGGAGGGTTTGTTGGCATGCTGGCAGGGGCATTGACGGAGGTAATGAACGTGCTGCCCATTCTCGCCAAACGGGTGGGGATGGCCTCCTACATGCTGTGGCTGCTGATGGCCATGGTATTCGGAAAAGTGCTGGGGTCATTGCTGGATTGGCTGCACGTCCTGGGTTAACTAACAACATGTGAGGTGGGAGTGTTATGAAAAAAATGTGGACGCGTCCAAAGCAAATGCAAGGCTCTGTCGGAGAAGATTCGGATCGGACTGATGATGAGCCTCTTGTCATTGATGCCGAAGGCAATATTACTGAATCAGAGAACAATAAGCAATCCGTAGTCAAACAGACCCAAAAATCGGCGAAAGAGGACAGCATAGCTACCGAATTTGATGCTTTAAAAAAGATACTGGAGCATAGGGTTGGGCTGCATACCAGCTTTGATGTTGTATTTCGTGAGATGGTGTTTGGCGGAAAAAAAGCAGGGATATTTTATTATAACGGTTTTGCCAAGGATAACGTGCTTACGATGGTGCTGGACCGTTTGTCTACGGCGGAGCATGTTAGTGATCATGCCAAGGATGAAGCGATTACGGATATCCCGATTCAGCATGAGGTCGGTCACTCTGCGGGACAGGACACGATTCAGCTCTTCATGGACGCTTTGATACCCCATATTCAGGTGAAGCAGACTGACAAATTGAATGAAGTTATCGATGAGGTGGCGATGGGAGCTACCGGATTTTTCTTTGAAGGGTCCGCGGCAGCTATTGTTGTTGATGCCAAAAGCTTCCCGGTTCGCTCGACAGAGGAGCCTGATTTGGAACGGGTTGTACGGGGATCACGCGATGGCTTCGTGGAAACGCTGCTCACTAATGTTACGTTGGTCAGGCGCCGGATTCGTGATCCGCGTCTTAAGCTTGAGATGCTGCGTGTCGGGCGTCGAACTCATACGGATGTGTGTCTGGCCTACATTGATGATATTTGCGATCCGGCTTTGGTTGAAGCGATACGTGATAAAATCAATCAAATCCAGGTTGAAGGTCTGCCTCTGGCTGAAAAACAGCTGGAAGAAGCCCTTGTGGGCAAAAGTTGGAATCCGTATCCGATGGTTCGGTATTCGGAACGTCCAGATGTCATTGCGGTTCATCTGCTTGAGGGGCATGTTACTTTGTTTGTGGATACTTCGCCTAGTGTAATTATATTGCCGGCAACCTTTTTTCATCATGTGCAGCATGCAGAGGAGTATCGACAAACGCCTATGGCAGGAACTTACCTGCGTTGGGTTCGATTTCTTGGAATCGCCGCCTCGCTGTTCTTACTGCCCCTCTGGTTTTTGCTTGTGAGCTCGCCTGAGCTGAAGCCAGTCGGAATGGACTTTATCGGTCCACAGGAAGCCGTAAAGCTGCCGCTGTTGGTGCAATTTTTAATAGCCGAGCTCGGAATAGATCTGATGCGAATGGCTGCTGTGCATACTCCTGCGCCGCTCACAACAGCAATGGGCTTGGTGGCTGCGGTACTGGTTGGAGAAGTAGCGGTTAAGACGGGGCTGTTTGTAAATGAGGTGATCTTATATCTGGCTGTTGCCGCCGTAGGCACGTTCGCTACACCGAGCTATGAACTTGGGCTCGCCAACCGATTGACTCGACTGATGCTGCTGATTGCTTCTGCAATATGGAAAGTTCCGGGTTTCGTCATCGTTTCTACGGTTTGGGTCATCTATCTGGCGACACGAAGATCGTATAATGCCCCCTATTTGTGGCCGTTCATACCGTTTAATGTAAAGGCAATGCGGGAAATTGTTCTTCGTAGGCCATTCCTTGCTGTCAAAACCAGAATGAGTTTAACCAAACCTGCGGATAGCACCAGACAGCCATAATCAAGGTGGGCTCAATACATATTGTCAGCTCATGCCCCATTATGGTATTTTAGATATAATGTCAACGGGGAGAGGGAAATTAAATATGTATTTGCATGGAACGAGTACAATTAACGATTATGGGCATTTGCAAGTTGGTGGATGCGATACAACGGATCTGGTAGAGCGCTTTGGAACTCCGCTGTATGTTATGGATGAAGCATTGATCCGTCAAAGATGCCGTGAATATGTAGAAGCTTTTCGCGAAACAGGCTTGAAATTTCAGGTTGCCTATGCAAGTAAAGCATTTTGTGTGATGGCCATGTGCCGCTTGGTAGAAGAAGAGGGAATGTCTTTGGACATTGTGTCTGATGGGGAGCTGTATACAGCACTACAGGCCGGATTCCCAGCTGAACGGATACATTTTCATGGAAATAACAAGACGCCTATGGAAATTGAAATGGCCATTGATGCAGGGATTGGCTGCTTCGTGGTCGATAATTTGGTGGAGCTTCATATGTTGAATGCCATTGCGGGGCAGAAGCGTCAGAGAGTGAATATTTTATTCCGTATTACACCTGGCGTTGAGGCTCATACGCATGAATATATTTCTACAGGTCAAACGGATTCGAAATTTGGATTGGATTTGGATAATGGCTCTGCCTACCATGCCATTGAGGAAGCCACCAAGCTCCCTTATATTAAGCTGTTGGGCGTCCATTCACATATCGGGTCGCAAATTTTTGAGGTACAAGGATTTCAAATGGCTGTTGATAAAGTTATCGGCTTCGCGGCTAAGGTTCGCGATGAACTGAAGGTCGTATTCTCCGTAATTAATTTGGGAGGCGGGTTCGGTATCCGCTATGTCGAGGGCGATACGCCGCTGCCGATTTCTCAATATGTCAAAGCGATCGCTGAATCGATTAGCAGCAACTTTAGCCGTTATGATTACCCAACACCGGAAATCTGGGTGGAGCCAGGCCGCAGCATCGTTGGAGATTCAGGTACAACCTTATACACGGTAGGTACGCACAAGGATATCCCGGGCGTCCGTAAATATGTAGCTGTTGATGGTGGTATGACCGATAACCCGCGTCCTGCCTTGTATCAATCCCGTTACGAGGCCATGCTTGCGAATCGGGCTACTGAGAAGGAAGAAGAGCTTGTATCGATAGCCGGCAAATGTTGTGAGAGCGGAGATATGTTGATTTGGGATGTTACGCTTCCTGAGGTTCAGTCTGGCGATATCTTGGCTGTATCCTGCACGGGTGCTTACAATTACGCAATGGCCAGCAATTATAACCGGATTCGCCGTCCCGCAGTCGTATTTGTGAATAATGGCGAAGCCGAGGTTGTGGTTGAACGTGAGTCGTATGAAAACATTGTCGGCAATGACCGTATCCCGGCGAGAATGAAGCAAACCACAAAGTCCTTGTAGTCTAGCATTTGTGCAGAGCTGCAGGATGTAGTACAATAAAACACATTGAACAGGAAGATCACAAAGGAGTGTACATTTTACATGTCAAAACAAGCACAAATTAAACTTGCCAATGGCGGCGAAGTCGTTATCGATTTATTTGAAAAAGATGCACCTAACACAGTAGCGAACTTTGAAAAATTAGCAAATGATGGTTTTTATGATGGCCTCGTATTTCATCGTGTAATTCCTGGTTTTATGGCACAAGGTGGTTGTCCTACAGGTACAGGCACTGGCGGCCCAGGCTACAAGATCAACTGTGAAATCAATCCAAACAAACATGAGCGTGGAACACTGGCTATGGCGCATGCAGGCCGTAATACAGGTGGAAGTCAGTTCTACATCTGTTATGGTCCACAACCACATCTGGATGGTCAACATACCGTATTCGGTAAAGTGACTTCAGGTATGGAGCTTGTTGACCAATTCAAAGGCAGAGACCAAATGGAATCCGTCAAAGTGGTAGAAGTTTAATTGCTGACCAAGCATCGCTTATTTGAAGCTATAGCCGAGTTCCCTCAACCAAGAAGGGGCTCGGCTTTTCTTGTTTGGAAACGATTTGAATAAATGATCCTATTCTATCATGTAAATGACTTCCATATATGCTATATTGACAAGGATTGTTAGTAGTAGTTGAGAAGGTGAGGTCAATCACATGGATAAAGCGAAATACATAGCTTCAATTGAACATGTGGACGGTACGGTCAAGACCATTAAAGAGATTTCAATATTTTGTGATCCATCCACATCACCGAATGTTGGAGATTTTATTCAGGCATTCAAGGAGCAAGGCATGGATATGGAGCTTAAGGATTATATCAATATGGTGTTTGTTCCTGTGGACCGAGCCAGCAATGATCATGTATCGATTCGTATTATTCGAACTTTCAAGGATTTGACGTACCACGTAAATAAAAGAAAATAAAGACGTTGCCATGGTAAAAACCTTATTAATTAAGGTTTTTTGGCGCGTTTGGTAACCCGTACCGCAACTCCTCATTCTCCGTTGTCCAACAAACCTGTGCGAGTCACAGGATCATTCCAAATTCGTAAACAAGCTAATCGAGATCATAATTATGTCATGTTTATGTTACATTAAATAACGTTGTTGGTAAGTTGTTTTCTAGACAATTTAGGTTCTTCTTGTTAAGATAATGTTAAAAATCATCTTGCAAACGGGGCGAAACTATGCGTTTTTTTCAAAAAAGCATCCGTCACAAACTAACTGTTTTGCTCTTGATCTCGACGATTGTTCCCATCACCTCTTCAATTTTTATTACGGATTCATATACCAAGGAATCGTTAAAAGAGCGTGCCATCGAAGAAAATACTCACCTCATTTCCGAAGGAAAGACCAACATCATTAATTATTTGGATACGGTGAAAAATGCTTCCTTGAGCATTTACTCGAACGCAACCCTGGACAGTATTTTGACAAAAGGATTTGCCGATTACCAGAGTGAGTCTTATATTTTTACGATTATGCAGATCGTTTCCCGCTCGGCGAATGATATTTACCAGGTCTATCTGAACATCAGCGATAATCAGAGCTCTTATGTGTTATATCAAAATAATTTTAAACGGGGACCGATTCAGTATGAGCCGTCAGCAAACAGGGCCATAGCGCCCTATGCGGTTTACACAGAAG
This sequence comes from Paenibacillus baimaensis, assembly GCF_025567575.1. NCBI lineage: Bacteria > Bacillati > Bacillota > Bacilli > Caryophanales > Paenibacillaceae > Paenibacillus > Paenibacillus baimaensis. The sequence goes on along the minus strand of NZ_JAOQIO010000095.1, from coordinate 252,934 downwards.
GAACGCACAGGAGTCACGATTACGGGATCATTCAGGTTCCAATGGCGGTTCCAGAAATGGTGTTTACGATCCATCGGCCATTTTATCGGGTTCCGAGCAATGAGCAGATCGGGCTGTTGTCCATAGACGTAAAGTTGGAAGCGTTAAGCAAACTGACTGCTCAATTGTATGAGAAAAATAATGAGGATTTATACATTCTTGACGAAACCGGAACAATCATTTATGCAGGGAAAGAGACCTACCTTGGCGCAGCGCCTACCGAAGCATGGATCAAGCAGCTTTTGGACAACCCTGATGATGCCGGATATATGGAATGGAATCAACGTGAATTTTCGGGCATTATGATTTACACCAAGCTATCCACGTCTTATCTGAATTGGACGCTTGTCAAGCGCATACCCTATTCGCATCTATACGAATATGCTCGAAATTTGACCTTTATCAACACAATTGTAGCGGCAATCTTTCTCACAATTGCGATGATAGCGGTATTAATGGTTTCATTACGATTAACTAGACCGCTGAAGCAGTTGATTTCGCATATCAATAACATCCAGGCCGGCCAACTGGAGGAAACAATCGTTATTAACCGTACGGATGAAATTGGAATTCTGGCCAAGCGTTTCCGGACGATGATGCACACAATCAATGACTTGATTTTAAGGGAATACAAGCTGAATTTAGCGAACAAAACGATTCAATTGGAGATGCTTCAGGCTCAAATTAACCCCCATTTTATGAATAATGCGCTGCAATCCATCGGTAATCTGGCTTTGGAAAGCCAGGCGCCTCAGGTCTATACCCTCATATCTTCATTGGGACAAATGATGCATTACAGCATGAACACCAAAGAAACGATCGTTCCACTATCCATGGAGATTGACTATGTCAACTATTATTGCATGCTTCAGCAGCAGCGGTTCGAGGATAAGCTTTCCTTTGAATTTGATATTTGTGAGCAGACGAGTTCTTTTCAGGTACCCAAAATGATCGTACAGCCCATTGTCGAAAACTTTTTCAAGCATGGATTTTATATTACGAATAAAAGAGTCGGCGTGGTCAAAGTAAGAACCAGGATAGAGAAAGCCAGGTTGCTTATCATAGTGGAGGACAACGGGATCGGTGTTTCGGACGAGAGACTTCAACAGCTGCGCCACAAGTTAACCCATCTGGATGAAAGCGGAGAAAGGCTTGGGGAAAGCATCGGATTGATGAATATTATGTTCAGGCTGCGTCTTTATTATGGAGAGCAGGCCAACCTGGAGCTTGGCAGCATTCATCCTTATGGACTACAGGTCATACTGAGCATTCCAATCATGGGAATAGACAAGGGGGCATTATAGATGAAAGTACTTATTGTCGATGATGAAAAGCATGTACGGAGCACCATCCGCCTGCTCACAGATTGGAGTGCTCTGGATATTGAGACTGTTCTGGAAGCGGAAGACGGTCTGGAAGCGATAGAAATCATGGAGAGAGAACAGCCGCAGCTTGTCATCACGGATATGATGATGCCCTTAATGACGGGGATCGGGCTGATGGAATGGATGGATTCTCATGCGGTTACTTGTAAAAAGATTGTGATTAGCGGGCATAATGATTTTGAGCTAATGCGCCATACGCTTAAATATGGGGCTACGGATTATTTACTTAAGCCAATTGTTGCCAAGCAATTGCATGATGCTATTCAAAAGGCAGTCGACAGCTGGAAGGAAGCCCATCAGGAGCGGGTGCGCCATCAGTATCAAAGCATGGAAGTTATTGAGCTCAAATCGATCTACAGGGACAAGCTTCTGTCCAATGTCATTATGGAGCCTGTCGGATATCGCAATGAATTACAGCTGTTAATCAAAGAGTTTCCACAGCTAGCCAGTGTTCATTCCTGTATGGTTGCCGTTATCAATCTGCAGGACGTCCAGCGTGATATTCAAGAAAAGTATGCTTCCAATATGGGTCTGCTCATATTTTCTCTGCTTAATATTTGTAATGAATTTCTACACAAAGCTCAAATGGGTATTGCCTTTCGTAATTTGAATAGCAATCAGGAAATTGTCATTCTGGCCTGGGAACAATTAGTGAATGCGGAAGCTGTCCTGGAGCGTATTCAGCACGGAATCGCAAGGGTGCTTAAGGCATCATTCGATATCGGCATCAGCTCCGAGCTAGCCTTTCCAGACAACCTGCAGGAAGCCTATAATCAAGCCAGGCAGGCGCTAGGCCAGCGAAATCTGCTCGATACTTCGACCCGGAAACATAGCTATCAGGTAGGTGTTGTATTGCGTATCGGCTCATTGAGATTCAGTGATTACGAGGAGGCTATCAGTCTTGCGATGAAGAGTGGCAGGCCGGAGCAATTACAAGTGGTCATACAAAAATGGTTTGATGGTATGGACAAGCTGGACAAAATATCGATGGATCAGCTTGATCTATGGCTGGACGCCTACAAGGTGTTGAAGGCGCGCTGGATGGAGGAGTTTTACGAAGGGGCCGAGCCGGATCAGCTATTGCCGACGGAAGATACGGATTTCATCATTCCAATGGATCATAATGGTCAGTTTTCATCAGCTTTATTTCAGCAGGAATTTACTAATCACTTGACCGAATTGATGCGGTTGTTCTTGAGCAAAAAGGTCCAAAGCGGACATACGATGAATGAAATTGCCAAATATATTCAATTAAATTACTACCGCAACATTACGCTTCAGGATATATCCACCAAATTCCATTTGAACCGGGAATACATTTCTCGCAAATTCAAGCTGGAACTCAAGGAAAACGTTATTGACTATCTGAACAGAATACGTATCGAGAAATCCAAGGTACTGCTATTGAACCCTCAAATCAAAATAGTCGATGTGGCGGGCAAGGTAGGTTATCAGGATGAAAAGTATTTCAGTAGGGTTTTTAAAAAATTGGAGGGACAAACGCCCAAAGATTTTCGTGTACAAATGAATCGGGAATCTCCACTATCTATGTGAAGTGTTGGGAGATTCCCCCGCTTATCCTCTCAATCGACCCAGCAAAAATCAAGATTGTCCACTTATGTCCACAATTTTCTGTGTGGGACTCAGCCCTTATTATCGCTATAATTTTTGTATAGAGAATCCGTCTTGGCCGGATCTTCTCAGTAAGAATCAGCGTGAAGTAAGGAGGTTGGATCCAAGTGGTATCCTCAACGCTTGTTCCTCAATATCTCCCTTTAGGAGAGCAGGTACTCATCATTCAATTTGAACCAGTCATTTCTACTCTAGTGAATCGTCGTGTCCATGCATGGGCTGACAAAATCAAGGAAGCGAACATCCTGGGCGTCAAACAATGGATGCCTGCCTTCTCCAGTCTTTCGGTATGCTACGATCCTGTACGAATAAGCTACAGCCAGTTGTTGAATGCCTTGCAGCAAATCCAGCTGTCAGACGCTGATCTGGCGAATAGTAAAGGCAGAACGGTTCATATTCCTGTTGTTTACGGCGATAGCTATGGGCCTGATCTGGACTATGTGGCTGCCGAGAACAACATCAGTGCTAATGAAGTCGTGCAAATCCATTCTTCCTCTGCCTATCTAATTTATATGCTCGGTTTTATAGCCAGCTTTCCGTATTGTGGTGATTTGGATAGCAGATTGGCTTTACCTCGTCGTACAAGTCCTCGTGTCAAGGTCGAGAAGGGCTCGATCGGCATTGCCAACCGTCAAACATGTATATATCCAATAACGTCTCCAGGTGGCTGGCATTTGATAGGAAGAACGCCCATGGATACATTCGATCCTTATAAAACACCGCCGAGCTGTTTTGCTGCAGGTGACAGCATTAAGTTTGAAGCGATAACTTCAGCGGAAGCGGAGGGTTGGAACGAACATAAACAAAGAGAGTGGAATGAACAATGGAATTTATAGAAATCATCAAGCCAGGGATGTTCAGCACCGTGCAGGATTTGGGTAGATTCGATTTTCGCCAATATGGAATTCCACAGAGTGGAGCTATGGATGCGTTCTCATTCAGAGCAGCCAACCTGCTGGTAGGCAATCGGCAAAATGAAGCTGCTGTTGAATTTACGCTGGTTGGCCCCAAATTGAAATTTCTTCATGAGGGAGTGATCGCTATAACGGGAGCGGATCTCTCGTTCACATTAAACGGCCGTCCACTTGCTTTATGGAAGACGATTCGGGTTATGCCCGATGACATTCTTCAATGTGGTTCTGCCAGATATGGGTGCCGCTCCTATATGGCAGTCAGTGGCGGCATTGACGTTCCTTTAGTTATGGGCAGCAGCTCGACCTTTGCGCGGGGAGGGTATGGGGGCTTCCAGGGAAGAAGCCTGCGAACTGGAGATGTGCTTGCAGTAAAGACTGCTCAGCGTGTGTACACAGCATCAACACTGTGTAGAGTATTGCCTTCGAAATACCGACCCGTTTGTGATGGAAACCGTCCTGTCCGATTTATCACGGGTCCACAGGCAGATTCCTTTACTCAAGAATCGATGGATATCTTGACAACACAACCCTATACTCTATCTCATGATTCGGATCGAATGGGCTTTCGTCTTATGGGCCCTAAGCTCGTCCATACTTCGGGGGCGGATATCATATCCGATTATATAACAATGGGCTCGATTCAGGTACCGGGGGACGGTCAGCCTATTGTGCTGATGTCGGATTGTCAGGTAACGGGGGGTTATACGAAAATAGGTGTCGTTGCAGGTGTAGATTTGCCTTTTCTAGCACAGCGTAAGCCAGGAGACCAAGTGTTTTTTGAAATCATAAATATCGAACAGGCTCAAGCATTGTGGAGAGAACAGGAGCAACTGTTTTCTCTGCTTGATATCAACAATAGATAAAGAAGGAAGGGGAATCGATGCTTACAACTGTCGATTTGAATTGTGATATGGGTGAAAGCTTCGGTGCCTACAAGCTTGGTATGGACGAAGCGGTCATCCAGATGATTTCCTCAGCCAATGTGGCTTGTGGATTTCACGGTGGAGATCCCGATGTGATGAACCGTACAGTGGAGTTGGCGCGAAGCTTTGATGTAGGGGTGGGTGCTCATCCGGGGTACCCCGATTTAAACGGCTTCGGAAGAAGATTTGTGGATATGGAGCGCAATGAAGTGATCAATATGATCGTATATCAGATTGGCGCGTTGCAGGCTTTTTGTAACAAGCATAAGGTCCGACTGCAGCATGTGAAGCTGCACGGTGCGTTAGCAAATCGAGTGGATATAGATGAAGAACTTGCGAATTACGCAGCAGATGCAGTACTTGCATTCAATCCCGAGCTGCCTGTTTTCGTTAACCCGAATTCACTGATGCATAAGGTTCTGCTGGAAAAAAAACTGCATCCGATTCTGGAAGTCTATGCGGACCGTGCCTATAATGACGATCTGACCCTTGTATCCCGAAAATTGACTGGCGCGGTGATTACTGATCCGGACTTGGCAGCCAAGCGTGCTTTAAAAATGGTCGCTGAAGGAAAAGTAACTACGATTACTGGGAACGAGGTCGATATCACTGGACAGACGATCTGTGTACATGGTGACACCCCTACAGCGTTAAATATGATTAGTAAAATTCGTTTATTGCTGAAAGAAAATGGTGTTGGTATATCTTCATTTAAGCGTTAATAACAGGAGAAGCGGAAGCGGATCCTTACATCGGCACTATTCAAAATAATCATAGAGACACACAGAAGTGAGGTTATACCCAATGAATGCATCAGAATTAAAAGAAATCATCCAAATCGTCATTCAGGCTCCGATTGAGCAATTTTCACTTGAATATGAAACGGTCAAGCTGTCCATTTCTAAGCGCAGCCTCCCTGTATCATCCGAGGAAAGTCTGCCATCAGAATCCGGTTATCATTCGAAGCCTTTGATGGTTCCTCATCATGTGGAACGGGAAACCCAGGTCGGTACTATTGCAGCGGAGCCTGAAAGTGCGGCTCCAATTGAAATAGCTTCGCCTACAGTAGGTATCTTTTATTCATCTGCAGAGCCGGGAGAGGACCCTCTTATCCGAGTAGGTGACAGCGTAACAGAAACTACCGTTGTCGGTATTGTCGAAGCAATGAAATTGTTTAACGAGATACAAGCCGGGATCAATGGTGTCATCACAGAAATTTTGATCGAAAGTGGACAGCTGGTCCAATATGATCAGCCTTTATTTCTCGTAAAGCCTGTAGGAGTGTAGTCGTATGTTCAAAAAAATCATGATTGCCAACAGAGGCGAAATTGCGGTTCGAATTATTAGAGCTTGTCAGGAATTGGACATCCCGACCGTTGCGATTTATTCAAAGGCTGACAGAGATGCAATGCATGTGCAAATGGCTGATGAAGCCTATTGCATCGGACCTGTCAGCTCCAAGCAAAGCTATCTCAACATTAAGGCCATCCTGACCTTGGCTTCTGCAGTTGGGGTGGATGCGATTCATCCAGGATATGGGTTTCTTGCTGAAAATGCCGATTTTGCAGAGCTGTGCGGAACGTGCGGTATTACGTTCATAGGTCCCAAGCCTGATGCGATTCACAGGATGGGGGATAAAGCCCAGGCGCGACGAACGATGAAGCTGGCTAACGTACCCGTGGTTCCAGGTTCAGAGGAGCTAATAGAAGCTGTAGATGCTGCTGTGATTCTTGCTGATGAAATCGGCTATCCTGTCATTATTAAAGCTACAGCTGGTGGCGGGGGAAAAGGAATGCGAGTCGTCCAAAGCGAGCTGGAGCTGGACTCTATGTTTCGACAGGCTCAAAAGGAGGCGGAGGCGTCCTTTGGTAATCCAGGCGTTTATATGGAAAAGTATATTGAGGAGCCCCGGCATATTGAAATTCAGATCATTGCAGATGCCCATAACCATATCGTTCATCTCGGTGAAAGGGACTGTTCTATACAACGCAGACATCAAAAGCTTGTGGAGGAAGCGCCATCTCCTGCAGTCTCACCCGAGTTAAGGCAGGCCATGGGTCAGGCGGCTGTCGCTGCCAGCAGGGCTGTTGATTATTTGGGGGTAGGTACACTTGAATTTTTGCTCGATAAGCATGGGCAGTTTTATTTTATGGAAATGAACACAAGAATCCAGGTAGAGCACACGGTAACGGAGCTTGTGACAGGTATTGATCTTGTTAAAGAGCAAATTGCTGTCGCTGCCGGGTACCCGCTCTCATTCACCCAGAATGAGGTTGAACTGAAGGGGTGGGCGATCGAATGCCGTATAAATGCCGAGGATTCTGACAATCAGTTCAGGCCGTCTCCAGGTACAATAACGGGTTACCGGCTTCCTGGCGGTTTTGGGGTGAGGATCGACAGCTCAGCTTTTACCGGCTATGAAATTCCTCCTTTTTACGATTCTATGATAGCTAAATTGATCGTGTGGGGCCGGGATCGTCCTGAGGCGATTCAACGTATGAAAAGAGCTCTCCAAGAATTTCACATCGAGGGCGTCCGGACAACGATTCCCTTCCATCTGAAAGTTCTGCAGCATGAGTTTTTTAAAGCGGGTGACTGCAACACCAAATTCATCGAAACCGAGTTCCAATAGAAGAGAGGGAGGGGATACCATGAGAAAGTCCATGTCGTCGGAATGGATGCAGCAAACGGTGTTTCTGAGTCCTGCCGTTCTGTTCTATACCATCATTATTATGCTTCCTTTTTTTCTTGGCGTGTATTATTCATTTACCGATTGGAACGGGGTTGCTGACAGTATTCGTTGGGTTGGCTTAAGCAATTATCAAACGGTGCTTACCAAGGACACCAATTTTATTCAATCGTTCTGGTTTACGGCTCGGTTTACTTTTGTAGCTGTCATCCTGACAAATTTGCTCGGGTTTGCGCTCGCTTACTTTTTGTCCAAATCGCTGAAGACGCGCAATCTGTTAAGAACGGTTTATTTTATCCCGAACGTATTGGGCGGCTTGCTGCTTGGCTTTATATGGCAATTTATATTTGTTCAAGGATTTGCTGCCATTGGGAAGCTGACGAATTTGGGGTTTTTCAATCTACCCTGGCTTGGAACGGAGGATACGGCCTTTTGGGCGCTCATTATCGTATTTGTGTGGCATGGAGCTGGTTATATTATGGTTATTTATATCGCTGGTTTGACCAATGTGCCGAAGGACCTAATAGAAGCGGCCACGATCGATGGTGCGAACAGCGCCCAAATCTTACGCAGTATTATCATTCCGCTCATTATGCCAGTCATCACGATTTGTCTCTTTTTAACGATCGCCTGGGCTTTTAAAATGTTTGATTTGAACTTTTCACTCACCAAGGGTGGGCCTTATAACTCTTCGGAGTCGGTCGCAATGAATATTTACACCGAGGCATTTGTCAATAACCGATATGGACTGGGAACCGCCAAGGCACTTATTTTCTTTATGGCAGTGTCCATCATTACGGCGATTCAGGTGTCCATGACGAAGAAGCGTGAGGTGGATCTGTAATGAAAACCGATGCGTACAATGCCAGACTGCTGCTCGTTGAGATTGCGTTAATTGTTCTTGCGCTCCTGTTTCTGGCACCGTTTTATTTTGTATTGGCCAACTCGGTGAAAAATTTTGCCGAGATTCTGATCAATGCGGCAAGCTTGCCTAAGGTGTTGCGATGGGATAACTATGTACATGCATGGAAGGTGCTGCAATTTGCTACTACACTTAAAAATTCCTTGTTAATTACAGTATTCAGCAACATTGGCTTGGTCATTATATCATCAATGGCGGCTTACAGACTGGCACGCAGGCCGAGCAGGTTCAATCGGATGCTGCTCGCCGTATTTGTGGCAGCTATGGTCATTCCGTTCCAGGCGATCATGATACCATTGGTAAAGGTCGCATCCTGGTTTCACCTGATTAACAGTATTCCGGGCATTGTTGTCTGTTATTTCGGTCTCTGTGTTTCGTTTACCATTTTTTTGTATCAGGGTTTTGTTCGCTCCATCCCGTTCGAAATAGAAGAATCCGCTAAAGTCGATGGCTGTAGCCCATACGGTGTGTTTTGGAAAATCATATTTCCGTTGCTTAAACCAATGACAGTTACAGTTGTCTTGCTAAACAGCCTGTGGATGTGGAATGATTTTCTGCTCCCATCTATCATTTTGCAGCAAAAAGACTTGCGAACCATCCAGGTCGCTATTAACTCCTTATTTGGCGAATATACGAATCAGTGGGATCTTGCGTTAGCAGCGCTTGTGATGAGTGTGGTACCGATCCTGATCTTCTTCCTTGCTCTCCAGAAGCATATTATCGAAGGGATTACCTCCGGCGCTATCAAGGGGTAAAGTGGTACAAACCTGACCTCATAGGTCAGGAGCAATTTCATCCACCTCAATAGTCAAACCTATGAGTGTCCGCCACTTAAAGGCTGAATTATAATAAAATGGTAAACAATAATAGAACGAAGGGGAGTTTGAACGATGAAACGATCGCTTACTGCTGGCAGTGCGCTTGTATTGTTAATGTCCTTTTTGACTGGTTGTGCAACGAATGGAGACAAGTCCGCTGATACGAAAACGGCGAATAACAATGCGAAGCCAAAGAAAGAAGTTACACTTAAAATCTTTCAGGCTAAGGTTGAGATTTCCGAGCAATTGAATAAGCTGAAGGATGAGTATGAAAAGACGCATCCAGGCGTCAAGGTCCAAATCGAGACCGTCATTGGCACCGACTACAATACAATCCTCAAGACCAAATTTGCCGCAGGTGAAATGCCGGATATTTTTAACAATGAGGGCTTTCAGCAGCTGGAAACGTGGAAGGATCGTGTAGAGGATTTATCCGATCAGCCATGGGCAAAGGATGTATTCGATTTTGCCAAGGAGCCTACTACAATCAACGGCAAGCTTTATGGGATGCCAGTCTCGCTTGAAGGTTATGGCTTCGTTTACAATAAAGATTTGTTTGCCAAAGCGAACATTACAGAGCTTCCCAAAACACTTTCACAACTAGAGGATGTCAGCAAGAAGCTGCAAGCCAATGGTGTGACGCCTTTTGTGAATATGTTTCAGGTATGGTCCTCACTCGGGCGGCATTTCTTCAATAATCCGATGGCCAAGCAGCCCAACACCGATGCGTTTATTAAGGATTTGAATGATGGGAAGGTAAAATTTGCCGGTAATCCGATTTTTGCCGACTCCTTGAACATGCTTGATCTCATTGTAAAGTACGGCAACAAAAACCAGTTGACGACCGATTATAACAGTTTTATCGCTACTTTTGGCAGTGGTCAGGCTGCAATCATGCAAAGTGGGAACTGGACACTACCTTTGATTCAAAAAATCGATCCGAAGATTAATGTGGGCTTAATGCCAATTCCGATCAACGAGGATGTTGCTTTGAATGACAAGCTGTTTGTAGGCGTACCGAATAACTGGGTTATCCATAAAGATTCTCAGGTGAAGCCGGAAGCCAAAGAGTTCTTGAACTGGCTGGTCACCTCGGATATTGGTAAAAACTATTTGGCAAAGGAATTCAAATTCATCCCCGCTTTAAAGACAATTCCTGCTGATGCGGCCTCTGTAGGCACACCTGGCGAGGATATCGCTAAGTACCTCAAGGAGAACAAGGTGCTTGGCTGGCACTGGCCGAAATACCCTGATGGCAGTCCACAGGAAATGGCAGCCTCTTTACAGAAGTACATCGCAGGCAAAGTAAACCGCGATCAATTGTTAGCCGAATTCCAGGGTACATGGGATAAGATGAAAACCAAATAATAGGGATGTCACAAGCAGTAATGAAGAGGTGTCAAGGTATCTCCAAACGGAGAGGCTTTGATGCCTCTTCTGTTTATCCATCTTAATCCGCTGGTCGAAAAAAACCGCTTGAATCGGTTGTTCCGATTTCAAGCGGTCAGGCCAACTACATATCTGGTGCGTGCTCAGGACCTAATGATTGAAGTAAATCGTTTTTTCGGTTGCAGCAGATTGGTAAACGGCTTCGAGAATCTCACTGACAACGAGTGCTTGTTCAGGCTTTACGAGTGGCTCTGTATCATTTAGTATGCATTCAATCCATAATCGTGCTTCCAGATCGGCTGGGCTTTCGTCCGCAGCAGCCGCATAGAATACGACCGCACCACGCTCAAAGCTCACTTTATGTTCGTACAATCGACCCATTTGTTCCCCGTTGATCCGCAGTCCATCGTCCATATCCGCTCCGCCTTCGGTGCCGCAGAGGACTGTTTTCGCTTCGCGCACATCCATAGTGTTAAGCGCCCAGCTGGATTCCAGTGTAATCGTCGCGCCATTCTCCATTTTAATAAAACCAATCGCAGAATCCTCTACGGTAAATTTTTTCGTGTCCCAGGGACCCCACAGGTTGGCTGCATTTTCGCGGCCTGCAAGCTTGTGAAATACAGAGCCTGTTACACTGACTGGCTTATAGTTGTCCATCATCCACAAGGTCAGGTCCAATGCGTGCGTTCCGATATCAATCAAAGGGCCGCCACCCTGCAGTTCTTTTTCAAGAAACACGCCCCAGGTGGGTACAGCCCGCCGACGAATGGCCAGCGCCTTGGCCAAATAAATTTCGCCCAGATTGCCGATACTGCACAGATTTTTCAAAAATAAGCTATCCGGACGATATCTGTTTTGATAGCCAATTGTCAATTTCTTGCCTGTCCGTTTGGACGCTTCGAGCATATTCCGTGCATCGGTAGAGGTGATGGCCATTGGCTTCTCGCACATGACATGCTTGCCGGCTTCAAGCGCAGCTATCGTGATTTCCGCATGGGAGCTGTTAGGCGTACACACATGAACGACATCAATTGTGCGATCCTCCAGCATCTTTCTGTAATCCGTGTACACAGTAGACGATTCGCTGCCATAATCCTTGGCTGCTTTAAGGGCTTTTTCCTCGATAATATCGCAGAACGCGATAACCTCAATGTGAGCAAGCTTGGATAAGCTGGGCAAATGCTTGGATGTACCAATCCCCCCCAAGCCTACAATGCCAATCCTTAATTTATCTGTCATAGTGGTGTCCTCCTATGTTGTTTGAGACAGATTCATCAGTTCAACCATACGCTTGTAACTGAATTCAACACTGTCCAATTGATTGCGGGCTGTAAAATCCTGTTCGACAAAAATGGTTTTCACAATATCCATTTCGCGGATGGTAGCAATAATAGCGGGAATATCCATGACGCCTTCACCGATCTCGGTGAATTGATCTGTTGTTGAAGTACCCAGCTTTTTATCAACCGTAATGTCCGCATCCTCGCCAAAGAAATCGAACCAATTGACCGGCTTGGCAGTGGCAGGCATATCCTTTTGATGAACCAGATCACAACGCTCACCAAGCGTATGCAAATACTCAGAAGGGTCAACGCCTCCTCTGAGGGCCCAGTACGTATCGAACTCGATTTTTACCAGATCCTTATCCGTATTGGCCAGGATAATCTCCATGACGGTTTGACCTTCAAATTTTTGGAATTCCTGAAAATGATTATGATAGTAAAAATCAAGACCATTTTTACGGCATATTTCTCCGCATTTGTTCAGTGTTGCACTGAAATCGAAAGCGGCCTGCTTATTTTTGAACATGGACATGGAGATGGAGACAGCAGGCATTTCAATTTCCTGAACAAAGGGAATCAGACGCTCCCAATGGACATTTTCGATCGGGAACATTTGAGCATTTAATGCTCTCATCCCTAGGCGATCCAGATTGCTTTTGAATTCTGCTGCCTTCATGCCAGCAACCGAATAACCACCATGACCTGCAGCATCGGAGTAATGGATGGCCAATTCGAGATCCTTATATCCAATCGCAGCTACCTTTTCCAATGCACCCAAAGGATCTTTCTGCAGTTCATTTCTTACGGAATAGAGTTGAAGTCCAAGTGACAAACTCAATTGTGGCGCCTCCCTTGTTTGGTGTTCGTTTTGAGGTTCCTATTAATTATAAGTCAGCACCAAATGTGCCGGACACTCATAGGTTTGACTATTGAGGTGGATGAAATTGCTTAGTGAACCAGCGTGCAATCGTTTTCGAATACTAACTGTTGCAATTTCACGAAAATGATGTTAAAATTCTGTCAAAGTATTTTCCAACCTACTTAGTAGGAATTTCAATCAACATAATAGGATGTTTTCCTTCGGGGCGGGGTGAAATTCCCCACCGGCGGTGATATGAGACGCTTAACAGCGTTTTGTTCAGTCCGTGACCCGTGGGCTTCAGCTTTATTGCTGCAGTCACCGGTGGACTTGGTGAAATTCCGAGACCGACAGTATAGTCTGGATGGGAGAAGGGAAAACGTGGACACTGGTATTTGTCGTGGGTTGTTATGAAACCAACTGCAGCATGATAAGAAAAATAGGTTTAGGGCCTGTTCATTTTGTGTTGCCTTGGATAATTCAATCGCGTAGATGCGCTATCACTCTGCGTTTTTTTCGTAATTCTTTCACAAGCCCCTTCTGTAGAGAAGAGGGCTTTTTTTGTTAACCCAATAGCAATTTAGCAGGGAAGTGACTTTGATGGAGCTGTTGAATGATGAATATTACATGAGGCTCGCTATTCAGCTTGCTGGTGGTGCAGCAGGACAGACGGGAATTAATCCGGTCGTAGGCTGTGTACTCGTCAAGGACGGCAGGATCGTTGGAATGGGTGCTCATCTCAAACGGGGAACGGCCCATGCTGAAATTCACGCCTTGCAGATGGCCGGAGCTGAAGCAGAAGGGAGCACAGCCTATGTTACCTTGGAGCCCTGCAGCCACTTTGGCATCACGCCGCCCTGCAGCGACCGACTCATTAAAGAAAAGGTGAAACGTGTCGTTGTTGGCAGCGAGGATCCCAATCCGCTGGTAGCTGGAACCGGGATTGAACGTTTGAGACAGCATGGTTTGGAGGTCGTAACGGGTGTGTTAGCCGAAGCGTGCCGGGAGCTGAATGAGACGTTCAATCATTTCATCGGTTCCAAACGCCCGTTCGTCACGATGAAGACAGCAAGTACACTGGATGGAAAGATTGCCTCCAGGACGGGGGATAGTAAATGGATCACGAATGCGGAATCTCGCACTTATGTCCATAATTTACGCCACCGTCACCAAGCGATTATGGTCGGTATAGGGACCGTTCTTGCAGATGATCCCTTGTTGACGACACGACTGGATGTACCTGCGCTACACCCGATTCGACTCATTATCGATTCGACCTTGCGGCTGCCGCTTGAGTCCAAGGTAGTGACGGATCGTACCGCAGAGACACTTGTTCTGACAACAGAGAATGCTTCAGAGTCATCCAAACAGCGGCTTGAAGCGGCTGGTGTGACCGTCATTTCATGTGGCAGTGGACCTCAAGTGGACCTGAGCAAGGCAATGGAGCTTTTGGGTGGACGCGATATCGCATCGATTTTACTCGAAGGTGGAGGCACACTGAATGGTGCGATGCTGGAGCAGCGGCTGGTTAACAAGATTCATTTGTTCTTTGCACCCAAAATTATTGGAGGCGGCCGTCAATCACTGGATACGATGCCTTTTGCAGGGTTTGATCGTATGGAGGAAGCTATCCGCTTGGAGCGTACCACGGTTCAACAGTTTGGTGAGGATGTTTGCGTAACTGGATATCCACGCTATAGCAGCGAGGTGAGGTAAGATGTTTACGGGTATTATTGAAGAAATTGGCAATATGAGAAGTATTTCACGGCAGGGGCAGGCGATGATATTGAGCATTGGTGCCAGCCGCATCCTGGAGGATGTTCATCTGGGAGACAGTATTTCTGTCAATGGTGTTTGTTTGACCGTCGTGAAATATGATGGCTCATCGATTACGGTCGATGTCATGCCAGAAACGTTCCGACGAACGACACTTAGCAAGCTTCATGCCGGTGATCCAGTGAATCTGGAGCGTGCGATGGCGGTGGGAGGACGTTTTGGTGGTCATATTGTTCAAGGACATGTGGACTCCATAGGAACGATTACTAGCAGAACGACCGATCAAAATGCGGTTGTCTACGAAATCGAGCCGGAGGATACAGCTATTTTAAAATATATGATTCCCCATGGCTCGATCACCATTGATGGTATTAGCCTCACGTTAGTGCAAGTAACCGATCAACGATTTACGGTCTCCATCATTCCACATACACTAGCTCAGACAGTGCTCCAGCATAAGAAACCTAGTGATGAAGTGAATCTGGAGGCTGATGTATTGGGCAAATATATGGAGAAGCTGCTGAGCTTTCGTACACATGGCGGAGGATCAGAGAGTAAATCTAGTAAGCTAACTGCTGCGTTTTTGGCGGAGAATGGATTCATGTAAGTAAACATAGAGAGGTGGGAGTGGGAAATGACAGTACCTATTCAATTTAATACTATCGAGGAAGCTATCTACGATTTGATGTTGGGTAAGGTCATTATCGCTGTTGACGATGAGGACCGTGAGAATGAAGGTGATTTCATTGCACTAGCGGACAAGGCGACTCCCGAGATTATTAATTTTATGATCAAGGAAGGACGCGGATTGGTGTGCGTGCCAATTACCGAGGAGCGTGCGCAGGAGCTGGAGCTGCCACCTATGGTTTCGAGAAATACCGACTATCATGGAACAGCATTTACTGTCTCAGTAGACGGTGCCGATACGACAACGGGAATTTCCGCTACCGAGCGCTCCATGACCGTAAAAGCACTAATCGATCCGAGCTCGAAGCCGCATAGCTTTCGTCGGCCCGGACATATTTTTCCTTTGATTGCCAAAGCAGGTGGCGTATTGCGCCGCACCGGTCATACCGAGGCTGCTATCGATCTGGCTCGTATGTGCGGCTCCTATCCGGCAGCGGTCATTTGCGAAATCATTAAAGAAGATGGGGAAATGGCCCGTGTTCCGGAGTTAATGGAATTTAGCCAAAAGCATGATATCAAGATCATCACGATCAAAGATATGATTCACTACCGCAATCACAAGGAGAAATTGGTAAACCGTGAGGTTGAGGTCAAGCTGCCAACGGATTACGGTGTGTATAAAGCCATTGCTTATTCCAACGCTGTCGATCAAAAAGAGCATGTGGCACTTGTCAAAGGTAAGATCGATGGTTCGGTGCCAACTCTGGTTCGTGTTCATTCGGAGTGCTTGACGGGTGATGTGTTCCATTCCCACCGCTGCGATTGCGGACCTCAGCTGAACGCGGCGCTTAAACAGATCGATGAAGCGGGTTCCGGTGTGCTGCTGTATATGCGTCAGGAAGGTCGCGGCATCGGCTTGATTAACAAGCTGAAGGCTTATGTCCTGCAAGAAGAGGGCTTGGACACCGTGGACGCGAATATTAAATTGGGCTTTGCGCCTGATTTGCGAGAATACGGCATTGGAGCCCAAATTTTGAAGGATCTGGGCTTACAAAAGATTCGCTTGCTGACGAACAATCCTCGTAAAATCAAAGGATTAGAGGGTTATGGTCTGGAAGTTGTTGAACGAGTACCGATTCAAATGCAGGAAAACGAGTCCAATGCGAGCTATTTACACACGAAACATGAAAAATTAGGACACTTGCTTGATTTTCAAATCTAATAAAAAATGATAAATTGAAAGGATGTTAATCATCATGACGAAAATTTACGAGGGACATTTAGTTTCAGAGGGTTTAAAATACGGAGTTGTTGTTGCCCGTTTCAATGAATTTATAACAGGCAAGCTGCTGAGTGGCGCTTTAGATGCATTCAAACGCCATGGAGCGAATGAAGACGAGGTTGAGGTTGCATGGGTACCAGGAGCTTTCGAAATCGCTCTGATTGCCCAAAAAATGGCCGAAAGCGGTAAATACGATGCCGTCATCACCCTGGGTGCAGTTATTCGTGGGTCCACACCGCATTTTGATTATGTGTGCAGTGAAGCGGCCAAAGGCGTTGCCGCAATCAATCTCAAAACCGGTGTACCGACGATTTTTGGTGTATTGACTACCGATTCGATTGAACAGGCGATTGAGCGCGCGGGTACCAAGGCAGGCAACAAGGGCTGGGAAGCAGCTGTAAGTGCAATTGAGATGGCGAATTTGACCAAACAGTTCTCCTAATATACAATTCAATACGAGCCTTAACGAATGAACGGCTGCTAACATTTTAAGGGGGAACGACGGTTGGACAAGGTTACGTATAAGCTTGACAAGTTTGAGGGCCCCCTTGATTTGTTGCTGCACTTGATTGATCGATCCGAAGTTGATATCTATAATATACCTATTAAAGAGATTACCGACCAATATATGAGCTATCTCGATACGATGCAGGAGCTGGAGATGGAGTTGACGAGTGAGTTCTTATTAATGGCTGCTACACTCCTGTCTATCAAAAGCAAGATGCTATTGCCAAAGCCTCCTATCATTGAGATGGACGATTATGACGATTACTTGTTCGACGAAGATTACGATCCGCGCTCCGAGCTGGTTGAAAAACTGATCGAATACCGCAAATATAAAGCGATTGCCGACCATTTGCGTGACAAAGAACTTGAACGCAAGCTTATCTATACCCGTGAGCCTGAGGACTTATCACCATATATTCATCAAATCGTCGAGAATCCAGTTAAAGGACTCGGTGTTTCTGATCTTGTATACGCTTTTCAGAGGGCTATGCAGCGTATGGCCAGCAGAAACATGGTTACCAAAATACGCAAGGATGAAATATCGGTAAAAGATCGAATGAAAGATGTAGTAAGGTGGTTAAAGGAAGCAGACGGCAAAATATTGTTTTCCAAATTAACCGATGGTGATTATTCGCGGGAAAGTATTGTCACTACCTTTTTGGCATTACTGGAGCTGATGAAGATGAAAATGATCGTGTGCTATCAGCACCGATTTTTCGAGGATATCGTCATACAGGCAAGAGAGGAAGGAAAGGCGGATGGATTTTCAACAGATGAAATCAGTTATTGAAGGCTTGCTATTTGTCGCTGGAGACGAGGGTCTGGATACCAAGCAGCTTGCTGAGGTGTTGGAACTTAGTACGGATGTTGTGCGTAATTTGATAGGGGATCTGCAAGGAGACTTACGGAACAGCAAGCGAGGTTTGCAAATTGTTGAGCTCGCCGGAACCTACCAATTAACGACGCTTCCAGCCCATGCGCCATATTTTGAACGGCTTGCCTATTCCCCTTCACGCTCATCTTTGTCACAGGCTGCTTTGGAAACCCTGGCAATAGTCGCTTACAAACAACCGATAACCCGGGTGGAGATCGAAGAGATTCGTGGCGTCAAGGCTGAACGAGCCTTGCATACACTCGTGGCCAAGGATTTAATCAAGGAAGTCGATCGTGCAGACGCTCCTGGTCGGCCGATATTATATGGAACCACAAAGCCGTTTCTGGATTACTTTGCACTGGGTACGATTGAGGAGCTTCCGGAATCTTCGCTGTTCCAGAATGATGACAATTTGGAAGAGGAGACTCGCCTGTTGTTCAGTAAACTGGATAATGGGGAAAGGCATCAAATCTCCTTTGAGGATGTAACCGAAAGTGAATAATTTTGATCGACGAGGCTACTGGAATGATTTAATCAAATAGGGCTATACTAACTCCTGAAAAGAAGCTTAAGCTTCTGCGATAAGGGGTTTTTTGCTTTTTCAGGCTTTAATATTAAAAATGAGGGGTGAGCGATATTGAATTATTGGGTTATAGCTGCTGTGATCGTTGCGGTAGTGGCGCTTCTCTCAAGTCCCATTAGATGCCGGTTAACGATTGTAAGAGAAGCACAGGATGATGATATCACGTTTGATATTCATGGGCTGTACGGGATGCTCAAGAAACGAATCGCGGTTCCTTTTATCCAGTTTAAAAATTTTGTCGAGGGAGTTAATGTTGAGGCTGCGTATATTGATAAGAAGGAACATCAGGTGATCAGCGTAAAAGAAGAGAAAATCACCAAGCGCAGTATTAAAGAAAGTTTTGATAATGCATTAGAGCTGTTGAGGAACTGCTTTCATTTTCACGAATGGCTGACGGTTACGCTAACCCACGTCAGGTGCATTCAATTTGACTGGAAAACCTCTGTCGGTATTGGCGATGCTCCTGAAACCGCTATGGCAACCGGCATGATATGGGGTTTGAAATCGACGATGCTCGGTTTTTTGTCCCGTTATATCAAGCTGGATGCACGACCGAAGCTGCAAGTCATTCCGCAGTATAACCAGACCCGATTTTCGACCGAGGTACTGGTAAAGCTTCAAATTAGTATGTGGTTCATCCTTATTGCCGGGATCCGTTTATTGACAAGGATTCTCAAAATAAAAGGTGGTTTGAAGACTTGGCGAAGAGTGTTGTTTAAAGCGTGAAGGGCGAGTTTGCTTTACATAGTAATACCGCTTTTCGGTTAAGCTATACTTGCGTTGATTTCCTTATGTTTGAGGAATCCAGTACACAACAAGGAGGCACAACCAATGATGACAGAGCATCCCATACAAGGTCTTATGAAGACGGCAATGGAAAACATCAAGGAAATGGTCGATGTCAACACAATCGTGGGGGATCCGGTGGAAACTCCCGATGGTAGCGTGATTATGCCGATTTCAAAAGTCGGTTTTGGCTTCGCGGCAGGTGGCAGCGAATTCGGTCAAGAAGATTCCGCATCCGGTAATTCTTCGGGAGCGGGCCGTCACGATGGAGCGAATGCTCAGGTTTCACTTCCTTTTGGCGGAGGTAGCGGCGGAGGCGTATCAATCACACCTATTGCTTTTCTGGTCGTAGGTAAACAAGGTGTCAAGATTGTTCCATTGGACAATCAAACGCATTTGCTGGAAAGACTGATTGATGCAGCACCTAGTGTTGTCGATCGTATTCAAAGCATGATGAAGGGTGGACTGAATTCCACTACCCATAATCAGGCTGGAAGCGGAACGATAAGTGTAACGAATCCATCAGACAATCCAAATTATATTGTCTAAAGTTTGCTTTATTAATTTAGTAGGTCCACAGCCTTATACCAAGATCTATAAAGAGCTGCTCATCGTAATGATGGGCAGCTTTACCTATTTATTAAGGAAAATAGATTGCTCTTTTTGCAGGTTTCTTTTATATTTATTTTATCTGGATTTAATGAAAATTTTGAGAGAATTTGATGAAAGAGGTTTTCTTGGTGCGGTTATTGCCTACACGGTCTTGTAGTCCGGGAATGAAGCTTGCTAAATGTATTTATAATGAAGACGGGCTTGTTTTATTAAATGAACGTGTTGAGCTGACCCAAGCTTTAATTAATCGGCTGCAACAATTTGGAGTCGACTTTGTTTACATTCAAGACAGGGATACCGATGATATCGAAGTTGAAGACGCGATAAGTCAAGAAACGAAAATGAAGGCTTTGGCCGAAATCAAAACCCAATTCAGAAAAGCCATGGAAGAGAACAGCAAAAGTAAATTTTCGAAAAATGCGTTTATGGGCAGAGCATTTGGCAATGTGATCAAAATGATCATGCAAGATTTGGATTCGCGTGAAGGTACGCACATCATGCTGTTAAATATGAATGTTCTGAATAATTATGTATTCAACCATTCGCTTAACGTATGTATTTACGCGACGATGCTTGGAATGGCTAACGGTTACAATCGTGAAGAAATTGCTGTACTTGGTATGGGTGCACTACTTCATGATATCGGTAAAACGCAAATTAATCAGGATATTATCAAAAAGCCGGGCAAGCTGTCGCCTCAGGAATTTGCCGAGGTCAAGATGCATGCGGAGCTCGGTTATCGGCTGCTAAAAGACGAGCCCAACATGCCTTTACTGGCTGCTCACTGTGCGTTCCAGCACCATGAGCGGGAGAATGGCAGTGGTTATCCAAGAGGAATTAAAGGCAATGAGATTCATGATTACGCCAAGCTGATCGCCATCATAGACAGCTATGATGCCATGACCACACATCGTCCGTATCGATTGGCTATGCTGCCGCATCAGGCGATGGAAATTTTGTTCTCGGGTGTGGAGACTTTATATGATTATAAGAAGGTTGCCTTATTTCGGGATAACGTGGCTATTTATCCGCTTGGACTCAGTGTCAAGCTGAGCACAGGCGAGAAGGGGGTTGTTGTTGTTATTAATCCTGCAATCCCGCAGCGACCTACTATTCGCATCATGGAAGGTGCGGATGGAGAGAAGATTACACAGCCCTATGAGGTAGATTTATCGAAGCAGCTAACCGTATTTGTTAGTGAAGTAGAGATGCCATGAATACTGCTATTATTCCGTAGTCAACTAAGATCCTTAAGGACCTGCAAAGTCCTGAGGGTCTTTTTTGCGCTCCGCAAATGACGGGAGCTGCGGCTTTCGAAGAGGACATATAATGGGACAGGACCCGCATATACATGTACAAGATCGGTATGTCCATAATTGAACCTATGTTGGCAGGAGGACCCTTTTATGAAAAAAAACGTTGTGCTCTTATTGTTGCCGGTGCTGCTGGTAACGATATGGGCCCCATCACCAGTGCTGCAAGCCGCTCCAGCGATTTCAACCCATGCGGAAACGGCTGCCTTAATTGATGTACGCTCGGGACGGGTATTGTACAGCAAACAGGGCGACAAGCAGATGCGTATCGCCAGCTTGACTAAAATCATGACGGCGATTGTAGCTGTGGAACAGGGGAAGCTGTCGGATTCAGTGAAGGTGGGCAAGAATGCTTTTGGAAAGGAAGGTTCTTCGATTTATTTGAAGCTTAATGAAGAAATGAGCCTGCACCATTTGTTGTATGGGATGATGCTGCGTTCAGGCAACGATGCGGCAACGGCGATTGCCGAGCATGTTGGAGGTACTGTTGAGGGCTTTGCGTATTTGATGAATGAGAAAGCACGAATGATCGGGATGGAGCATTCTTCGTTCAAGAATCCATCTGGATTGGATGAGGCTGGGCACTATTCAACCGCAAATGATATGGCCAAATTGGCCGCATATTCCCTGCGCAATCCGCAATTTCAGGAAATTGTAAAAACCAAGCTCAAGAAAGCCCCCAATCCAAATGAGTCATGGGACTACACATGGTTGAATAAAAACAAAATGCTGCAGCTCTACGATGGTGCCGATGGGGTGAAAACAGGCTATACCAAGCTGGCTATGCGGTGTTTGGTTTCTTCGGCAACACGCGACGGACAGCAGCTGGCAGTGGTCACCTTGAATGATGGGGATGATTGGGCCGATCATGCCAAGCTGCTGGACTACGGCTTCGCCAACTATCCGCTGCTGCCTTTAGTTAATAAGGGAGATGGGATTGAAGGAACAGAGTGGGTAGCGGGTAAAGAGTTCCTGTATCCAACACAGGAATCAGAACAGGGACATTATTCGTATCGGGTGGAGTTAAATGATGCCAATTCGGCAAGCTTCCGTCTGGGTGATGTGGGCAGGCTGGTTTATACATTAAACGGACAGGAAATCGGAGGTGTTCCATTGTTCCCGAAGGATAGCCCGAGATTGAAGCTGAAGGAACGTTCTGCATTTTCGTTTGATCAGTCGCAGTCGGATACAGCCTCATACGCAGATAAATGGCTGTTTATCGTTCAATTTATAGTCCGTACCCTATTTACGGGACGTGTTGGGTAATCATTGTCTAGCGGATACTGTTGGATAATCATCCGAGATGGGAGTTGACCTATGGTAAATTTTATCTGGTTATTTTTTATTGTTGCTGGTGTTGGCGTCGCCGCGGCGCAAGGGAATATCGAGCTGGTTACACAGGCGACCTTTGATGGTGCGAAAAGCGGGGTCACCGTATGCTTTGGTTTGATTAGTATCATGGTATTCTGGCTTGGGATCATGCGTATTGCCGAGGATGCGGGATTACTGAAGCTGCTGGCTTCTTTGCTGCGTCCGATCGTTCGGTTCCTGTTTCCAAGTGTACCTAAGGACCATCCGGCTCTGGGCTACATCATGTCCAATATGGGGGCAAATATTTTGGGCTTGGGTAATGCAGCAACTCCCATGGGGATCAAAGCGATGCAAGAGCTGCAGCTGCTGAACAGCAATAAAGAGACAGCGAGTCCGGCTATGTGCACACTGCTGGCTCTGAATACGGCGAGCATTACCTTGATCCCGACAACACTGATCGCGATCAGAATGAACTTCAATTCCTTAAACCCGGCCGAGATTGTCGGGACAACCTTAATGGCTACTTTTGTGTCAACCCTCGCGGCTATTTTTGTAGATAGATGGTACCGCGCACGTAACTCCATACAGCACTAATGTTAACAACCGATAGGGAAGGGATGATTCCGTTATGTACGCCTTCGTTAATCTGATATCAGCCTGGGCGATTCCAATGATCATTGTTTTTATACCCCTCTATGCCTTGTATCGTAAGGTACCCGTTTACGAATCCTTTGTGGACGGGGCTAAGGATGGCTTTGATACCGCGATCAGAATCATCCCGCATTTGGTAGGCATGATGGTAGCAATCAGCATATTCAGAGCTTCGGGTGCCATGGAGCTGATGACCAATTGGGTGAAACCCTTTTGCGAAATGATAGGTATTCCAAGCGAGGTGCTGCCGCTGGCTATTTTACGTCCGATTACGGGGGCAGGGTCACTCGCCTTTACCACAGATCTGCTGCAGCAGTTTGGCCCCGATTCCATGGTCGGACGTATAGCATCCACGATTCAGGGGAGCACCGATACTACGATGTATGTGATTACTGTCTACTTTGGAGCGATAGGCATCCGTAAGGCAAGCTATGCGCTAAAAGTGGGATTGATCTCGGATGCAGTCGGTTTCGCTGCTTCCATTTTTATTTGTTATCTGGTATTTGCTTAGAACTGACACAGATTTTCGCCTGAGCAACTTGTGATTTCTCTGTAGGATGAGTATCATTAGGTTTGAGGTGAATGGAGACTAATGGAACGATTACAAAAAGTATTGGCAGAAGCGGGAGTAGCCTCCCGTCGTAAGTGTGAGGAATTGATAACGGCTGGACGTGTTCAGGTTAACGATGAGGTTGTGACAACGCTTGGAGTTAAGGTTGACGCCAGCAAAGATGTGATTACCGTAGATGGCCGCAAGATCAGGCAGGAGAAAAAAGTATATGTGCTATTTAATAAGCCAAAAGGGGTTATTACGAGTGCTTCGGACCCGGGCGGACGGAAAATCGTAACCGACTTTCTGGAGGATATCAAGGAACGGATTTACCCGGTAGGTCGGCTTGACTATGATACTGAGGGCTTGCTGCTGCTGACCAATGATGGAGAATTCGCCAATTTGCTTACGCATCCAAGGCATCATGTGCCGCGTACTTACCATGCCACGGTAAAAGGGGTTCCACATGGTTCGTTATTGGACAAGCTGCGTGATGGAATCGAGCTCGAAGATGGGATGACAGCACCTGCAGAAGTGGATTATTACGATATTGATCCGGCTAAAAAGGAAACCATTGTTTCCATTACTATTTATGAAGGACGTAATCGCCAGGTTCGCCGTATGTTCGATGCCATCCAATTTCCTTTAATCAAGCTCAAGCGTGTACAATTCGGACCTATAGCTTTGACCGGAGTTCCACGGGGGAAATTCCGCCATCTCGAAGCCAAAGAAATCAAAGAGTTGACCGAGGAAGCGCTAAGGACACATAAAATTCAAAAAGACAAATAAGCGTTGGCATTAAAGTTAGCTATAATGAAAATAAAGCTAAACTGACTAGCTTCCGTTTGGAGTGAACATCAATGGGCAAAAATAAAAGATGGATACAGTTGGCGATCTTTGCCATTGCCATAGTGATCGGTGCATTGACGCTGTTCAATAATTTGTATGCCACGGATAAACGACCGGTCGAAGGCTCCAAGGCGCCTGAATTTACTTTGTCCGGATTGGATGGTAAGAAACATACACTGTCTGATTATAAAGGGAAAACGGTGATGGTTAACTTTTGGGGCACCTTCTGTCCGCCTTGTAAGGAAGAAATGCCTGCCATTCAACATCAATTTGACAAGCGGGACACACAAAATGTAGAGTTTCTTGCTTTAAATCTCGGTGAAAGTAAAATAACCGTGCAAAGCTTTGTTGACCAATATAAAATCACATTTCCGATTTTGCTGGATGACAACGAAGCAACGCGCAAGCGATACGGTGTCAGCAATTATCCGACAACGTTCTTTATCTCTCCAGACGGCAAGATTGCCAAGATTATGGTCGGGGAGATGAGTGAGGCTTTTATTGAAAAGACACTTGAATCGATCAAAGCTTCAACCCAAGCTGCTCCCAAATAATTGATCATTACAATGAGAACCCATTGCTAGACAGTAAGAAAGAAAGCTCAGGAGGCGCCCCATGATTCAAAACACAAAATGTGAATGCGGTCACCTGAATCATGTCGGGACCGTACTTTGCGAAGCCTGTGGAAAGCCTCTCTATGAAGAGGCTGGCACGGAGCCACTTGAAATGCGTTATGATGGAGTGGCGAGACGCTCCCAAAAAGCCAATCCAGATGTAATTGACAAGGTATGGAATTTCTTCTCTTCCGTTAAGATCGCAATCTATATGATCATCATTACGTTGCTGGGCTCAGCAGTAGGCACGATTTATCCGCAGGAAAATTCATTTCTTAATTTTGACCCTTCGACCTATTATGAAGATACGTACGGGACGTTAGGGAAGATTTATTATTTACTGGGATTGTCGCATACCTTTGAATCCTGGTGGTTTATCGGGCTCCTATTAATGATAGGAACCTCGCTTGTCGTTTGCAGCCTAGATAGGGTACTGCCGCTTTACAGAGCTCTATCCAAGCAGCAAATCCGAAAACATCTTAAATTCATTTTACGTCAAAAGGTTTCCTATAGCGGTGATCTTCCTCACAAGGTCGCATCTTCTGAGGCAGAGGAGCAAGCCTGGGTTCAACAAGCTGCTGAGCAATTGAAGAAAAAGCACTATCGAGTACATACAGAAGGTACCGCACTGCTGGCGGAAAAGAATCGGTTTAGCCGCTGGGGACCTTATATCAACCATATCGGACTCATTATTTTTTTGCTGGCCATTCTGATGAGAAGTATACCAGGCTGGCATATGGACCAGCATGTCGCTTTTCCTGAGGGACAAGTTGTCAAAATTCCTGAAACGTCGTATTACCTGAAAAATGAAAAATTCACATTGGAATATTATGATGCGAATGAGATGTCTGAAGGATTTCGTGCCAAAGATCAGGCAGTACCCAAAATATACGAAACGAACGCGGTCTTATACACATGTAAAGCCGATTGTGATGATCCTTTCAAGCAGCCTGTGCTTGAGGAGGTTCACCGTCAAAATATTATTGTGAATGAACCGCTTGAGTATAAAGGATTAATGGCTTACCAATTTGACTTCAAGGAATCACCGATGCTGATTTCCGTAAAGCCTACGCTCAAGGACAAACAAACCGGTACTGCATACGGCAGCCTGGACTTGTCGATGACAAGGCCTCAAGACAGCTATCAGGTTGGACCTTATACTTTAAAGGTAAAAGCATATTTCCCGGATTTTGGACTGGATGAAAAAGGGGTTCCGATGACGAAGTCCAAGGACCCCAAGATGCCGGCATTTATATTCTCGATTACAGGTCCCGAAGTAGCAGCGGAGGGTGTGCCCTACCTTTACTTTCCAAGACAGGTAGACAAGGTTACATTCCGTCAGGATGACATCAATGGCGAGATTGGAAACAAGCTGGAGCTTTCTGTTAATTCTATGGCCGATGTGCAGTTTTCAGAATACATCAGTTATTTGAATATTCGTGTGGATCGTGCAATGCCATATATTTGGGTGGGGGCTGCGATATCCATGATAGGGCTGGTTATGGGCTTTTACTGGCATCATCGTCGTATCTGGCTTCGAATCGATGACGGACGGCTGTCTCTTGGCGCTCATACAAACAAAAACTGGTTTGGCATTCGTCAGGAAGTCGCCCAGGTTCTTCATAAATCGGGAATTGAAGCCGATCCCAAATCGTTGGAAACAGGAGTGGTCACATAATGACAAGCAGTTCGTTTTTACTAATCGGTTTCATCGTCTATAACCTGGCTTTTCTGATGTTCGTTATTGCCATCCTCGGCAGGAAGTGGGCTCAGGATAATCCTATCGAGCATACGCGAAAATGGGGTAATTATGCGATAGGAGCCACTATTATCGGACTTGCCGGTCATGCGGGATTCTTCTTTACAAGATGGTATGAAGCGGGACATATACCTACAAGCAACATGTATGAGTTTATGACATTTCTTGGAATGATGATCATTGTTGCTTTTATCGTGGTGTACTTTATATATCGTGCGCCTGTGCTCGGGGTATTTGCAGTGCCGATCGGAATCATTATTATTGGTTACGCATCTGTATTTCCCAAGGACGTACAACCGCTTATCCCGGCTCTGCAAAGCTACTGGCTGAAGATTCACGTCACGACAGCGGCATTTGGAGAAGCATTTTTTGCAGTCGGTTTT
The DNA here is from genome assembly GCF_025567575.1 of Paenibacillus baimaensis. Taxonomy (NCBI): domain Bacteria; kingdom Bacillati; phylum Bacillota; class Bacilli; order Caryophanales; family Paenibacillaceae; genus Paenibacillus; species Paenibacillus baimaensis. Next base: position 225,604 of record NZ_JAOQIO010000095.1, on the reverse strand, counting down.
GCTGCTGGTTTGATGTATCTGCTGCGCTGTGTTAATTTTGATAGCAAGGAGAAAGGTGATCGCAAGGAGCAGCGTGGAGTTGAGGTTACGATATTTTCCTTGGTCATGATCATTGCTTTTGTCATTTCCATATTTGGTTTTAATGCATCCGGCTATCATGCCAGATTCGCTAACGATGTGCTCTACACGGGTAAGGATGGCGTGGAGCAGACCATTAAGCAAAATGTTGATTATGTGCTGCCACCGATCTTCAAGCCTTTTGAAGGGGAACAGGTGGAGATGAAGCCATTTCTTGGCATGACTGAGGCGCCATTCGAGGCTCCATCATGGATGAAGGGATCGAACGCCGGTCGCAAGCTCAATACTGTGGTTTGGTCTATTGCTGGAGGCTTGATTCTTTATGGATTACTTCGTCTGATTGCCCGTAAGCCGTTAGGGGCTGCAATCAGTCCATTGCTGAAAGGCATTGATCTTGAAGACATTGATGAAATCAGCTATCGGGCGATTGCGATAGGTTATCCGATTTTCACACTGGGTGCTTTGATTTTTGCTATGATCTGGGCTGCTGAGGCATGGGGCCGATTCTGGGGCTGGGATCCCAAGGAAGTATGGGCACTGATCGTCTTCTTGTATTATGCTGCATATTTGCATTTACGGTTTTCAAAAGGATGGCAGGGTAAACGTTCAGCCTGGCTCGCCGTGATCGGTTTTATGGTCGTTATGTTTACGCTGGTTGGGGTTAATCTGGTTATCGCAGGATTGCATTCGTATTCGGGGGCTTAGAGGGATTTCTGAAAGTACCCGTGGTTTTCATTCAGGCTATCGGTTATTCCGAGAAAGGGATGGTATTCCACCGCGGCTCCACCCCACAAAGTGAAGAAAAGCCTTCGAAGCGAATTCCGAATACTTTGCGGGGACCCCGTGAAAGGCATATTATTTTATGAGGTAACCAATTGAACTTCAAAGGCGGCCGTTTCACTTTCCATACCATTCCCTTTCCCTACATACCCCTGCATGAATAAAATTCACGTAAACCAACTTCAAAAAACTCTATGTTTGTAAACTCATTTCATAGTAAAAAGAATATTAATCAAGCCGCGAAGAACGCGTAATTAAGGATATATAACAATAGAACAGAGAGGGTTGAAAAGCCGATGTCTGATGTTAAAATGACAATTTTGGTAGTCGACGATGAAGAGCGGATTCGCCGTTTGCTGCGCATGTATCTGGAGAAAGAAAATTTCATTATCGATGAAGCGGAAGATGGCGAAACGGCTTTGAAAAAAGCACTTGAAACCGATTACGATTTAATATTGCTTGATGTCATGCTGCCAGGTATTGATGGTAACGAGGTGTGTGCAAGACTGCGGCAAGTTAAATCAACTCCGGTCATTATGCTTACGGCCAAGGGTGAGGAAACGAACCGGGTACAAGGCTTTGAGATGGGTGCAGACGACTATGTCGTAAAACCGTTTAGTCCACGTGAGGTGATTTATCGGGTCAAAGCGATCCTGAGAAGATCCTCGGTGACGGCTTATTTATCCAAGGAAGTTAATTCGAGCAACAATATTGTATTTCCTAACCTCATCATTGAGCATGATGCGCATCGGGTAAGCGCGGGTGGACAAGAGGTTGCACTGACTCCCAAGGAGTACGAGCTGCTTCATTACTTGGCGGTATCGCCAGACAAAGTATTTTCACGGGAAGAGCTGTTGAAGGACGTATGGAATTATGAATTTTTTGGGGATCTGAGAACGGTGGACACGCATGTCAAGAGGCTGCGTGAAAAGTTGAATAAAGTGTCGCCGGAGGCTGCTTCCATGATTACAACCGTGTGGGGCGTCGGATACAAGCTTGAGGTGCCAAAGTAACGTGTTTAGCTTAAAAGGTATCGTAGGTAAGCTATGGCTGACTATAATCGGACTTGTTGCTGTTGTTCTGCTCGTGCTTGGCTTGTTTCTCAGTCAATATCTGGAAACGTCTTTTCCCAAATCTCAGGATCAGATCGAGAATTTACGAAAGCTGGGCCAGAAGGTGACCAGCGGCATTGCTTTACACAATGAGGATGAGCGTTATATCGATTTGGTCAATGACCTATTAAGTGCCCAGGATGCAACGGTGTTTGTCGTTGATGTTGACTTGAAGCCGATGAAGTTATCGTCCCAGAAGCCGAACTCCATGAATTTGCAATATGATGATTTTTTTTCGGCTGTCATGCTGAAGCGGGTGTTTGCTGGAGAAACGATTGATAATCAAACTGTTAACAGTACTGGCAGCAGACAGCAGATGAACAGCCAATACTCAGCTGTAGCGGTTCCTTTGATGGACTCGACACAGCAAAAAATTATCGGAGCAGCCATACTGTATCAGGCGGCTCAATCAGTAGAAGCGACACAGGCTTATGTCATTCGATTATTTGCATACGTATCCTTGATCGGTTTTTTAATGACTACTTTTTTTGCTTTTTTTCTGCTGACGAAGATTACTCAGCCTTTACTTAAGCTCAAAAAAGCAGCCGATTTAATTTCGCTTGGGGAATATGGGACCCGGGTACCTATCACCTCATCAGATGAAATCGGTGAGCTGGGTAAAACATTTAATCGCATGGGTGAGGAATTATCGGATACGATTAAGGCGCTCAGCCATGAAAAAGAGCATTTATCCAGTATATTACGCAGTATGACAGACGCTGTTATTACGTTTGATTCGGATGGAAGTGTGATTCTGGCTAATCCTCAGGGCGATAAAATCGTCAATGACTGGAATCAGATCCACTGGATCGATGGCGAATCAGAGCAATCCATGCTACCTGTGCTTCAACAGCACAGCTCGGTCATTCCCGAGCCGATGAGAATGTTGTTTGACGAAGTCATTACAGGAGCCAAAGAAATTACTTCCAAGCTGCATGTTCAAAACGAGGTATGGTCCGTTGTCATGACCCCATTGTATGCTCGTGCGGCCGTGCGCGGTGTGGTTGCGGTTTTGCGGGATGTTACAGAGGAGTTCAGGCTGGACAAGCTGCGCAAGGATTTTGTAGCCAATGTATCTCACGAGCTTCGTACGCCATTATCGATGCTTCAGGGCTACAGCGAGGCGCTGCTTGATGATATCGCAGGTTCCGCTGAAGAACGACAGGAGCTGGCTCAGGTCATCCATGAGGAATCGCTTCGAATGGGCAGACTGGTCAGAGACCTATTGGATTTGGCACGGATGGAGACCGGTAATATCGAGCTGCATTTTCGAGTGGTGGAGGTACGGAGCTTTATCAAGCGCATGCATCGCAAGTTTGCTGCACTATCGAAGGAACAAGGCATTCTGATGAGCTATGAGCTGCCAGAAGAAGAGCTGATTCTGTACCAAGCCGATGAAGATCGGTTAGAACAGGTGCTGACGAATTTATTGGATAATGCCATACGGCATACGCCTGCTCAAGCAGAAATCGTCATGCGTGCTGAGCGGCACACTTACAAGGATGAAGCTGCGGTTCTGATCGAAATTATCGATCAAGGTATCGGGATTCCTGTGGGTGATCTGCCTTATGTATTTGAACGCTTTTACAAAGCGGACAAGGCCCGTACACGCGGTGCAACAGGGGGAACCGGACTCGGTTTATCGATTGTTCGTAACCTGGTAGAGGCGCATCAAGGCGCTGTCGCGGTTAAAAGTACTGTGGGGCAAGGAACGACATTTTCTGTGCTGCTTCCCGTTAAAATGATAACAACATAAAAAGAGAGCTCCGATAACGTATCGGAAGCTCTCTTTTTATGTTGAACGAACAAGATTATTCTTGTTGTTCGTGAAACAGTCGAACAGGATCTTAATCCAGTGTGAGCTCATTCACATGGGTCAGCTCAGGCAATTGGATAAGCTGTTGAAGAACTTCCTTAGGCGTCTTTTTATCCGTTGACAGGACCATAATGGCCGAGCCACCAACAACCTTACGGCCAACCTGCATCGTAGCGATGTTAACATCATTGTTGCCAAGCAGGGTTCCTACTTTACCGATGATGCCGGGTTTGTCGTTATGAGAAATGAGCAGCAAATTGCCGCTTGGTGCGATATCGACCGGGTACTGGTCAATTTGTACGATTCGCTCGCCATATCCTGCTAGCAGGGTTCCAGCAACAACACGTACCTCGTTTTTGGCTTTCAGCGTAACCGAAACCAGATTAGTAAAGGTTTGTGTAGCTGCTGATTTTTGAATCACGATATTCACATCACGAGTTTTGGCAAGGTGCATCGCATTTACGATATTAACACCTTCCAGTTGGTTAGCCAGGATACCGCGTACGATATAACGAGTTAACGGTGCTGTGTCTACATCAGCCAAATCTCCGGAGTAATTAACCACGATCTCTCTGATCGCAACTTCGGTAGTTTGACCGATAAATTTGCCAAGCTTGTCACCAAGGTTGAAGTAAGGCTGTAGTTTGCTTAACACCGCTGGTGGAACCGGAGACATGTTAACAGCATTTTTGAAAGGCTCATCACGTAAAATATGAAGCACTTCTTCGGATACGTCAATAGCTACATTTTCTTGAGCTTCAACCGTAGATGCACCCAAATGCGGGGTGACGATGATTTTGGGATTGTTCAGGAATGGGTGATCGGCTTGAGGCGGCTCTTGCTCATATACGTCAAAAGCAGCTCCAGCAACGATACCGGCATCAATAGCTTCAACCAAAGCAGCTTCATCGATTATGCCGCCGCGCGCACAGTTAATAATACGTACACCTTTTCTCATCAGTTCGAATTGAGGACGGGCAATGATATGACGCGTTTCTGGAGTCAATGGTGTATGCACCGTAATAAAATCAGCTTGCGCTGCGATTTCATTCACGCTTCCGAGCTTAACACCCATTTGTTCAGCACGTTCTTCAGTCAGGAAAGGATCATAGCCAATCACGTTCATACCAAAAACTTTGGCGCGCTTGGCAACTTCACTTCCGATACGACCCATGCCAAGAATACCCAGCGTTTTATTACGCAGCTCAACACCAACGAAAGTTTTGCGATCCCACTCACCGCTGACGGTTTTTCTGTAGGCTTGTGGAATGGAGCGTGCTACAGACATCATCATAGCAAATGTCAATTCACAAGTTGCAATTGTATTTCCATCAGGAGCATTGATGACAACAATACCACGGCTGGTAGCTGCTTGAAGATCGATGTTATCTACACCAACGCCTGCGCGTCCTACAACCTTCAGCTTAGGAGCAGCAGCCATAATGTTATCGGTCACTTTGGTTTGGCTTCTTACCATCAATGCGTCATAATCAGCAATAATCTCGATTAATTCGCTTTCCGATAAGCCGATTTTTTTGTCCACTGTCACGTCTGCTGCATCATTAAGCAGTTGAATTCCCAAATCACTGATTCCATCCATTACTAATACTTTGTACATGTACGCCAACCTCCACTTTTTTCTAGACAAACTAAAAAACTCTCCATCCTCGTACGTTAAACGTATACAAGGGACGAAGAGTTACTTTCGTGGTACCACCCTAATTCACTGTCTGATTGCACAAACAGCCTCATGAGCCGCAAGGACTCAGAAATGTAACGGTTTCTAACCGGCTGCACCTACAGACGTCTGGAATCACGAGATTCAGGCGGCATTCAGAACAGCAACTCTGGAGTGCTCTCTTGTAAACCCTAATGTCCGATTTGCACCTGTTCATCGGCTCTCTGTGCATTAAAGGTGTTACAGGTTCTCCGTCAACGTTTTGTAACAAATTGAATTTTCATAAGCGTAACATGACCCCAAAGGCGATGTCAATAGGGGTAATGGGGTTGTCACAGCTTGTTCAAAAGCTTTCAGATCGGTGTCCTTTTTTTTAATTTTGTGTAAAAAAGAACGGGAGCTGCGGTAAGATTTCATTCGGATATAACCGGTTTTTATTGCGGATAAAATCTCCAGAGCGGACGGCATCTGTAGCATTCAGGAGATCAATAACCTGCTGAACATCTGCCAGGTTTAATTTGCTCGATTGTCCCGAGCTTACCATTTCATCAATTCGGCTTGAAAGGTCCTGAGGTGTATATAGTTTGAACAACTTGCCATTCAATAATGCATTGGATATGTATTCATTCTTCATGCTTAAACTCAGAGGGGTCCAATCCTTGAGAGACAAAGGTTTACTAACATCGACCTGCTTCAGCTGCGGATTATCAGCCAAATTCCATTTGATGATGGAATCGTAATAATCTTTTTGAGCAGACAGTGAGAATTTTTTGGCTTCAACCAAATAAGCATCTTTATTCATTTCGGCAACAAGATCATAACTGGGAGTACTGTTGGCTTTTCCCTGGATGTTACCCAGCGCCTCACTGAACAGTTTTAAGCTTTTCAAATAATTTTGCAGTCCTTCTTGCAATAGTGGGGAAGAATCTGGCATTGACTTATTGCTGAGCTCGCTATACTTTTCTTTGGCAAGCAAGCCGAGGTCCTTGAGAATTGCTGAAGCGTCTGAGGAACGGTTCGTCTCAAGCTCGTTCATTTTTTCAAACCATTTCATGTGAAATTCCCTGTAAGGCTGATAAATGGTATGATAGTAGGACACCAGATACTGTTGATGATAAGCGGAATACCCATTCTGGACTTCTGTTTTTTTGAATAGAAGCTCCTCATACTTGGCTGTGGCACGTTCTTGTCCCATTCGAAGACCGAAGAAAAAAGTCCCTAAAGCTAAAACAAGCATAAAAATAAAGGTTAATGCAAACAAGTAATCATAACGTGACAATCGTTTGTTCATAGCCAAGGCACCTCGTTTATTTTCTAATGATAGTATAGGTGATAATGTCGAAAAAGGGAATAATAGATGAAAAAATTTAATTTCAGGCAATTTAAGTTTCAGAAGCTGGATATAACGACTATTGATGAACGTACCGTCGTACTCAATGTATATATCACGCAGTTTCTCGTATTTGCGGCGGGTTGTATCATCATGCTTTTTCAAAAACCTTGGTTTCAGCAAATGTTTTCACTAAATCAGGGAATGCTTTTGCTTGTATGGGGGGCTGCATTTGCTGTTGTTGTCCTGATCGTTGATGTGCTGATTTCGAATTGGGTTCCTCCGGAGGTTACGGATGATGGGGGCATCAATGAGCTGATATTTAAGAATCGACCCTTGTGGCATATTATCGTGCTGTCATTTGTTGTCGCTTTTTGTGAAGAATGGTTATTCAGGGGTGCGATTCAAGCGTCGTGGGGGCCTTATTGGACCAGTATTTTATTTGCCGCGATTCATATACGGTACCTGCAGCACTGGCTGATGACGGGTCTGGTATTCGGGATCAGCTACGGACTTGGATGGATTTACATACAAACAGGTTCGCTATGGACGCCGATTATTGCGCATTTTATGATTGATTTGATTATGGGTTGTATCATTCGTTATAGGAGAGAGAAATAATGAGTTCCAGCATAAAACCGAATCAGCAAGCCCAGGAGGATACAACACCTCTAACAGAGACAGACGAGGATGAAACGTTTCTGCCCCCTAGAAAAGTGGTTCACCCGGCGGAAAGCGACAGATGGCTGCGAATTTTTTACTTGTCATTGTTGTGGGTGTTTATATTGTTAGTAGCCGGTTTATTGTTATGGGGCTGGCAGCGTGTAAAAGGAGAGTCTTAACAAAAAGGTGAACCGAGCAGCGATGATGCTGAGGGTTCACCTTTTTGTTAAGCTTATAACGTTGTATCGATCGTTGCGGGGTCTACGAAGCCATAATTTTTCTGTTCCAGCTGTGTCAGCAGGTTATCCATGGCTTGGACGGTCCATTGCAGCTCGTGCATCAGAATATTGCTGCCTGGCCGCAGCTGCTCAAGCACGTTGCTGACTACTTTGTCCGGATTGTTGTTCTTGGTGGTCATTTCCCAGTCCAATGAGCCGTTGGACCATGTCATGAACAGCATATTCTCCTGCTTCACCTTTTCCCGGACCAGATCTCCACCTGATCCAAAAGGGGGTCGGAAAAATTGGGGTGCGTTTCCGGTCAGCTCCGTAATCTGCTTTTGCACATCTCCGATTTGCTGATTGATCTTGTCTTTATTTTCTTTTTTCAAATCAATATGATCCCAGGAATGATTGCCTATCATATGTCCGTGGTCTGTGATGAGCTTGATCAACTCGGGCTTTTGCTTGACCCTATATCCATTTACAAAAAAAATCGCCTTGGCATGATGCTTGTCCAATGTTTCAAGCAAGGGTTCAAGCATGTCCTTGTCCTTGGGGCCATCATCAAAGGTTAACAATACAACGTTTTTATTTGCCGCGGCAGAATCAATCGGCACAATATCATAGGATTTGGGATTTAATTTGTACAGCTTGGCAGTTGCTTGTGGTACTGCTGCCGGAGGTGGTGTGGAAGGTGTCTGTGGTGCTGGCGTCGTACCTCCTGGTGCTGTTTGTATAGGTTTAGCAGGCTCTGCTGGCGTGACTGGTGGCGTATTGCTATTCTCAGCAGGCTTGGGAGTTGTGGGAGCTGGGCTGACACTGCTGGTTGGCGGGGTGGCTGATGCAGCAGGCTGCGTAGTGGACCCGCAAGCTGTGGCTGAAGCCAGTAGTGCTGCTGCCGTGAGGCCCATCAGCGTTTTTTTTATCATGGTAGAAGTACTCCTGTTCTATGTGAATTTGGGTGTTTCCTGATTTTATCATGCATGGAACGCAAGTACATAGTGAAAAATAAGTATCGTAACTAAATAGATGGAGGGATGACTATGAGAGTAGGGTCTTTTTTACTTGGCGGACTTGTAGGTGCAGCGGCAGTTGTCTATTTGAGCGGCAAGAGCAGGTCGATGTTGATGTCCTCCTTTAGCAGCAATAACCAGTCTATAGGCAATAACGTAAATAAAAATGGCAGCAACCAACAGTCTGCCAGTCATAATGCGAATAAATCCGGCAGCACGGAGAGGTCCGGGTTAGGACGCGTTGAGGAAATCATTAACAAAGAGCCTGCTTTGAAGGCAACTGTTGATGAAATTTTGCGCGATAGCAAGCATAAAGAGCAGTATCAGACGCAGTAAAACAGGCGTTAAATAAGGGATTGTAAGGCATGAACGGGGATTTTCCTGTTCGTGCCTTTCTTTTTTTATAGCCACAATAGATTTATTGTTATGTTGTGATATAATACTCATATAATTGAATACAAGCTTGAAGCTTATTCACCTTTTTAAGCTTACTTCATAAGCTGTTATTAATAGTGGCGGCAAGGGAGGAATCCTGTATGAAAATGGAGCGTTTGAGTCAGGACAAGATACGGATTTTTCTCACTTTCGACGACTTGACGGAGCGAGGTATTCAAAAGGACGACATGTGGAGAGAAATTCCCAGAGTTCATGAGTTGTTCAGTGACATGATGGATCAAGCATACGCTGAACTGGGCTTTGACCCTACAGGGCCATTAGCTGTTGAAGTGCTTGCCCTACCCGCTCAAGGGATGGTCGTCATTGTGACACGCGGCAAGATGGAATTTCATCATACTTCGGAATCGTTTGATGAAGAAGTAGAAGAAATGTATGAGCTTGAAGTGACTCTTGAACAAACGGATCAGATCTCTTATGTGTTTCACGATTTTGAAGATTTGCTGCGTATGGCAAAGGTTATTCAACCCTTGCTCACTGATGGAGGCATTTTATTTTCTTATAAAGAGAAATGGTATTTGCAGCTTGATGCTGTCGATATGGAAGAGAGTGGGTATCAATCCATTATCGCCGTCTTGTCCGAATATGGCGATGCTGCTTCGGTAACCCGATCTGTTCTTGAGGTTTATGGCAAAACGGTGATAGCGGCCGATGCCATCAATGTGCTGTGCACGCATTTCAAATAGTGTCAAAGGGTTAAACTGTACGACGCATTCTCAAAAACAGTATTGTTTTTGTGAGTGCTTTTTTTATTGCTTACAATACAGGAGGGGCATCATGTCTATCAACCAAATGGGGACGTCCAAATCAGCCTTGAATCTGGAAGAAATGGTCGTGTATTATCAAAAACAGCTTCGTGAGGATGCGTTATACTATCTTGGCAAACGAGGAATCGAGCAGGAAACGATTGAAATGTTTCGGATCGGTTTTGATCCTGGCAAAATAGGTTTTTATGTGAGTCCCCATCAATGGGGCGATTATTTTGAAAACCGGATTATTATTCCCGTGACGAATGCGCAAGAGGTAACAGTTGATTTGATTGGAAGATCCATCGACCATCGGGAGCCGAAGTACAAATCACTGACCGGTGAGGATTTTATGTTCAACGAGGAGATACTGGAGGACACAGAGGACGTCATTTTGTGTAATGGCGTATTTGATGTGTTAAGTCTCGCACAAGCGAGGCTGCCAGGGGTGAGCGTCCCTTATTGGCTCGGATTTAAAGAAACACATGTCGAGCTCTTAAAAGATAAACGTGTATTTATCTGCATAGGTAACGATGAGTTGGGACGGCGGGAAAGTGTAAGAATTCAAACGATGCTTCAGCAAGCAGCCAAGGAAACCTATATCGTCCATTTACCGGAAACGATCCGTGATGTGAATGACTTTTTTGTCAGAGCGCAAAACCCGTTGGAAACGTTCATCGAAATTCTCAATCAAACGATGGAGGATACGATGATGGTACCCGTGGCACCGGACTCGAATCATATCACGATTTATACCGAGGAATATATGAAACGCTATCGTGGACAAGTTTCCGGCACGCCGAGCGGTATTGCGAAGCTGGATGAAGCCTTGTTCGGCGGATTTGGTTGTGGGCTATATTTGTTGACAGGGGCTGCGTCCATCGGAAAAAGCATGCTGATGAAGCAAATGGCCGATCATATTGCACTTGACGGGACTCCTGTCATTTATGTGTCGTGGGATATGACTGGTTTTGAGCTGTGGGCAAGAAGCATTGCGCGTATTCTTGGCGTGGAACCACAGCTTGTGATGAGCGGTAAAATCGACCCTGATCAAATCGGCGCGGCCAATGCCCAGTATATCCCGATCAGCAAAATGTTGTGGACACTCGAATGCTCCATGGAAACGACACTGGAAAAAGTAATTGCCTCCATAGGTAAAATTGCGATGGTCGTAGGCAAAATGCCAGTCGTGTTCATCGATCATCTGCAGCGTGTGCCGATTGTAGGCGGAAAATCACTTCCGGCAACAGCAGCCGAAAGAAATACGATGATTACGTATGCATTAAAACAATGGTCCAAGGAAGCTAACGTGACTGTCATTGCCGCTATGCCTGTGGGCGATAATATTCCGATATCTATCCCTGAGGGTGTGGAAGCATCAGCTGATGTGATTATGCTGCTCAATCCACAAGGCTTGTCCGTAAACGGAGAGGAACAACATATTGCCCTCCAGCTGTTGAAAAACAGAAACGGCTCCCTTGTGCAAATTCCGCTCGTGTTCCAGCATCAAAAAGCGTTTTTTTCACAATAAAATGCTGAAAGGTGCACAAAAAGAAAGGCTAAGACTGGATGGAAGCGGAAGTGCATGCCAAATTGCAAGAAGTGATGGAAAAAAGCTTTGAAAATGTCTATAATATTCATAAAGTGAAAAATATCGATACGCGTCTGTATGCTTCGAAAACTCTCAGGAGGTGGCACCTTGAGCATTGTTTCAGTCATCTTGGCAGCAATTGCGCCAGGTGTCGCTCTGCTTGCTTATTTTTATTTAAAGGATCGATATGATACCGAGCCGATTCATCTCGTTGGCAAGATGTTTTTGTTCGGTATTTTGCTTGTATTCCCTGTGATGGTGCTGCAGCGAGCTTTTGTTCATGGCTTTGGTGATGATCCACTGGTGTTTTCCTTTTTGATTTCAGCGGGCGTTGAGGAATTCTTGAAATGGTTTTTGGTTTATTTCCTCATTTTCCGGCACGCGACCTTTGATGAGCCTTATGATGGAATTGTATATTCAGTAGCGGTTTCGCTCGGGTTTGCGACGCTTGAGAATGTGTTTTATGCCTTGCTGAATTCGGCTTCCATCTCCACGCTGCTAATGCGAGCCTTCCTGCCTGTTTCCGGTCATGCGATGTTTGGCGTCATGATGGGCTACCACTTGGGTAAAGCCAAGTTTAATCCCGAGCAGCGAACAAGGCAGCTGTTCTACTCCTGTTTTATGCCTATATTATGGCATGGAGTTTTTGATTACGTCCTGCTTACCGCGAAAACCTACTGGATCTGGATCATGCTCCCATTGATGGCCTTCCTGTGGGGACGAAGTCTGTGGAATGTTAAAAGAGCGAATGCCAGGTCACCGCTTCGTGTACTTAGGCGGGAAGAACGGGTTGAAATGTAAATTGCTTGTCCATACTTATAACACATAAGACAAGCAGGAGGGAAGGTATGATCACTAAAGATCGAATCAAGGTGTTAATTCGCTGCAACCTGTGCGGTGAGCGGTTTGTGTTGAAAGGCAAGCAAGATAAAGGGAAGATAGACACAGGCTTCAAGCAATGTCTGTGCAGCAACGAAAAAGATTTTTTCATAGAAACCCGATGTTTTTGAACATCCTCTTAAGGAGCCTTGACAGGCTTTTTTTTATGCATGAATAAGACCGCTTCCTTCAACAAAAGCTAAAACCAATATTGGGTGATGAAGGGGGATATGCAACCATGTACAGCCGTTTGAGCATTGTTATGTTTCCGATTTTGCTAGTCGTCCTGATTGGTGCCGGAATGTGGGGATACCTCGAGCATCAGGAGAAAAATGCGATTTTAATCAAGGCTGAAAATCAGTATCAGCGTGCGTTTCACGATCTGTCGTTCCATGTGGATAGTTTGCATACTGAGCTTGGCAACACATTGGCTTTAAACACAGCGTCACAGGATTCCTATAAAAAGGGCTTGATCAATGTATGGCGAATTACAAGCGAGGCGCAGAATGAGATCAATCAACTGCCTTTGACATTGCTTCCTTTTAACAAAACAGAGGAATTTTTGGCCAACATGTCCAACTTCTCATATCGGGCAGCTTTACGCGACCTTGGGAAGCAGCCACTCAACGAACAGGAAATGCAAACCTTGAACGCTCTTTACCAGCATGCCAATGAAATATCTACAGATCTCCGCGGTATGCAAAGTAAGGTTTTGGCGAATAATCTGCGTTGGATGGACGTTGAAACAGCGCTGGCTACACAAAAGGAGCCACTGGATAACGCGATTATTGACGGGTTTCAAACCGTAGATAAAAAAGTTGCAGACTACGCGGATGTCAAGTGGAGTCCATCTGTCATGAGCACGTATCAAGCCTATGATGCGAAAATGCTGACAGGCAATGATGTTTCTGCAGAGGACGTGCGGCAAAAAGCGGCAAAGTTTTTGAACATTGCTGATTCATCCGCGGTTAAGGTCGTTGAGAATGGAGCCGGAACCGAGTTCGAATCGTACAGCGTTACCGCACCCAAGGATAATATACCGGATGGTACACAAATGGATTACAGTCATAAGGGAGGCGAGCTTCTATGGTATTCGGCAGCCAGGGATGTACCAGATAAGAAGCTTGATATAAGAGGCGCTCGTGATGCGGCAGCCGAATTTCTCGATACACACGGTTACCCGAATATGACCGCTGTTTCCTATGATGAATATAACAATGTGGCCAATATAACATTTGCGAGTCGCATGAATGATGTTATCAATTTTATCGATAAGGTTGCTGTTAAGATAGCAATGGATAATGGCGATGTGACAGGGCTTCAGGCTACTGATTATGTATACAATCACAAAGAGCGGCAGTTGAATTCGCCGAAGCTTAGCGCTGAAGAGGCCCGCAAGGTACTGAATTCACAAATGCAGGTGGATCATCAATCGTTGGCCTTGATTCGCAATGACTTGCAGGAGGAAGTGCTGTGTCACGAGTTTACCGGACGCATTAACGGTGGGGTTTATCGTATTTATATTAACGCAGAGACAGGCGTTGAGGAAAAAGTTGAACATTTACGCAAGGAAGAGCAAGTTGCGAGTCAAGTATAATTTTATAATATTTAGGGAGAGTCTTCGACAAGACTCTTCTTTTTTTGCTTCCCATCTGTTATTCGCATGTTATAATAAGGGCTAGACTCCAGAATGAAATTCTGGTTTAGATCAAATAGTGGGGGGTGCACATATTGCTTCCAAAGGTGAACCAGATTTTACATATACAAATTAATTCAATCGATGAGGAAGAAGCGAAACAGGAATATAAATCCAGGATTGCTGATCAGGATGACAATTCGATTTTTATGGAAATCCCGATAAATGAGAAAACAGGACGTCTGAAGAAACTCTATATCGGTGATGAAATATCGGCTTATTTTATTTTGGATGGCGGTGTAAAAAACTATTTTACTACCTCTGTGCTGGGATTTACCGATGATGTGATTCGTCTGATACAGATTCGTAAGCCGGCTCCCGAAACGATTACGAAGATTCAGCGTCGCAGCTTTCTTCGTGTACCGGCAGAGCTCGAAATGGCAGTGAAATATTCCGATCAATTACAGTTTATTGCGGTTACCGATGATGTTGGTGGAGGCGGTATCTCATTTTTGTGTGACGGTTATATTCCTCTTGCTGCACAGCAAATGGTCAGCTGCTGGCTGCTGGCGAATTACAAAAATGGACAAATTGAGCACATTCCCTTCAAAGGTGAGATGGTTCGGATCAAAATGCTCGAATCGGGCAGACAGCAGGTTATGATGCGTTTTGCCGAAATCACCGACAGAGATCGACAGAAGATCATCAGGTACTGCTTTGAAAGGCAGCTTGAATTTCGCAAAATGTAATTATTTTTATGAAAATAGTCTATGGATGATCCGCATCCCGGATGCGATTTTACGACCGTAAACCAACAGAAAGGTTCACCTTTCTGTTAATAAGTATGAGACAGCTTTGCAATCCCACTTTCACCTATGGTATAATTTTCATTGGTTACAGGCGGGGTCTGTTGTCACATGCATGACTTTTATTTCTGGGAGGCCCTTGTTTTGGAGAAATTTAACATTGCTATAGATGGTCCGGCGGGAGCAGGAAAGAGCACAATTGCCCGACTCGTTGCCAATACATTAGGATTTATTTATGTAGATACGGGGGCTATGTACCGCGCGGTCACCTGGAGTATACTGCAAGCCGGCCTTATACCAGAGCAGGAATCTGAAGTTATTGCTATGACTCGTGAACTTGACATTCGTCTTGAACCAGGCCCGAGTGGTCAGCAGGTCATTGTTAATGGAAGAGATGTGACCTTGGATATCCGTACTGTTCAAGTGACGAGCAATGTCTCGCAAATTGCCAGAATTGCAGAAGTACGTCACATTCTGACAGATAAACAAAAGCTTCTTGCAATTGACAAAGGCGTTGTGATGGATGGCAGAGATATCGGTACTCATGTTCTTCCTGATGCAGAGCTGAAGTTTTTTCTCACAGCAAGTGTTAAAGTAAGAGCTGAGAGAAGATTCAATGAAACCAGAGATCGTCCAGAGGTAACTCTGGAACAGCTGGAGCAGGAAATTGCTGCTCGCGACCAGATGGATGCGCAACGAACACACGCTCCTTTGATTCAGGCCGCTGATGCTGTATTGCTGGACACGACCGACTTAACCATTCCTCTTGTAGTAGAGCGAATTTTGGAGTTGTGCAGAACCAAAGTCGGCGGAGGGAAGTAATATGCTTTATTCTACCTTACGTGCTCTATTTCATTTTATATTCCGTTTGATATTCCGTTTGAAAGTAATTGGAATCGAGAACATTCCTGAGGACAAACCTGTTATCCTATGTGCAAATCATACAAGCAATATGGATCCGCCATTGTTGGGGAGTCCGCTTGTCACAAGACGTGTACATTACATGGCAAAGGCTGAGCTTTTCGATTTGCCGGTACTGGGCTGGGTACTTCCAAGAATTAGTGCGTTTCCTGTAAAACGCGGTGGTGTGAGCAAGGAATCGATCCGCTTATCGCTTCAGCTTTTACAAGGCAACCAGATCCTTGGGATTTTTCCAGAAGGATCTCGCAGTAATGCGGGCGGAATAGGGAAGAAAGGTGCGGCAAGCTTGGCACTAAAATCAGGAGCGGTTGTTATTCCTTCTGCTATAGTGGGTGGCTACAAGCCTTTTCGCAGAATGACGCTTGTGTATGGCAAACCTCTCGATATCAGTGAGTTTGCTGATAGCGGAAGTTCGGGCGTGGAAGAAGCAACAAACCGTATCATGGAAGCCATTCGTGATCTGGTTAAGAAATACGAATCAAAATGATAATTAGTGGAATACTTAGAAAAACAATTAACCGCGTAATTTTTGCGTTGGTAAATTATATTAGAAAGCAGCAATTGTAACTAATTTATTTGGTTGAGGTTGCTAACATAGGAGGAATTGAACCATGTCCGAAGAAACTAAAGCAGAAATTCAAGTAGAACAAACAGAGCAGCAATCCACACAAGAGCAAGAGCTTTCCCAAGAGGAATCGATGGGTAACGTATCCATTCTCAAAAAAGGTGACACTGTTAAAGGTAAAGTCATTAAAATTGAGGATGACCAAGCATTCGTTGATGTAGGTTACAAGTATGATGGTGTTGTTCATATTAAGGAGCTTTCTTCTGTACAATTAGGAAGTGCTAGTGAAGGTGTTGAAGTGGGACAGGAAGTTGAGTTGAAGGTTCTGACTATCGATGACAACAAGGAAAAGCTTGTACTTTCCAAACGTGTAGTTGACAGCGAAAAGGCTTGGGATCAACTTCAGGCTGATCTTGACAACAAAACCATTCTGGAAGCAAAAGTTGCTGAAGTTGTAAAAGGCGGACTTGTTGTTGATGTTGGTTTGAGAGGTTTTGTACCTGCTTCTATGGTTGAACGTAATTTCGTTGAAGATTTCAGCGATTACAAAGGACGCACTTTGAAGCTGCGTGTCAAAGAAATCGATCGTGAGAAAAACAAAGTTATCCTTTCGCAAAAAGACGTTCTGGATGAAGAGTTTGAAGTGAAAAAGAAAGAAATTATCGGCCAACTATCAGTAGGTCAAGAGCTGACGGGAACTGTTCAACGTCTAACTCAATTTGGCGCGTTTGTTGATATCGGTGGTATTGATGGCTTGGTTCATATTTCCGAAATGGCATGGCATCATGTTGAAACACCTTCGGAAGTTGTAAAAGAAGGTGATCAGGTTAAGGTGCAAATTCTGAAGTTGGACCCAGCTAACGAGCGGATCAGCCTAAGTATTAAAGCAACTCAACCGGGACCATGGCAGCAAGGAACCAGCAGCTTTAACGTTGGTGATATCATCACAGGAACAGTTAAGCGCCTGGCTCAATTCGGTGCGTTTGTAGAAGTGGCTCCAGGTGTTGAAGGTTTGGTACATATTTCCCAAATCGCTCATCGTCACGTAGCTACTCCTTCTGAAGTATTGAAGGAAGGTCAAGAGGTTCAAGTGAAAATTTTGGATCTTAACCTGGATGAGAAACGTATCAGCTTGAGCATTAAGGAAACAGAAGAAGCTCCTGCTTCAGCGACTCCTGCTGCAAGAAATGATAAAGGTGGAGACAGAGGGGACAGACCTTCTAGAGCACCAAGAGAAAAAACAGTTATTGCTGAGGAATACCAAAACCAAGGATTAAACACGACTTTGGGCGAGCTTCTTGGCGAAAAATTAAGCAAATTTAAATAATAGATTGAAATGAGGAGTCACGTTGCGTATTCCGAGAAAGTTGGAGCATGTACATCATGCGCTAAAGCTTGGGCAAAGTGGAGAACAAGGTTTCTCTGACCTTAAGCTGATCCATAACTGTCTCCCGGAAACCTCATTAGGACGAATCTCATTACAAACCCAGATCGGCGAACTCAAACTGAGTTCGCCGATTATTGTTAATGCGATGACAGGTGGGGCCCAAGAGACAGAAGAAATTAATCGAGAATTAGCTATCGCAGCTCGAGAATGTGGTTTGGCTATGGCCGTTGGTTCTCAAATGTCGGCAATTAAAAATGCCGAAGTGTCCTCCAGCTATCAAATCGTAAGACAAGTGAATCCGAACGGAATCGTGTTTGGTAATCTGGGAAGTGAAGCCACTCTCGAACAAGCCGAAAGGGCTGTTGACATGCTTCAGGCTGATGCGCTTCAGATTCACTTGAACGTCATGCAAGAGCTCATTATGCCCGAAGGTGATCGTGATTTTACAGGGATGCTGGAAAGAATCTCAACCATTGTAGAGCGGTTGCACGTACCTGTTATCGTAAAGGAAGTCGGCTTTGGTATGGCGCGTGAAAGCGCTGCTGCCTTACTGGAGGCAGGTGTAAGTACAATCGATGTCGGGGGCTATGGTGGCACCAATTTTGCAGCCATTGAGAATGCACGGCGAAATGTGCAAATGGACTGGCTGAATGACTGGGGATGCAAAACCACTATAGCCTTGTTGGAGGTAATCGAGGCTGTCAAGTTAATGAGAGTACATACTGCACCTCATAAAAAACTGACCGTTATCGGCTCTGGAGGCGTACGAGGGAGTCTGGAGGCTTGCAAAGCCCTCTCATTAGGGGCCTCAGCTGTGGGGATTGCAGGGGCCTTTCTGCACATACAGCGAACCGAGGGAACGGATGCTTTGATAAATAAAATGGATGACATGCATCAGGAATTAAAGTTGTTAATGACAGCTCTGGGCGCTGGCACTATAGAAGATTTATGGAACGTCCCTCTTGTCATTAGGGGCGAGACTGCTGAGTGGTGCACAGCAAGAGGCATAGATATCAGAAGCTATGCAAGTCGAACTGGATTGATAAATATACCTGCTTATAGCCATACTAAGGTCAAGTAAAGCGTTGCTATAAAGTTTTAGGTCTATGCTTACGAGGTTAGTTTTCCAAGGAAAACTTTTAGGTGGGTGCCAATGAATCCAGGGTATTTATCATGGTTGCTAATGATCATCACGATAATTTTGTTTGTCAGCGGCTGGAAGGATTTTTTGTTGAGAGGTATAACTTCCAGAGTGATACTTCTTTTTTTTGTTTTGTGGATCATCGGGAATTGCTTGGTCATCTCGCTACCGTTCGGTACCTTGGCTGTCTGGGTTCCTGTTTTGTTAATTATGGTGATATGCATTTTGTGGAGGCTGCCGGGAGCGCTGTATCATAAGCTTCATATTATATCGGTTGGTGCTTTGATGGGGTCATTATCGTTTTTTATGCAGGAGACGGTTCAACTGATGCCTGCTTCCATATACGGAAACTTGGAGCTTGCTATGGCGCTGTCAATCGGAATTTTGGCTGTAATTACCATCAAGCACCCTTCTGCACAGATAGCGGCTATTTCGATTGGTCTGCTGCTTGGTGAGGGTTACATCATCTATATTAACAAAAGGCATGTTGGTATTGAGTTGGGTTCCTTACGCTTGCAGGATCGATGGTGGTTGACCCTTGTGGTGACAAGAAGCTTATCCATTGGTTTGATGTATGCGTTTTTGGCAGGAAAGCACGGTATTATCAGCATGACGAACGTAATTAAGGCAGGGGTCAAAAAAATAAGCAGTAAGGATGACTAGCCGTGTTTATCGGATGGTCCGATCATTTTAAATACATGGTTAGCATTTACATTGATTTCGTATAAGTCAAATGCTATGATGTAAGTTGTGGAATTTTTCGAGTTGCGAATTTTGCTTCACCCAAGAAAGGAATGAAGTTTAGTGGCGAGACCTATAGTAGCCATTGTTGGCCGACCGAATGTCGGGAAATCGACGATTTTTAACCGTATCGTTGGCGACAGGCTTGCAATTGTAGAGGATATGCCCGGAGTAACCCGGGATCGTTTGTATGGAGTTGGGGAATGGCTGGATCACAATTTCAGTGTTATCGATACCGGCGGTATTGAGATAGAAGGGGATAGCGAGCTGTTAAAATCGGTTCGTGCCCAGGCAGAGCTGGCTATCGAGGAATCCGATGTTATTATTTTTATGGTTGATGGCAAAGCAGGGATTACTGCGGCGGATTCTGAGGTAGCAGAGCTTTTATTTCGTGCCAAGAAGCCAATTGTGCTTGCCGTTAACAAAATCGATAACATCAAGCGTCAGGATGATATATACGAGTTTTACAGCTTAGGCTTCGGAACTCCATATGGGATTTCAGGCTCTCACGGTACCGGACTTGGAGATTTATTGGATGCGGTTGTCGGTAGCTTTCCGGAGAACGAGGAAGAGGAGTATGGGGAGGATGTTATTCGTGTTGCGCTTATCGGCCGACCGAATGTGGGCAAATCCTCACTTGTCAATGCGATTCTTGGCGAGGATCGGGTTATCGTCAGTGATGTTGCGGGTACTACCCGTGATGCGATTGACACCCCGTTTGAACGGGATGGACAGAAATATGTCATTATCGATACGGCAGGTATGCGTAAACGCGGTAAGGTATATGAAAACACGGAAAAATACAGTGTTATGCGTGCGATGAAAGCCATTGAGCGAGCTGATGTGGCTCTTGTGCTGATTAATGGTGAAGAAGGCATTATTGAGCAGGACAAGCATGTTGCCGGTTACGCGCATGAAGCGGGTAAAGCAGCTATTTTCGTCGTCAACAAATGGGATATGGTAGAGAAGGACGAGAAAACGATGAAGGAATTTTCACAAAAGATTCGTGATCATTTTCTGTTCATGACCTATGCGCCCATAGTGTTTCTTTCTGCCAAAACCAAGTCGCGGTTACATAAGCTGCTTCCTGTCGTCGTTCAGGTAGCTGAACAGCATGCGCTTCGTATTGCGACCCATGTTTTGAACGATGTGATATCGGATGCGGTAGCTATTAACCCGCCGCCGACAGACAAAGGTAGAAGACTAAGAATCAACTACGCGACCCAGGTTACAGTGAAACCGCCGACAATTATTGTGTTTGTCAATGATCCGGAAATGATGCATTTCTCTTACGAGCGTTACCTGGAAAATAAAATTCGTGCTGCTTTTGGATTTGTTGGAACACCGATGAGGCTGTTTTCGCGGAAAAAATCAGATGATGAATAGGGGCGGTGCGCGGTGTGGTATGTCATACCCATCCTGATCGGATATTTGCTCGGTTCGGTCAGCTTTAGTTTGTTGGCAGGAAAACTGCTCAAAGGAATTGATATCCGAAATCATGGCAGCGGTAATGCGGGAGCAACCAATACGTTACGGGTTCTTGGTGTAGGACCTGGGGTTACGGTGCTGCTTTTGGATGCTTTAAAGGGAGTTATTGCCGTCATGCTCGGAAGCTGGTTAGGTGACGGCAGCTCGTTATTATTGGTGTTGTGTGGTGTCGCTGCTATCGCAGGGCACAACTGGCCAATATTTTATGGTTTTCGAGGCGGCAAAGGGATTGCCACCACGATCGGTGTAATGATCACGCTTGCTTTTGTTCCTGTCTTAATTGCTGGTGCAGCCGCTATACTAGTTATTGCGATTACTCGATATGTTTCCTTGGGGTCCCTGCTTCTTACCGCACTCTTACCTATCCTTATCTGGTCAATGGGTTTCCCTATGGAAATATTTATCGTGAGCTTAATCCTGTTCGTATTCGCTTGGTATCGTCATCGCAGCAACATCGTAAAGCTCCTCAATGGAAAAGAGAATAAGCTGGGTGCAAAAAAATAATCGGAGGTGGGCTCATGCCTCGAAAAGTATCTGTGCTTGTAGCTGGAAGCTGGGGAACCGCGATTGCCTCCGTGCTGGCGGAAAACCAGCTGGATGTCACCTTATGGTCACGTAATGAAGAGCAGGTAATGGAAATTAATCAGGAGCATCGCAACCACCGGTTTCTGGGGGATACGGTGCTGTCTGATAAGATTCGCGCAACAACCTCGATGGAAGAAGCATTACTTCAAGCCGATGCGGTAATCGTGGTTGCACCTTCCTCTGCTCTGCGGAGTGTGGCTTCACAAATGAGGGCGTTCTTGTCAAAAGAAACGCTTCTTATTCATGCGACCAAAGGCTTCGAGGCAGACAGCCTGAAACGGATGAGCACGGTATTAGCTGATGAGCTGCCCGATTATGATGCGGCTTCCATCGTCGTGTTATCCGGTCCGAGTCATGCGGAGGAAGTAATTAAACAGTGTCCGACCACCGTCGTTGTCGCTTCGGAAAGTATGGCTGCTGCTGAGGCCGCCCAGGATCTATTGATCAATTCTTATTTTCGTGTGTACACGAATTCGGATGTCGTTGGTGTGGAAGTGAGCGGCGCCTTAAAAAATATTATTGCTTTGGGTGCCGGTTTAACTGACGGACTGGAATTTGGGGATAATGCGAAGGCGGCCTTGCTGACCCGGGGGTTAGCTGAAATATCCCGTCTCGGAACGGCAATGGGGGGGAATCCTCTTACTTTTGCTGGTTTGGCAGGTATCGGTGATCTGGTAGTTACCTGCACGAGCAAGCACAGCCGTAATTGGCGGGCCGGTTATTTGTTGGCTCAGGGTAAACCGCTCCCTGAGGTGCTGCAGGAAATGGGAATGGTTGTAGAGGGTGTCAAAACGACGCAGGCAGCTTACAGGTTATCCCGACAGTATGAAGTCACCATGCCGATTGCTGAACAGCTGTATGAGGTGTTGTTTAATGGGAAAGAGCCGATAGCGGCTGCAGACGACCTGATGGGTCGTGGACGTAAAGATGAGATAGACTGAGTCAGACAAGCCTCTGTAAACATTCTGAACCCTTTTAGTCAGCCGCCTACACGGTTGATAGCCCTCCTTCATAAAATACTTCAGTAGGACTAGGAACAGCCTACCAAGCTGCTTTGCTGTAAAAGCTCAGAGGATGCTCGCGAAGTTAGCATATCTGGAAGTAGCTCAGCGATTGTTTACGATGCTAGCTTTCCGCATGAGAAGCTTTAGCTGGCAATTGCTTACGAAGATAGCTTTCCTAAAGGAAAGCTTGTAGGAGGGATAAAATGGCTAATAAGGATGTATCCAAGGATGTACTCAACGCTGTCAAGAAAAAAACCGGTAAAAGTGTCAGCGAGAAGGACATTCATAAACTCGCTAGCGCAGTCAAGCCTTCCACCTTGCAAAGTGATGCACAATTGAAGCAGCTCATTAAGCAGGTATCCGGTCTTGTGAATGTACCCGTATCGGAGGCAACGGTTAATGAATTGATTCATGCTATCAAAAGCAGCAAGATGAGCGTAGGCAACATGGAACAAATGGTGAAAATGATTTCCAAAAAGTGATCGGTTCCGGCATGAGACATTCCTTGGGGAATGGCTTGTGCTTTTTTTCTGTCACATAGGCTTCACGGCTTGAAGTCACGTTGCTGTGTGAATTATGGTATAATAGGGCATGTTTAGGCCTATTTGATTTATATAAGGAGCAGCGAATAAATGAGTCCAATGGATAAAATGTGGGCATCGTTCGTGGCCATCGGGTTGATGGCAGGAGCGTCCTTCTTGATTTCATACGCAAGAAACCGTACAAGGGGTGTTATACGGATTATTTTGTCTATCATTGCTTTTCTGATGTTTGTACCCATTTTGCTGTATATGGTAGTGTCTATTTTGTAAATGGAGGATTAAACTCGTTATGGTTTTACTTAACGGACGTAAGATACAGAAGCATGTAGAAGGGGAAAGCGGATTGACCGTGCTGGACCTGGCTCTCAAGCATGAAGTGGATTGGGGGTTTGCCTGTACTCGAGGAACCTGTGCACGCTGCCGTTGTCTGGTAACAGAAGGACGGGAGCATCTTAAAGAAGTGACGGATGCGGAATGGGATCGTTTGGAGCCGGAGGAATTGGATGCGGGATACCGTCTTGCTTGTCAGGCAGTTATAAAAGAAGATGGACCTGTAACGATAACGCACAAACCTTATTTTTGAACAAAAGGTCCTGATCTCCAGATACAGGAATGACAAATTTTGCAGGGGGGAGTCAGATGTACGCATGGGAAACGCTGGCAGGACCGCTCAGAACGATTCAGAGCTGCTTACGGGAGGTTAAGACGTCGTGGCTTGTAGGTGGCAGCTGTGGGCTGTTGCTGCAGGGTGTTGCTCTGACCGCTGCTCCTCGTGATCTGGACCTGTATGTTGACACTGAGGGAGCACTTGAGCTTCATCAAGCTTTGTCCGACTATGCTACAGATTCCCAGGTTGAAGACCGTTCCTCCATCTATCGCTCTATTCTGAGTCATTACAGGATTGAAGGGGCCAAGGTTGAACTCGTAGGAGGATTTGAAGTTACGAGCAAGGATAGCTTATATAAAGTGGAAGTGGACTTTTTACACAAGCACTACAGTCCAAAGATTCATTTAACAGGAGAGGCTTCCACAAGGGAAAGTTTGGAGACGCTGCATGTAATGCCCTTGGAGCACGAGCTTATCTTTAATGTTCTTCGCAATCGCCCGGACCGCTATGAGGCTATCGCGGCGGTTATGAAAAGTCGACAATCGGCATGGAGTCATGCTATGGAGGCTTTGGTAGAGCGTAATGCTTGCAGTGAATCCCTTATTCATGAGCTCCAAAGACTTCTGCTGACATAAACCGATGAGGTTGGATTAAGGAGTGAAGATGATATGGGAGCTAATGTGAGTTTCGAACCGGATAACAAGTCGTTCCAGGCCAAGCCGGGAATGTCGATTCTGGAAGTTTCCCGCAAGGCCAGAGTTCATATTCGAACGCGCTGTGACGGTAAGGCAGCTTGTTTAATGTGCAAGGTTATCGTGTCCGATCAGTCTGGTCTCGCTCCGCTCAATACGAACGAACGATTAAAGCTGGGAGGACTGCAGGATCAGGGGTACCGGCTTGCCTGCCAAGCCAAGGTGACCGGGGATGTTACGGTAACGATTCCTGAAGACCCGCTCAAGGCCGCGATTCGCAAGCAGCTGGAAGCACAGCGAGAGGACGATTAGGTGATGAGAGAAAGTAAAAAGTCAGCTGTGGCCTTATTCATGTTGGGCTTGTGTATGCTGCTGCTGACAGGCTGTATGTATCCACAGGAGATGCGTAAGGAACAGCAGGTTGCTACAGGTGAATTTGTTGTTGTTGTTCAAAGCGCGATTGACCAATTTCAGGCCAAGACGCATGTGTTGCCGATTAAAAACAGTGAAGAAACGACTCCGATCTATGAAAAGTATCCGATTGATTTTAAAAAACTTAAAGAACGTTCGTTGATCAGCAATGTGCCGGCGAATGCTTTTGAAAATGGCGGCAGTGTGATCTATGTCCTGGTTGATGTGGAAGCCAAGCCGACGGTTAAAATGATGGACCTCACTTCTTTTCAAAAAACGGTTGAGGTTCAGAAGCTTGTAGACGAATACAAATCCAAAAATAATGGACAAATTCCTAAAGGAGAAGCGGTTTCTTCTGCCTTTTACCGGATTGATTTTGCAAAAATGAACAAAAAGCCGATTGTGGCGCAAAGTATGTATACCCGACAGGTACAGCTTCCTTTTCTCATGAATGATATGGGGCAGGTAGCAATCGATTACGCTGAGGAAATGATGCGGCTCATCGATAAAAAGTCGCTTCAGACCAGTTTGAATGACAAGCAGGACCTGAGAGAATTACTAGTCAGGGAATCTTATTATGTACCTGCTCGCTCCTACGCGTACCACTGGATTAATGGACAACCAACACCTGTTATGGGAGTGCCTATGTAAGCATTTGGTACACTGAACCTGCTTGTTAGCCTCTATCACCTTGAAATTGAAGGGAGATAGAGGTTTTTTGCGTCGTTGCAGAATAATTGGCGCGTCCTGTTCATATAGTTTCAGAGAGATGATGCAGCGGCTCGCTATGCCGTTATGAGCAAGGAGTGATAGCAAGAAAGTTCGGTTAAACAATTTATCATAATTGGCTAACTCGTACATATATTTTACTAATCTAAAAGAATAGTACGAGTTTCGCTTTATACCACCTGTAGGAGGGATTCTCATTGGAAAAAGTGGATATTTTTAAAGACATTGCAGAGCGTACGGGCGGGGATATTTACCTGGGGGTCGTAGGGGCGGTCCGTACGGGGAAGTCGACGTTTATCAAACGTTTCATGGAATCCATCGTGCTGCCGAATATTCAAAATGAAGCGGATCGGGCACGTGCAACGGATGAGCTCCCGCAAAGCGCGGCGGGACGCACAATCATGACGACTGAACCGAAGTTTGTACCGAATACAGCTGTGCAGCTGCATGTAGCAGAAGGTTTGAATGTAAACGTTCGATTGGTTGATTGTGTCGGCTATGTCATAGATGGTGCCAAAGGCTACGAGGATGAGCATGGGCCGAGAATGATTAACACACCGTGGTTTGATGAAGCCATTCCGTTCCAGGAAGCGGCTGAGATCGGTACCCGAAAGGTTATTCAGGAGCATGCAACGCTTGGTGTGGTTATTACCACAGACGGCTCTATCGCGGAAATTCCGCGTTCCTCTTATGTAGATGCTGAAGACCGGATTATTAATGAGCTGAAAGAAGTAGGTAAACCCTTTATTGTAATTGTGAACTCAACCAAGCCTAATGGTGAGATTGCTCAGGAGCTAAGAAGCCAACTTCAGGCAACGCATGATATACCGGTAGTGTCGATGAGTGTAGCCAATATGAATGAAGATGACATGATGTCTGTGCTGCGCGAGGTGCTTTACGAATTTCCTGTACATGAAGTTAACGTCAATCTTCCGAGTTGGGTTATGGTTCTGTCAGATAGTCACTGGCTGCGCTCCCACTTCGAGAATTCGGTAAGGGAGACGGTTCAGGATATTCGCAGGCTTCGTGATGTGGATCGTGTTGTCAGCCATTTCGAGGAATATGAATTTATTGATAAAGCTGCCTTAGCGGGAATGAATATGGGCCAAGGTGTGGCTGAGATCGATTTGTATGCGCCTGATGAGCTGTATGACCGGATTTTGATGGAGGTCGTCGGCGTTGAGATTCGCGGCAAGGATCATCTTCTGCAGATGATGCAGGAATTCAGTCATGCCAAAAGGGAATACGATCATTTTGCGGAAGCGCTGGAAATGGTGAAAACGACTGGGTATGGCATTGCCCCTCCGTCACTTGCGGATATGGCACTGGATGAGCCGGAGCTCATTCGTCAAGGCTCACGCTTTGGCGTTAGGCTGAAGGCGACTGCGCCTTCGATTCACATGATCAGGGTCGATGTAGAATCCGAGTTCTCGCCGATTATCGGGACCGAGAAGCAAAGTGAAGAGCTGGTTCGGTATTTGATGCAGGATTTCGAGGATAATCCATTGAAAATATGGGAGTCGGATATATTCGGAAGATCGCTTCATTCCATCGTTCGAGAGGGTATTCAAGGCAAGCTCGCCATGATGCCGGACAATGCGCGATACAAGCTTCAAGAAACACTCGGTCGTATCATTAACGAAGGCTCAGGCGGATTAATTGCCATAATTTTGTAAAATAACAAATAATAGTGATAAAAATGCACTCCGAGGGGTGCATTTTTTGGTTTGTACTTGATAAAGTGCTGTGGGTGTATTAATATAATCTTGATTTGTTCGGTTTCCTTAATTTCCTATGTATATTTTTGAACATTTCAGTTAACAAAGAAAGTAACGGTATAAATTAATCTTGGGGGGAGGTGAATGGCATGAATAAATCTGAATTGATCAACAAAGTAGCAGAAACATCCGAGCTTTCCAAGAAGGATGCGACTAAAGCGGTTGAAGCTGTATTTGAAGCAATTTCCGAAGCCCTACAAGGTGGAGATAAAGTGCAATTAGTTGGATTTGGAAACTTTGAAGTTCGTGAACGTTCCGCTCGTAAAGGACGTAACCCGCAAACAGGCGAAGAAATCGAAATTCCTTCTAGCAAAATCCCTGCTTTCAAACCAGGCAAAGCTTTGAAAGATGGAATTCAATCATAATGTTTTTTCCTACATACTCATTTCTACATACTTCCATTGTATGAACTGATGGTATGAGCGACATCTTAACCTGAACTGGTTAAGGTGTCTTTTTTTGTTACGGCAGCCCGACATCATGGGTATTAGCACAACTCGGTAACGTGGATCCTTTGAGTATCCTTTGTATATAAGTGCTGTCAGATCGCCAGAAATGGAGTTTTAGAGTGGTTTAACGCGTCCACACGTGTGTCGTCCTACATACGCAGGGTAAGTCGCTTAGAACGTACACGTATGCGCTCAAATATGAAAGCTTTCGGCTCGTAATCGACAAGTGGAGTCTTTTTACGTTAATCGTCCAAAAGTCCCTTGACTAATCTGTTATCTCATCTGCTATAATAAGAACAAATGTTCTTGTCGACGGAGGTTATACATATGACATTGAGTAAGTGCCCTAGACCGGAATTAACGGAAAGTGAGCAATTGGAGTTAATCGAACGATTATCGTCTTCAAGGTCTAATAATTTGAGTGTGAAGATTACGTTATTCGGAGAATATGAGGACCGTCGAATAACTGGCATCGTCACAGGACTGGATCCACGGCTTCATCTTATTAAAATCGAGACAACGGGAACAAAGTGGGATTGGCATCTCATCGACTTCGCGAATGTGGTTGAGGTTGAGTTTGAATGAAAGCTTTCGGTGTTGCACGAAATCGATCCAAAAGGTGGTTGCAGATGTATTTGAATTGCTTCTATAAATAGCTAAGTGAACCACAAGCTGTATCGGTTTAGGTTGCAAGGATCCGCGGCTACGTGATATAATATAGTCCAACAAACAGTAAAGATCGGTTCTCCATTTGAGCCAAAACACCACGTCCGGCAAGCGTTTATGCCCGCAAGGAACCGAGGGAACAACGGATATTAGCGCAGCTTGGTAGCGCGCATCCTTGGGGTGGATGAGGTCGTCGGTTCAAATCCGGCATATCCGATACATGAAGTAGACCTTGCTTATGTGGGGTCTACTTTTATGAGAATATTCATTGATCTAAACAACTTCAAGGCCTGCAGAGGCCTTATAACTTATATCATATTAAAAAAGCCTTAGATAAGCTCTTTTATAAAGAGACAATCTAAGGTTTTTTGCTGCGTGCGGGCCATAGAAGCCTTGGCAGGTTTGCTCCTACGGATTCGACCTCTATATAACAGTTTGTAACTATGATTACTCGGAATTTGCGTCTGCAAGCAAGTGGCCAAATGTATTTTGATGATGTCCCTCAGCACGCTTGGTATGCTCAAGCTGTTGCGGCAGCGGTAGAAGCTGGATTGATAATAGGCGAATCAAGCGAATAAGTGCTCGCTTCATACAGTACAGAGTAAACAATAAGTAAAATGATTGACCAGTGAATCGCAAGGTGAATAAAACATTCAACTGTGAGATAAGCAGGATTCAAAGTAAAATAAAGTTGAATTTGATCTTGGAACTAGGTAAATAGCCTATGCAGATACCTAGGGTTTCACATGCTCAACAGCAGGATTTATTTATAAATAGAAGTAGTATAGGGAGGTTATAACCATGTCGATAAAAAAGCCCAATATTCTGTTTGTATTTCCGGACCAGTGGCGAAAACAGGCAGTAGGTTTTCGAAACGAGGATGAAGTGTACACACCCAACATTGACCGGTTTGCTGCGGAAAGTGTTGATTTGGATAACGCGATCAGTTGTTTCCCGCTTTGCTCGCCGAATCGCTCTGTCATGATGACGGGAAGGTTCCCTCTATCCACAGGGGTAACGACGAACTGTAAGCTGGGGCTTCCTGTAAAGCTTCATGATGATGAGATTACGATTGGTAATATATTGAGCAACGCAGGTTATCGTACCGGATATATTGGGAAGTGGCATCTGGACTTGCCTGAGCAATCCTTCGTGCCTGAGCCGGAGTCAGGGGCAAAACACTGGGATGCTTACATCCCTCCGGGCCCCCGCAGATTTGGTTTCGATTATTGGTATGCGTACAATGCCAATGATCAGCATATGGCACCCCATTATTGGACGGATTCGCACCACCAGATTGTACCCCATGAGTGGTCGACCAAGCATGAAACAGATGTAGCGATTGAGTTCATAAGAGAGCACAATTCAGAACAGCCTTTTTGCCTGTTTGTATCGTGGAATCCGCCTCATCAGCCTTTTGAACAGGTGCCGGATTCGTATAAAGCATTGTATACCGATAAACCTATTCATCTTCGTCCCAATGTTCTTGGGGTAGGCACAGAACAAGCGCAGCAGCATATACGAGATTATTATGCTGCTGTGACAGGAACCGATTACGAATTTGGCCGATTGCTTGCCGTGCTGGAAGAGGAGGGCCTTGCCGAAGATACGATCGTTGTCCTTACATCGGATCATGGCGAAATGATGGGGGGCCATGGATGGCTTGAACACAAAAATGTATGGTATGAGGAGTCTATAGCTGTTCCCTTTTTTATCCGTTATCCTCGTGAGTTGAAACCACGCCAAGACTCTATATTGTTCAACAGTGCCGATATCGTTCCGACTTTGCTTGGCTTAATCGGGATATCAGTACCGACGCACATTCAGGGTATCGACCATACTGGAATTATTCGCGGTAAGGAAGGAAATCGACCTGCCTCGACATTTATTTGTCATTATCCAGGAGCTGTAAATGAGCACGAGCTGGCGCAGCAGCAGGGAGACAATATCAACGCTTACGGTTGGCGAGGTGTACGTACTTCCCGCTATACCTATGTCGTCCAGAAATCTATCCATGATCAATGCGCCAAGCGGTTGTTGTATGATAATGAGCAGGATCCGTATCAGATGTTTCCAATCGAATTTAATGGGGTTCCTGATGATTCGGTTGCCTTGGAGCTGGAGAATGAGCTTCAATCCTGGTTGACCAAACTTGATGATGAATTTTCTTTAATCTGAGAATGTACGACATAGATAGCCCCTGTTTGGTTGTGAAGCCAAAGCAGGGGCTATATGACTTACAGCTTTCTCAACACTTCGAAAATACGTAATTCGTTGACGGACCGTATCACTTCAGCGATGCTGGATTGGTGGAATTTTTTTAATAAGCTGTTGATTTGTTTCTTGATCGTTTCGTATTCAACACTGCGTTCTTCCGCAATTTGCTTTCTGGACTTACCTTCGCATAACAAACGAAGCACCTGAAGCTCGCTTGGCGTTAATTCGGAGATGATCTGGATGATGTAAAGCAGACTGCTTTCGGTTCGCTTTACTCTGGCAAATTCCTCCCTGATTTTCTCAGCGATCATTGGGCGAATAGGTGAACGGTTATGATAAGCGGAAAGAATAGCCTCGATTACCTCCTCATTTGTCGAAGTCTTGAGCAAATAATCGATTATTCCCGTTTGAAAAGCAGAAAAGATAAAATTTTCATCTTTGTGCACGGTAAGTACGATAATTTTGATATGAGGCAGCTTTTCGTTGATTTGTCGGGCCGCATCAATCCCTGCATAGGAGCTTTCCATTTCAATGTCCATTAAAATGATATCCGGCTGCTCGATTGCTGCATGCATGATGGTTTCATATCCGGAGGATGCTTTGGCCACACATTCCATTTGGTCGGATTGAGCTATGACTCGTTCCAATCTTCTACGATGGGCTTCCATATCATCTGCAATCAATATGCGAATCTTTTTTTCTGGCATGGAGGATCCCCCTTGTTCTAACTATCATAATAATTGGGTAGAGCTTAGGGTGAATAAAGTATTCCCCCTTGTCGTCTAAATTAAAGGTAAAAAGATGGTGAATTTAGTGCCTTGACCTATCTGGCTTTCCGCCTGAATTTTACCATCGTGGCCGGTAACGATCTTGTGACAGTAAGAAAGGCCGATTCCCCAATTATTCACCGAGGACTTGGTAGTGAAAAAAGGATCGAAAATCATATCCAGGTGGTCTTCGGGAACGCCTGGTCCATTGTCAGTGATTTGAATGATTCCCCAGCCGTTATGGTGATAGGTTTCAATCAGGATGAGTCCATCTTCCTGCCGGGACAGAGAATCTGTGGCGTTTTCCAGCAGGTTATACAAAGTCTCACTCATATGATGCAGATCCATATAGACTAACGATTGCGGGTCTTCCAATTTCACCTGTATATCGGCCTTGCTTTCGCTTGCCTTGAAGAAGGACAAGACCTGCTTGACAGGCTGATCGAGAGAAAGTGGCTGCAGATTTAATTCAATGTTCTTCAGCTTGTCAGCTGCCTGGTCAATGCTTTCCATGGCGGAACCGCACGAATTTAAAATGAGCTGTAAACTATAAACTGTTTCTTCGTCCCCGCTACTCCGCTCCTTCACATATTCAGCTTCCGATTGAATTGCGATTAAGTGATTTTTTAAAGCATGCGTAAAAGCTCTTGTCCCCAAGGTTGCTGTATCTATACTTTTATTAATTTGAATATCGCGGTTTTTACGATACGATTCAATGGATTTGAATTTGTACACAATAAATATGATGAACGTTAAGGCCAAATAAACGCTGTATGGAAGTACATACAGAACAATCGGATGCGAGTCGAGAGGAGGCTGCAAATAGTTGTAATAGCCTTCCATATAGGTAGCTTTGACCAGGTTTTTGGGAGCCCATGAAAATAGCAGCAAATGAATGATAACTACCGGAATCAAAGCAAGGATATGAAATGCGGTCAGATTTTTAATGAATTTAATTTTGGGATAGTTGATGTAATAGTGCAGCAATAAACCAAAGGCGAGCAACACCATGACGTATTTTATATTTTTTAATACAAAATCCAGAGCTTCCAGAATGGGAATAGAGCTCAATTGCTGCTGCCACACAATATTAAGTGCAGGATCAAAGGCAAGGAGCTGGATCACCATCAGCATTCCTACTACAACATACACCGTACGTTGTATCTTCGGTTTCATATTGCGTGTGAAGGATACAGCAAATAGAAGCAGGGAGCTGTAAAAAATAATGACCCCCCCATTCAACATACGGATGAGCAGGTTAGGGTTAAATTTAGTTAGCACCAGATAGTTCCAGGTTCCCGGACTGAAGTTAAAGAAAGAGTGAATAATATTGTAATAATAATTAAATTTGCTTAAGTAGAGAGTAAACGAAATGAATGAGAGCACCCATCCGACGATAATACCATACAAAAAACGGGTAGAAGAGTTGTTCAGTTTTTTATAGGTAAATAAGATAGAGGAGATAAGAAACAACAGGGTTACGAAGATCATATAGGCTACCTCTTGACTGATTAACACCCGAATCCAGCAGCGTTCGCACCACACCTTGGGGGAATAAAACTTTCAACTGTCGGGCGTTCCTTTTCCGAAATATAATGAAATTATTAAAGCGCATTCAAAGCATAACAAAACAAAAGGTGGTTGTAAAATGAAAAAAATAATGAATCTGGCCCTTACAGGAACACTGGTTGCAGGACTTGCAGCTGGTTGTACTCCAGTCAAAGAGACCTCTAAGGAAGGGACAGCAAAGCCTGCTGGAGAGAGCGCTAAGCCTGTTTCTTTAAAAATGACTGTACTTCCGGACGACCTCGATACCTTCAAGCTGGTATTTGACGAATTTAAAAAGGAGAACCCGAACATCTCCGTGCAACTGGATACGATTCCCCAACAGCAGTATTATGACAAGCTGCGTCTTCAACTATCCTCGGGGGATGACATCGATTTGATTGGTGGAAATATGGACGTATTCCTGGATACTGGAATTCTGGAGCCACTTGATGATTACATTAAGAAAAGCAATGTGGATGTCTCCGGTTTCGGACCGCTGTATGACAACCTGAAGGTGAATGATAAAATGTATGGTTTGCCTTACCGGAAATCGAATTGGATGTTGTATTACAATAAAACACTGTTCGATAAAATGAATGTTCCTTATCCGAAAGCAGATATGACCTGGGAAGACTTCCGTGAGTTAGCCAAAAAAATGACCCAAGGCGAAGGCGCCAACAAAATGTACGGTGCATTTCTCCATCCGTGGGCTCAAACCTGGTATATCCAGGCTGTACAAACGGGAGCTTCTATAATTGACAAGGATTTAACCCCGTTTAAGAATGCACTCCAGTTCCGCATGGACATGGAGAAAGATGGTTCGATTATGTCCTGGGCAGAGCAAATTACGACCTCGGCTCATTACAATTCCGCCTTTCAAAAAGGGAATGTAGCGATGAACCTGATTGGAGATTGGCATATTGCCCAACTGCGAACAGCTGAGCAAGAGAAGAAAATTAATTTTGATTGGGATGTCGTTCCTGTACCGCATCCAGCTGGAGTGGCTCCGAACACCAGTCTGGCGACTCCCGTATCCTTGATGCTGAACAAGTCTTCCAAGCACAAAGAAGAAGCATTTAAGCTTCTCCAGTTTATGACCACCGCCAAGGGCGCTAAGATATTCGCAGCTAAAGGCTTTCTTACAGGCTACACGAATGATGATATTCGCAAAGCCTATATAGGGGACGGAAGTATGAAACCCAAAAATATTCATTACTTTGTCGAGCAAAAGGAGTATCCGGAATATCCACTGCTGCCTGGTATTAAAAATATTGTACTCAACAATATTTACAAGCAGGAAGGAGAAATGGCACTGACCAAAGCTCAAACTGCAGACCAGGCTATTCAAAAAATAGGCGAGCGCATTCAGAAGGAATGGGCGGACAAATACGGTAAGGATTTCAAAGCAGCAGCGAAAAAATAATGAATTCCAATCGAACTTCACTTGAGCCGAGTGAAGTTCGATTGCTAAGAATAGGAGTTGAACCGTGATGAGAACGAACAGAACCTTCTTCACCCGAGATCGCAAAGTGGGATACACCTTTTTGCTGCCTAACATGATTGGCTTTCTGGTGTTCATCTGCTTCCCGGTAATAGCCTCGTTTTTGATGAGCTTTACGGATTGGAACGGGTTCGGACAAATCGAGTTTGCAGGCCTGTCCAACTATACCCGACTTTGGGGGGATGAAACCTTCCGGATTTCGCTTATGAACAGCTTGATTATGACTATTGTGTCTGTACCGGCAACCTTGTTTCTGGCCATATTGGCCGCAGTGGCTCTGAATAAAGGTGTCAAGGGCGTCAAGCTGTTCCGCACAGCGATCTTCATGCCCCACATTACCGCAACGATTGCTGTCGCTGTTGTATGGCAATTGCTATACAATCCTTCGATGGGACCTATTAACGGACTGCTGCGAAGTTTAGGTGTCGAGCAGCCCCCTATGTGGCTGGCGTCAACCACATGGGCGCTTCCCTCTGTGATCATCGTAAGCATATGGCATTCTGTAGGTTATTACATGGTTCTGTATTTGGCTGGATTACAAGGCATACCCAAAGATCTGTATGAAGCAGCTTCTCTTGACGGAGCCGGGAAAACCTCGCAATTCAGGAATATTACTATACCGATGCTATCACCCGTTATCTTTTTTACAGTCATTATCGGCATTATCAATTCGTTTAAAGTTTTCGATATGGTCTACGTGCTGACCAAGGGTGGACCAGGGCGTTCGACGCATGTGCTTGTATACGATATTTATTACACGGCCTTCCAACGATATGAATACGGTTATGCATCGGCAATGGCATACGTGCTTTTTGCAATTATTTTGGTGATTACCTGGATTCAATTCAAAGGGCAAAAAAAATGGGTGAATTATTAAGCAAGTCAACAAGGAGGAACTCTCATGAGCACTATTGTGGAGCCAAGGGCATCCTATTCCGCTTCGAAGTCTTATCGGTTGTCGTCTATAATGCGTCAAATACTGCTGTATGCCGTCATCATCACCGTATCATTATCTATGATTGCCCCGTTTATATGGATGCTTTCTGCTTCTGTGAAGTCGGAGGCGGAAGTTTTTTCTTACCCTATTCAATGGATTCCAAGCACATTCTACTGGAGTAACTATGAGAAGGTGTGGTTGAAGCTTCCATTTTTCACTTATTATTTAAATACTATTAAAATTGCTGTTTCTACTACGATCCTGCAGGTCATTACTTGCTCGCTGGCGGCTTATGCCTTCTCCAAGGTGCGTTTTCCTGAGCGGGATAAGCTATTCTTTTTGTATATAGCTACAATGATGATCCCTTTTCAGGTAATGATGATTCCGCAATTTATGCTGATGAAGCAGCTTGGGCTGATGGATTCGCATTGGGCGTTGATTTTGCTTGGAGCTTTCAGTCCGTTTGGTGTTTTTTTGTTCCGCCAATTTTTTATATCGGTTCCAGAGGAGCTTTCAGAAGCGGCCAGAATTGACGGTTTAAGCGAATTTGGTATTTATTTACGTATTATTATGCCATTGATGAGGCCAGCTATCGCCAGCTTGACGATTTTTACGTTTATGCATGCCTGGAACGATTTTCTGGGACCGCTGATTTATATTAATTCGGATCATTTGTTTACTTTGCAGCTTGGGATGCAGCATTTTCAATCTGAGCATGCGACTGAATACGGACCGTTGATGGCTGCAGCCGTATCTGCAATTGTTCCTACGATTCTGATCTACTTTTTTGCTCAAGACCATTTTGTGGAGGGTATAACTGCTGGCGCTATAAAAGGATGACCCCGCGTAAAACTATACGATCGAAATGAAGGAGTGCACAGTCATGTGGAAGACAGCTATAGAAGATGCGATGAATACAATTAAAAGCAATATTGCCAGGTTTGGAGATGCATATCCCCATGTCAGTCAACAAGGCAGCTACAGTGGCCATTTGAATGCTAATCAGGAATGGACCTCAGGGTTCTGGTCAGGGATGCTCTGGCTGGCATACGAGTATACGAATGATCGGGTTTATCGTGATGCGGCTGTCAAAACTGTGGGGAGCTTCCGAAATAGGCTGGAAACTAACGATTCTATTGAACATCATGATATTGGTTTTCTATATTCCCTCTCGTCCAAAGCACAATGGATCATCGAGAAGGATGAGGCTGCCAAGGACCTGACAGTGAAGGCGGCTGACAAGCTGATGACCCGTTGGAGGGAGAAGGGGCAGCTCATTCAAGCCTGGGGACCTCTCGGGGATCAGGAGCAGGGGGGAAGGATCATCATTGATTGTTTGATGAATCTACCTCTCTTGTATTGGGCTTCTCTAACAACAGGTGATAAGAGCTATGCTGTGGTAGCAGCGATCCATGCGGAGAAAAGCAGACGTTATCTGGTTCGAGGAGATGATTCGAGCTACCATACCTTTTATTTCGATCAAGAAAGCGGAGAACCTATCGGTGGTTCAACAGCACAAGGCTATCGCAACGGATCGACATGGACAAGAGGGCAGGCTTGGGGCGTATATGGGTTTGCGCTATCTTACAGATACACGGGTAATCCGAAGTTTTTGGAAACTTCCAAAAGAATGGCGAAATACTTCCTACAGCATTTGCCGGAGGATCAGGTCGCGCTCTGGGATATGAATGTTCCGACTCACCCTGAACCCTATCGTGACAGCTCTGCCTCAGCCATCGTCTGTGCCGGTTTATTGGAGCTTTTGGAGCAGCTGCCTCCATATGATTCAGATCGTGATGAATTGCGGCAAGGCTTGGAGCGGTCCATGACATCGCTTGTGACGAAGTATGCGACTATTGGAATGAAGGATTCCGAAGGTTTACTTCAACACGGCTCTTACAGCGTAAGAGGCGGTAATGCACCGGATGATTTTATGATATGGGGGGATTACTACTATTTGGAGGCTCTTCTTAGATTGGATCGAGGAATGAAGGGATACTGGTATGAACCTTGATTTCATAAATTAACGCGGTGATGTAATTAAGTGAAGAGACATCCGAAACATTCCACCATTTTCCGCTTCATATTATATACAGATTGCACGTTTGAATCGTGTTATTCTCATCATGATAGGACATCGACATGTCGATGTCTTTTTCTGTGTATGGATTGAGAACTACCTCCTGATATGTTAAAATTTTATGAAGCAAAATAGGCTAACTTTTGATATACTTAGCCGACGGCTATTCATGTGTCATATCACTGTTGCAAAGGGGAAATACTAGACTATGTACAACCGAGCAAGGGGATGGCTCGCTTCCCTGGATTGGACCCATTATGGGATTATTGCATCAATCTATCTGATATGGCGAATCGGTGAGGGCGGAGGCTGGAGTACTGCATGCTGGATGCTGCTCCTGATATGCTTGCTGGGTGTTCGAACGGACCAGATTGATGTTGATTGGAAACGTTTTTTTGTGTTTGGATTACCCCTGCTATATTTATTCTATTATTTTTACGGTTCAGGTAACAGCTTATGGTGGAACATCGCAAACTGGATGTTTGAAAACAATCGACATCCATGGACCTGGGATGATGCGATGAACAGTATTCCACTCAACAATGCAGCCTGGATGCGGATTTATAATTCACCTGCACTGGATCAGGCAATGGTTTGGGTATACAACTACGGATTTGTATTATCGCTGTGGCTTTGTATCGTTCGCAGCTTCTGGACCCGAAGCATCAAAAAGATGCTGTCCTATGCATTGTCGGGTCACGTTTTGCAATTTCCATTGATTTTGCCCTTCTACAACCTGATTATGCTGCGTGAGGTTTGGTTTGTGAAAGGCCAGCGGGATTTGCTTGGACGTGTATTTACAAGCGAGAATGAATTGCTGACCAATGTGATGAACTGTTTTCCGAGTATGCATACATCAATTTCATTTGCTATGCTGCTGCTGGCCCTTCGTGAGAAGGATCGAATTTTCAAATATATGATGGTCACTTATTGTTCATTGATTATTATATCGACCATGTATTTGCAAATTCACTGGGTTCTGGACGTATTTGCGGGTATGGCCTTTGCATATGGTACTGTCAAGCTGGCAGATTTACTAATTCGCATATGCTCGGACAGGCTGCCAGAGTGGTTAAAAGGCTATTACAACAAAAAACAGAAAAAGAAATATCCCGATACGACGATGGTTGCCTGATGGCGGCCATTTTTCTTGTCTCAATGTCATTAAAGAGTTGACATTATCGCTGATTTTCTGCATCATACTAGTAAGTAAGCATGGACAGGAAGGAAGATTACAAATGGATGACAAGCAAAGTCAAGAAGAATATTTTGTTGTTAAAGCCAAGGAGAACGGCGTACAGGTTATCGGCTTGACCCGTGGACAGGATACGAAGTTTCACCATACCGAAAAGCTGGATAAAGGCGAGATCATGATCGCCCAGTTTACCGCTCATACCTCGGCTGTGAAGATCAGAGGCAAAGCCGTAGTGATGACGAAGCACGGTGTTATGGATACGGAGGAATAATTTTTCTTGGATCCTGCAGGCATAGCCTGCTTTTTTTTGTTGTACAATGATAAGAGCAGGATAGTCGTTCTGCGCGCCCGAATGAAGATTGGGGGTTGTACAATGAAATGGTTGATTCGACTGCTTGCCACTTCGATTTTGACCGTCTGTGTCGTGCTGTCAATTTCATTATTACCGCAGTTGGAAAACGATTGGGATTCACCTGTTTTCAACTTGGTAAGAGCAGAACCTTTAACAGAATTAAACGTTGTGGATGTTATGAGCAAACTACAGCTTCACATGCGCATACGCAAGGTTGAGGTCAGTCATGCTATCGTTTCGGTTGACCTGTTGGCTTCTCCGTCATCAGACAGGCTAGAGGTTCTCAAGGATGTAAGCGGAATCCCGCAATTATTGTTCAGCCATTCTTCCAACATTAATCAGGTTCTGGTTCGAGTTTTGGATGGTTCCAAGCAGGTGGGTGGCAGTACTTCATTACTTATAGCGGCAGATGCACGACGAGAGAAAATGGTTAGAACGGATTACAGGCTGGAGACGAAGACTGCGGAGGAAATGGAGCAATATTTGCAGTCCCATTATCGTATGACCTTTACGCCTAACTGGCGAGAGAAATTTGAAGCAAAAAGTTCAAATTGATATTGTGCGTCAACACTTTGATTGTGCTATAATAGTTTGGATTATGATCAAGAGATGTTCTTGTACCGGTTCGGAGGCTAATGATGAATTGTTATCGGATACCAGAGATGGCCCAAAAATATATAGATTATGACATGATACAGAAATACACGGAACTCCCGGATTTCCCCGAATTTCGAACACGGATTCTATATGCATTTCTCAATAGACATAGCGAATTGCACGATTACAGCGAGTTGTTCAGTCTGGTAACGAGTCTGGTCCAGTTGGGACTCGACACTCATGATACGGTCAGCATTACGAATCAGGCCAAGGATATGAAGTCAGCCAGATCAAGACAAATCAAGGTGCTGGCAGGTGATTATTTCAGTGCCCGGTTCTACTTTCTGCTCGCAGAGGCTGGACACATTGCTATGATAGGAACACTTTCTGATGCTATTTGTGAAGCAAACCGCTTGAAAATCGTTTTTTATCAAACATTAAAAAGCGTGAACCTAACCTCGGAAGAGTATGTAGCTCAATCAGTAGAAATCAGATCGCGGATTTATAAAGCCTTTTCTCAGTTCATGGAAGGGTCGCTCTATAAGGTTTGGCCAGAAATATTGCGTTTATTCACATTATGTGAGCTGCTGCTTCAAGAAATTGGCAAGCCGGAGAAACAGCAGCAACCGGACAGCTGGAGCTTTGGGTATATGCTGCAGCAGATTTCCAAAGAAGAGCGCAGGAACATGCAGCTCGAGGAACCTGATCCAGGTAAAATTCGTTCCATATGGATGAAATACAAGATATCATCACAATTATATCAACTGCTAGAAACAACGACACGTCAGCTACAGGACAAGCTGCGAACGCTCGAAAGCAAAGAGTTGAGTGAAGAGCTCAAGTTGATAGGAGAGCCGTTTGATCGCTACCTGTCGACTCCAAAAGTATTGGAAGAAATTTGAGGTGAATCGAAGTGCAGTCCAAATCTAAAGAAGAATTTGTTCATTCCGTCTTTGAAAGTATAGCTCCCAAATATGATCTCATGAATGACATTCTCAGCTTCCGCAGACACAAGGCATGGCGGAATTTTACAATGAAGAAGATGAATATGCAGCCGGGCAGTACGGCTATTGATCTGTGCTGTGGGACCTGTGACTGGACGATCAGCATGGCTAAAGCAAGCGGGACCGGGGAGATGGTCGGTCTTGATTTTAGCCAGAATATGCTCGATTATGGCGCGGTCAAAATTCGCGAAGGCGGATTGGACAAGCAGATTAAGCTGGTACAAGGCAACGCCATGAAGCTGCCATACGAGGATAATACCTTTGACTACGCGACAATCGGATTCGCTCTGCGTAATGTGCCTGATCTTGTGAAGGTGATTGAGGAAATGCAGCGCGTGGTTAAGCCTGGCGGATGGGTCGTTTCCTTAGAATTATCCAAGCCTACATGGCAGCCATTCAAAGGGATATACTATTTTTATTTCCAAACTATATTACCTTTACTGGGTAAATTAATTGCCAAAAGCTATGAGCAGTATAAGTGGCTGCCGGAATCCTTGATAAACTTCCCTGATCATAAGCAGCTTGCCGAAATTTTCAAAACAACAGGGTTGACTCAAGTCCAGGCGTATCCGCTAACCGGAGGCATCGCAGCACTTCATATCGGCATCAAGAGGCAGGCGGCGGAATGAGAAACGGGAGTGGTGGATTTAGATGCTGTTGAAAAAGACGAAGATTTTTTTGGAAATGATCAAAATTGAACACACGCTTTTTGCACTGCCATTCGCATTTATGGGAGCCATATTGGGCTCTATTGTCATGACTAATCATTTGCCGGGTTGGGCCGCAATTGGATGGGTCATTCTGGCGATGATAGGTGCTCGCAGCGCGGCAATGGGTTTGAACCGGGTTATCGACAAGGTATTTGATGCGAAGAACCCGAGGACGGCTGCCAGAGCGATTCCTGCCGGATTGATTTCCTCGAAAGAAGCTATCATTTTTATTGTGATTTCATTCACACTGTTATTTTGGGCAGCCTCTAATTTAAGCCCGCTTTCCATGAAGCTGCTGCCTATTGCGGTCTTTTTTCTTGTGTTATATTCGTATACAAAACGCTTTACCTGGGCTTGTCACTTAATCCTTGGTTTAACGCTTGGATTAGCTCCGCTTGGAGGCTGGGTCGCGGTGACGAACGATATCTCACTGCCGGCTATCATTTTTTATGTGTCGGTTTCCTTTTGGACAGCAGGGTTTGATGTCATCTATGCATGTCAGGATACAGAGTTTGATAAGAAGGAAGGGCTGCATTCGAT
This sequence comes from Paenibacillus baimaensis, assembly GCF_025567575.1. Classification (NCBI taxonomy): domain Bacteria; kingdom Bacillati; phylum Bacillota; class Bacilli; order Caryophanales; family Paenibacillaceae; genus Paenibacillus; species Paenibacillus baimaensis. The sequence continues at coordinate 183,648 of NZ_JAOQIO010000095.1, read as the reverse complement.
ACCACAACGATTTGGTGTTGCGAAGGCTCTAAGAATTGCCCGTTGGTTCCATCTGGTTACAGCTATCGGATTCATTGTCTTATTTTATTTAACAGATTTGAGCTGGCTCTATTTGATCGGTATTCTTATCGCGAACCTGTTATTGTTTTATCAACATAAGATAGTTACACCTACGAATTTAAGCCGCGTGAACATGGCTTTCTTTACCTTAAACAGTACATTAAGCTCAGTCGTATTCATCTTTTCCCTGGCAGACTTGGTGGTGCTCCATAAATGAGTCGACCTTGGGTAATTGGTATAACCGGAGCTAGTGGAGCAGCTTATGGTGCACGTTTGTGCACCTATTTGCTCTCTATAGGAATGGAACTGCATGTGCTGGTTACAGATGCCGGCTGGCGGGTATTAAAGGAAGAGCTCGGGTGGGACTCTAGCAACAGAAAGGCAACACTTCAACAACATTTTGGTTCCCATCCAGGAAGCTTTCATTATCATCCGATTCAAGATATCGGGGCAAGTACGGCAAGCGGCTCATTTCGGACGGCTGGGATGGTAGTTGTTCCTTGTTCAATGGGATCTTTGTCAAGTATTGCAAACGGTACCTCGGATAATTTGCTGGAGCGGACGGCTGATGTGATGCTGAAGGAAGGCAGGCCGCTAATCATCGTTCCTCGCGAAACTCCATTGCATGCGATACATCTTGAAAATATGCTTAAGCTGTCCCGAATGGGCGTCCGAATGATTCCGGCTATGCCGGCATTTTATCAAGGACCTCAGACGATAGCTGACATGATTGATTTTGTCGTAGGTAAAATATTGGATGCGATGCAGGTGGAGCACGAACTGTTCAAAAGATGGGGTTCACAGGGAGATAAATCTGTGACGCAGGTGACGGAATGAAACTGATCGAATTGTACGCCAAAATGAAAAAGGATATTACTTATATCGAGAAAGAGCTGGAGCGCAGTATCGACAGTGAGCATGCACTGCTTCGTGAGGCTTCGCTTCATTTGTTAAAGGCGGGCGGCAAAAGAATCCGGCCTGTTTTCGTTCTGCTTGGGGCCAAGTTTGGCCATTACGATCTGGAACAGATCAAGCATATCGCGGTTCCTTTGGAATTGATTCATATGGCCTCATTGGTTCATGATGATGTGATTGACGATGCTTCGACACGCAGAGGTCAAAAGACCGTCAGATCCAAATGGGACAATCGGATTGCTATGCATACCGGAGATTACATATTTGCCAAGGCCCTAACGGTCGTCACCAAGCTGCCGAATGCAACCATTCATCAGATTATGTCGAAGGCGATCGTCGAGATGAGTATCGGTGAAATGGAGCAAATTCGATTCTTTTTCAACACCGAGCAAACGTTACGGGACTATTTGCTGCGAATAAAGCGTAAAACAGCCCTGCTGATTGCGATAAGCTGCCAGTTAGGTGCGATTACCGCTGGTGCTGAGGATGATTTGTCCATGCGGTTGTATCGATTTGGTTACAATGTTGGGATGGCTTTTCAGATTCGTGATGATTTACTGGATTTGTGCGGCTCTGAGAAGGAGATTGGTAAACCGCCTGGCAGCGATATTCGTCAGGGGAATATTACGGTACCGATCATCTTTGCTTTGCAGCAGCCTGAGCTCAGGGATGTATTATTAGAACAAATGCAGCAGATCAAGGAAGCTGACGGTCAAACCGATATTAGTACGTTTATCAAGCTGATCCGCAGCAGTGAGGGTATTCGTCGGTCAGAGCAGTTGGCTTCAAGTTATATTGATAAAGCGATAGCAGCTCTTCAGGGCTTGCCGGACATTCAAGCTAAGAAGGATTTTGTCGGTGTAGCACATTTTATCGGGAATCGTTCGTATTAAAATGTTAGCTTTTCCCATGGAATGGTTATCATAATACAATAACTATGTTATATTGGGATTTAAAAGGAGGATGGGAATATGGAACGCAGCTTTTTGATGGTAAAGCCGGATGGCGTGCAGCGTGGTGTGATTGGTGAGATTGTAAAACGCTTTGAACAGAAAGGCTTCCAGTTGATTGGGGCCAAGCTGATTCAAATGTCGAAGGAGCAAGCAGAACTTCACTATGTGGAGCATACAGGTAAAGATTTTTTTGAAAGGCTCGTTTCTTTCATTACCTCAGGTCCGGTGTTTGCTATGGTCTGGGAAGGCGATCAAATTATCGCATTATCCAGAACCATGATTGGTAAAACAAGCGCTGTAGATGCTGCGCCCGGGACCATCCGTGGGGATTATGCGATACATACCAATTTTAATTTAATACATGGCTCTGATTCTCCTGAGAGTGCTGAGCGGGAAATCAATAACTTTTTTACCGAACAAGGATTAGTGAGATACACCAAGTCTATACAAACGTGGATTTAGGGTGGGATGTTGGCAATGGAGGATCAGGATTTTTTGCTATTTGTAAAAAAGGTCAAGGATTACACGTCGATCGATTTGGCTCAGTATAAGGAAGCTCAGATGAAGCGGCGGTTGACCACATTAAGAACCAAAAAAGGTTATACTACGTTTGTTGCTTTTTTTGAAGCGATGACCAAGGATAAGGACCTGTTCTACGAGTTTTTGGATCGCATGACGATTAATGTATCAGAGTTCTGGCGCAACCCGAACCGCTGGGAAGTGCTGGAGCGCGTTTTTATACCGGAAATGCTTCGTAAAAACCGTAAGCTCAAATGCTGGAGCGCAGCCTGCTCCACAGGGGAAGAGCCTTATACGTTATCGATGATTTTGGCCAAGTTGAATGCATTGAGTGATACCCATCTGCTCGCTACGGATATTGATGACGGTGCTTTGGCCAAAGCCAAGAATGGTGTGTATTCAGACCGTTCAATCCGGGATGTTCCTCAGGCTTACCTCGATAAATATTATAAAAAAGAAAATTTGACTTATTTGGTGAGCGATGAGTTGAAAAAGGGTATCCGTTTTCAGAAGCAAAATTTGTTGACGGATAAATTCGATACCCAATTTGATTTGATTATTTGTCGAAACGTAATGATCTATTTCACTGAAGAAGCAAAGCATCTGTTGTATCAAAAGTTTGCGGATTCTCTTAAGCCGGGTGGCATTTTGTTTGTAGGCAGCACCGAGCAAATTTTTTCACCGGGTCAATATAAGCTGGAGCCGGCTGAAACTTTTTTCTATCGAAAGAAAGAGTAGTCATACATGTATAAACTTTTCCAGTCTTGCCCATACTAAGGAGTAATTAGTGCTCGTGCATACGTAGATGCTTACGAAGTTAGTCTTTGCTAAAGCAAAAACTCAGCAGATGCTTACGAAGTCAGTTTTTGCTAAAGCAAAAACTCTTAGGAGGGTCAAATGGACAAAAGGAAGGTTATCATGGCTTACCGCAAGGGCTTTATTACCATGCAGGAATGTGCACAGATTCTCGGAATTGATTCTATGCAGATTTTAGGTTTTGTGGACACGCCCGACCAGACCGTGCATGCGGAACCATACATCAAACAATCGATCCATGTATGATTTAGATCTTGCACCATCCATAAGAGGAGGAAAGAAGCGTAACCTCGGCTTTCATGCCGCTGCTGCGCTTCTTTTTTTGTATACACGTTTCTTGTCAAACTGTGAAGCCTATACTATAATTAGCAAAGGAATCGGGTACATACCTACGGAAGAGAATGTCGGAAGGGGATAAACAAGTGAGATATTTAACAGCAGGCGAAACGCACGGACCACAGTTGACTGCAATTATCGAAGGCTTTCCAAGTAATGTCACGATAGACTTCGAAAAGGTGAACTTTCAACTGGGCCGCCGTCAAAAGGGCCATGGTCGCGGACGCCGGATGCAAATTGAGAAGGATACCGCAAGTATTGTTGGCGGTGTAAGACATGGTAAAACAACGGGGGCGCCAATAGCGCTTGTGGTTGAGAATAATGACTGGAAACACTGGACTTCAGTGATGAACATTGAACCGATTGAAGGCAATGACGAGTCCAAACGAAGAGTTAACCGTCCACGTCCGGGTCATGCAGATCTTAACGGCGGTTTGAAATATAATCAAAAAGATCTACGTAATATTTTGGAGCGTTCGAGCGCGCGTGAAACAACGATGCGTGTCGCAACGGGTGCTGTAGCTCGTCAACTATTAGAAGCATTCGGTATTAAGGTAGCCGTACAAGTTATCCGTATTGGCGATGTTGAAGTGAAGCGTCAGGATTTGGCGATTGATGAGCTGATCCGTATTACAGAGGAATCTCCGGTACGTGTCGTTGATAAAGAAGCTGAGGCTCTTATGATCGCAGCGATTGATGCTGCCAAAGAAGACGGGGACACACTTGGCGGTATTGTGGAATGCATTATTGAAGGCGTACCAGTTGGATTAGGCAGTCATGTCCAGTGGGATCGCAAGCTGGATGGCCGCATTGCTCAAGCTGTATTATCTATACAAGCGTTCAAAGGCTGTGAGATTGGTATCGGGTTCGAAGCAGCCAAGCTCAGAGGCTCCAAGGTTCATGATGAAATTATGCATAGTGAAGAACTCGGCTTTTATCGTGCGTCGAATCGTGCAGGTGGCTTTGAAGGTGGCATGACAACAGGCGAGCCAATCGTGGTGCGCGGCGTAATGAAGCCTATCTCAACCTTGTACAAAGCTTTGCAAAGTGTTGATATCGACACGAAGGAGCCGTTCACAGCTCAAGTAGAGCGTTCCGATACGTGTGCGGTACCAGCGGCAGGTGTTATTATGGAAAATATTGTGGCTTGGGAAGTAGCCAATGCATTTCTTGATAAATTCGGTGGCGATTCCTTGGAAGAAATTCGCAGCAACTACAACAGCTACCTGGAGCAGATCAAGAACTACTAATGCTGACTGCGGCTGGTAATCAGGTGCACGTAAATAGTTATGCAGATGGGAGCGTTGAAACGAATGAGAGAGCTAAAGGTTGATTTGGGTGAGCGTTCCTACCCTATTTACATCGGACAAGGTATCATTGAACAAATCGCAGATTTATTCAGCAAACACGGGATCAGCAAAGGCTCGCCAATGCTTGTTGTTACCGATGATCATGTGGCCAAGCATCATTTGCCTCAGGTGATCAGCCGATTGGAGGCAGCGGGTTTTAAACCCATCTCCTATACGGTCGCTTTTGGTGAGAAATCCAAGTCACTAAGCGTTCTGGAGGATATTATTGGCGTGGCCCTACAGGCCGGGTTGGACCGTAAATCAGCCGTTGTCGCTTTAGGCGGAGGTGTGGTTGGAGATTTAGCGGGTTTTGTGGCTGCGAGTTATATGCGCGGAGTAAAATTCGTGCAAATTCCGACTACGATCCTAGCACATGACAGTAGTGTGGGCGGTAAGGTTGCAGTGAATCACCCACTGGCCAAAAATACGATCGGAGCCTTTCATCAGCCGGAACTCGTGCTTTACGATACTTCGACCTTGCAGACACTGCCAGATCGTGATGTCCGTGCCGGACTGTCCGAAATGATCAAGCATGGATTGATCTGGGACGCCGGATTTACGGCATGGTTGGAAGAAAACGCACAAAAGCTGGTACAACTTGACGCTGAGGCTTTGGAATATGGCTTATACGAAGGTTGTAAAGTAAAAACAATCGTCGTCTCCAAGGATGAAAAAGAGCACGGCTTGCGTGCGATCCTGAATCTTGGGCATACGATCGGCCATGCGCTTGAAGCGACAGCCGGGTACAATGAGCTGCTGCATGGAGAAGCGATTTCAATTGGGATGGTAGGTTCAGCCAAGGTAGCCGTTCGTCTGGGTTACTCGGAAGAAATCTACACGACAACGAAACGTATTTTGCAAGCATTTGGTTTGCCGACAAGCATCCCTGCGCACCTGGATACCGATGCGATTATGAGTGCTATGATGCATGACAAGAAATTTGATGAGGGTAATATCGTCTTCATCGTACCAACCGAAATTGGTAAGGTGGAGATTAACAAGAATGTGTCCGCGGCTTTGGTGAGAGATGTCGTGGAGCAGCTGAAACGGGAGGTATAGCACATGTTTGTTCGGGGAATTCGCGGTGCGACAACAGTAGAAAATAATGAAGAAAATGAAATTTTAGCGGCGACAACAGAAATGTTGAATCATATTATTGCCGAGAATGGTATCGTACCGGATGAAATAGCCAGTGTATTTGTAACGGTAACGACCGATTTAACAGCGACTTTCCCTGCGCGTGCCATTCGTGCAATGGAAGGCTGGGAGCTCGTACCGCTAATGTGTTCATTGGAGGTTCCGGTTATCGGCAGTCTTCCATTATGCATCCGCTTGATGGTTATGGTGAACACCGAGAAGAGACAGGATGAGATCGTTCATATTTATTTGAAGGAAGCTATGCGCCTTCGTCCCGATTTATCCAAATTGACAAAATCATAATACAAATAGTATAGTATGGGTAGCAAGTAGCAATACCAGACGAGTAGAGTAGAGTGAGTAGTTGAGCAGAGTTGAGATGAGCCGAGTGTAACACCGAATACCGTACAGGTGCTTGTTTGTGTGCGTGTATAGCTGCTGCTGTAAGATTAGCAGTGCTGTTTCGGTATGGTTAATATCATCTGCGATACCCACCTCTACTTGACGTAGAGGTTTTTTGTTATTTATATGAGATGAGCAGAGGAGTGATCGTACATGTACACACCAGAACTAAAGGAAGTTATCAGCCTATCCAAGCAATATAATTTGGTCCCGATCGTTCGTACATTAATGGCGGATACGGAAACGCCGATACGTGTATTTCAACATTTTTATCATGAAAAACGCGCCTTTTTGTTGGAAAGTGTGGAGGGTGGCATTAAATGGGCCCGCTATTCTTTTATTGGAACAGATCCCTTCATGATGATAACTGCAAAAAATGGCGTGACCGAGGTTGAAACACAATCGGAGAAGAAGCATACCATTGAAAAGCCAATTGATGTGCTGAAAGCATATCTTCGTTATTACAAAAGTCCGGCATTACCTGATTTGCCAAGGTTTACAGGAGGGGCAGTTGGTTTCTTCGGTTACGATCTGATGCAGTATTATGAAAAGCTGCCTGCTCACAAGGTGGATGACTTGCAGATGAATGATATTCAATTTATGTTCTGTGACCAGGTCATTGTGTTCGATCATTTCAAACAGCAGCTTAAAATCATTGCTAATGTACACATTCCACAGCAAGGAACAGATGCGGATATTGCAGCGGCCTATGAAGCAACGATTGCCAAGATCGAAGAAACGATAGAGCGTCTCAGACGTCCTTTACCAGGTCTTACTTTATCGCAGCAGTCCATCCCAACAGATGTGGAGCTGGGTGAAGTTAAATCGAATTTGACCAAGGAGCAATATATAGCCAATGTAGAGCAGGCAAAGGAATACATTCGTGCTGGAGATATTTTTCAGGTGGTGCTTTCGCAGCGTTTTGAAATCGAGACCGATGTATCCCCGCTGCATGTATACCGGATCCTGCGGACGTTGAATCCTTCACCCTACATGTATTGCCTCAAGATGGACGACGAAGTGATCGTTGGAACATCGCCTGAGCTGCTTGTTCGTGTAGAAGACGAGAAGGTCGAAACGCGTCCGATAGCTGGAACCAGACCAAGAGGGAAAACACCGGAGCAGGACAATGCTTATGAAGCAGAGCTGCTTGCGGATGAAAAAGAACGTGCCGAGCACTTGATGCTCGTTGACCTGGGACGTAATGATATTGGCCGTGTGGCTGAGTTTGGTTCCGTTCATTGTGATACATTCATGCAAATAGAGAAGTACTCGCACGTGATGCACATCGTTTCCAACGTATCTGGTAAAATCGCCAAGGATAAGGACTTTTTTGATGCATTCCTGTCGTGTTTACCGGCAGGTACTGTGTCTGGTGCACCGAAGCTGCGGGCGATGGAAATTATAGCCGAGGTTGAGAATGAATCACGTGGCGCTTATGCCGGTGCTATTGGATATCTTGGTTTTTCAGGAAATCTGGATACGTGTATTACAATTCGTACGATTATTTTCAAAAATGGCAAGGCCTACGTACAAGCTGGAGCAGGCATCGTGTGGGATTCGGTTCCAGAAAGCGAATATCAGGAGACCATTAATAAAGCAACGGGTATGCTCAAATCGATCCGTACTGCGGAAATCGTGTTTGCCCAAAAGCCGCTGGTACCTTCCGTCATTAACCATGATTATTACCAATAGTTCATACCTATAAGAAAGGAAGTTACGGCTATGGATCCTACAATTACGGTTCAACAGGCGATACAGAAGGTGCTTGACTCCGGGCATTTGACAAGATCAGAGGCATCGGCGGTGATGACAGATATTATGGACGGCAGGGCAACACAGGCACAGATTGGTGGACTCCTTACAGTTCTTCGGATGAAGGGTGAAACCATTGAGGAGATCACCGGATTTGCCGAGGCCATGCGCTCCAAAGCAAACCATGTATTGACGGAGCAAAGCCAATTGCTGGACACTTGCGGGACAGGTGGAGATGGTGCGGATACCTTTAACATATCGACGACTGCAGCGATCGTTGCAGCGGCTGGTGGCGTCAGGGTAGCCAAGCATGGGAATCGTGCCATGTCGAGCAAAAGCGGCAGCGCCGACGTATTGGAAGCTCTCGGTGTCAACATTACACTGGATCCGCTGCAGGCAGCACAATGCCTGGAACAGGTGGGCATATGTTTCATGTTCGCTCAGTTGTACCACCAATCGATGAAGCATGCAGCGGCTCCACGTAAGGAGCTTGGCGTCAGGACGGTATTTAATTTGCTCGGACCTCTGACCAATCCGGCAGGTGCAGATCGTCAGGTGCTTGGTATATTCGACCGCGGCAAGACGGAAACGATGGCTCATGTGATGCAGGCGCTGAATGTAAAGAGAGCCTTGGTCGTTGCCAGCTATGACGGGTTGGATGAAATCAGTATCTCTGATACTACTCAACTGACGGAACTCAGAGATGGTGATATTACCACTTATGAAATTACTCCCGATTTACTAGGGCTAAGAAGCTATAGTCTAAAGGAAGTTATTGGCGGCGATGCGGTGACGAATGCCGAGATCGTTCGCGATATTTTCCAGGGTTCTCCTGGCGCATGTCGTGATATCGTCCTAGCCAATGCTGCGGCTTGCTTCTATGTAACAGGAAAATGCGCTACACTGCAAGAAGGCGTCAAATATGCAGCCCATGTGATCGATTCCGGACAGGCCGCTTCCAAGCTGCAGCAACTAGTCCAATGTACAGGAGAGCTAAGTCATGTTTCTAGATAAAATTGTTGCGACCAAACATAAAGAGATTGCTCTATTGAAAGAGAACCAAACCATCGCAGGCATGGAAAAGCAAATTGCTTTGCTTCCTTCGTGCCTTGGGTTTGAACGTGCATTAACTACAAACCGCAAGCGCTCAATGGGACTCATAGCTGAAGTGAAGAAGGCTTCACCTTCCAAAGGCTTGATTCGTGCTGATTTTGAGCCTGTTCAGCTTGCACAAGCCTATGTCAATGCAGGAACGGATTGTATCTCTGTATTGACGGATGTTGAATATTTTCAAGGCTCAAATGAATATCTGCAGGCGGTGCGTGCAGCGGTACAAGTGCCGATCTTACGTAAAGATTTTACCATTGATCTACACCAAATTTATGAAGCACGAGTGATAGGCGCTGATGCGATTTTATTGATTGCTGCTATTCTGACGACCGAGCAGATGCGGGAATTTTCCCGGACAGCCAAAGCAATTGGCTTGGATGTGCTTGTTGAGGTTCATGATCAGGCGGAGCTTGACCGTGTGCTGGAGTTGGATGTATCGTTGATTGGCATTAACAATCGCAACCTGCAAACCTTTGTTACGGATTTGAAAACGACAGAGCAGCTTATAGCCCACATGCCTGCTGGTGTGACGGTTGTAAGCGAAAGCGGCATCTCGCTGCCTTCCGAAGTCGCTTATCTTCAATCGGTTGGTGCTGAAGCTCTACTGATTGGGGAGCATTTCATGCGTCAGCCAAGCGTTGAGCAGGGTGTACATGATTTAATGGGTGCATTTGCAATGAAAGGGCAGTGAGGCAAGCGATGAGCAGTGTTAAAATATGCGGGCTGCAGCAGCCGGAGATGGTGCGCTCCATTCTCCATTTGCCTATAGATTATATTGGCTTTCTATTTGCCAAGAGCAAACGGCAAGTTACGTCGGAGCAAGCTGCCAGGATGATTGAGGTGCTGGCGGAGCAGCGTTCGGCAGGCAGAAGTCATCCTTTGTCAGTGGGAGTTTTTATGAATCCTTCTCAGTCGGAGCTAACTTCGATCATGCAGGAGGCCCCTTTGGATGTCATTCAATTTCACGGTCAGGAAAGCCCTGAGCAGTGTCAGTGGGTCAAAGATACGTTCCCGGGTGTACAGGTTTGGAAGGTTGTATCTGTAGTTCAAGGTTATCCATCGCTTAGTGATAATGCGTTAGCGTCTGATGCGAACGGTCAATCTGGCGTTCCTACAGCTGAAGAGTTGAATCATGTAGATGCCTTGTTAACCCCCTATAAGTATGTAGTAGACGCAATTCTTTTGGATACATTCGATCCTGAATATGGCGGCGGCTCGGGTAAAACCTTCGCTTGGGAGGCAATTACTGCTTATCAGGCATGGTGCAGTGCGGTTAATCTGCGTCTTTTTGTAGCGGGAGGGCTTCTGCCGGACAATGTAGGTGAGCTTCTCGATACGTATGCCCCGGATGGCGTGGACGTATCAAGTGGTGTGGAGACAGATGGAGTTAAGGATTTGGATAAAATTACACGTTTTGTGGAAAGGGTGAAGCATCGTGATACAAGTGCCGGATGAGCAAGGAAGGTTCGGAAAGTTTGGAGGACGTTATGTTCCAGAAACGTTGATGAACGCTCTGATTGAATTGGAGACAGCCTATAAAAGCTTCGTGAAGGAAGATAAATTTCAACAAGAGCTGAACCATTTTTTACACCAATATTCGGGTAGACCGACCTCTTTATTTTATGCGGAGCGATTGTCGGCTCATTTGGGTGGGGCAAAGATTTATTTGAAGCGTGAGGATCTGAACCATACAGGTGCTCATAAAATTAACAATGCTTTGGGACAAGGATTACTCGCTAAATGGATGGGTAAAAAGAAACTGATCGCCGAAACCGGTGCAGGACAGCATGGCGTGGCTACCGCGACCGTGGCAGCTTTACTTGGTTACGAATGTAAAGTGTTCATGGGCGAAGAAGATATGAAACGTCAGCAGCTGAATGTATTCCGAATGAATCTGCTGGGTACGGAAGTTGTTCCGGTCGTATCAGGAACTCGTACTCTGAAGGATGCATGCAACGAAACACTGCGTTATTGGGTCAGTCATGTTGACGATACGTTCTACATTCTTGGTTCGGCGACAGGCCCGCATCCATATCCAATGATGGTTCGCGATTTTCAACGCATTATCGGAGATGAGTCCCGCAGACAGATTTTGGAGCAGGAGGGCAGACTACCGGATACGATCATTGCAGCAGTTGGTGGAGGCAGCAATGCAATCGGAATCTTTTACCCATTCGTTGGGGATACGAGTGTCCGCTTGATTGGTGCTGAGGCAGCGGGTAAAGGGATTGACACCAAGCTGCATGCGGCTACAATGACGAAGGGCAGTCATGGTGTGTTCCAAGGCTCAATGAGTTACTTGCTGCAGGACCAATTCGGACAGGTTCAAGAAGCACATTCAATCTCGGCAGGTCTGGATTATCCGGGGATTGGCCCAGAGCATGCTTATTTAAAGGATTCCAATCGTGCCGAGTACTATCCGATTACGGATCAGGAAGCACTGGATGCACTGCAGCTGCTCAGCCGCACGGAGGGGATTATTCCTGCACTGGAAAGTGCGCATGCCATTGCACAAACGATGAAGGTTGCACCTACGATGGGCAAGGACGAGATCATTATCGTCAGTTTGTCAGGTCGCGGCGATAAGGATGTAGAAGCGATTATGAAGTATTTGGGAGGCGACGCTAATGAATCGCATTGATCGTAAATTTGCCGAGCTTAAGGAGCAGCAGAAGCCTGCTTTTATCCCATTTCTAACGATTGGGGATCCAGATGTGAGAACCTCGATCGATATTATTAAACAATTGGAGCAATCCGGAGCAAGCATTGTGGAGCTGGGAGTTCCCTATTCGGATCCGCTCGCAGATGGTCCGGTCATTCAGCGTTCTTCACAACGAGCATTAGGCAGCCATCAAATATCGATCAGAGATTGTATTGAAGCTGCGCGCGTGGCTAGAAGCGAAGGCTGTGAATTGCCTTTCATTCTGTTTACTTACTATAATCCAGTGCTGCAGCTTGGCTTGGACAAGATATTCCCGCTGCTGCAGGAAAGCGATATTAGCGGTCTTATTATCCCGGATCTGCCTATGGAGGAGGATCAGGAGGTACAGACATTGGCTAAAGCCCATGGGATTCATCTCATCCCGTTGGTAGCACCAACTTCCAAGGAACGCATTGAGCGGATTGTCACCCGTGCATCGGGTTTTGTTTATTGTGTATCTTCTTTGGGTGTGACAGGAACAAGAACCCAATTCCATAGCGGAATTGATCAGTTTATCGAGACAGTCCGAGCTGCTACGACACTTCCGATTGCGGTAGGCTTCGGTATTTCCACTCACGAACAATTTGTCAAATTTGCGCAAAGCTGTGATGGTATTGTTGTCGGCAGTGCGCTGGTGCGCCAGGTTGAAGAAGTGCTGCCTTTATTTGCAGATGCAGCGACTCGACCGCAAGCTTTGCAGCAGATTGATGATTTTGTGAGCAAATTAATAAGATCGTAATGATTGGCAAGCGAACCGTAAATAAGTTAAAATAGTGGTTACGAATGGAAACATCAATTCTTGAATGGAGTGACCTGCGTGCAACCAAAGAAAAATATTGTCCATCTTCCAGTTTATAAACCGGGCAAGCCCATGGATGAAGTAAAAAGAGAGCTTGGCTTAACCGAAGTTATTAAGCTGGCTTCGAATGAGAATCCGTTTGGCTGCTCACCCAAGGCAAAAGAAGCCATCATTGCGAATATTGATCAATCCAGCATTTATCCGGATGGCGGCGCTGTGGAATTAACGGCGGCTGTTGCCAAGCACTTCAATGTCAGAACCGATCAGGTAATTTTTGGAGCCGGCTCTGATGAAATTATTTTGATGCTGGCGCGTGCCTATCTGGTTCCAGGGGACGAGAACATTATGGCGTTCCCGACATTCCCACAATATAAGCATAATGCCGAGATTGAAGGCGCTGTAAGTATAGAGGTGCCTTTGAAGGATGGTACGCATGATTTGCAGGCGATGCTGGATCGGATTAACGATCGCACCAAAATTATTTGGCTGTGCAATCCTAACAACCCGACAGGCACGATGAATTCTCATCAAGAGGTTGTTGATTTTCTGAATGCTGTACCTGCGCATGTGTTGGTCGTACTTGATGAAGCTTATGCCGAGTACAATGTAAGCGGGGACTACCCGGATAGCATTGCACTCGTAAATCAATATAAAAATGCTATCGTACTTCGTACCTTCTCCAAAATATATGGACTTGCTTCCCTGCGGATTGGCTATGGTATTGGACATCCCGAAGTGATCCGTTCGATTAATCAAGTCCGTGAGCCTTTCAATACGACCGGATTTGCTCAAAAGGCTGCGCTTGCTGCAATCCAGGATGAAGCCTTTATTAACGACTGCCGCGAGGCCAATGCTCAAGGTATCGTATATTTATCTGAGCAGTTCAGAGCACTTAAGCTGCCCTTTTATCCTGCACATGGCAATTTTATGATGGTGGATGTACAGCGCTCAGGTGCGCAGGTATTTGATTCACTGCTTCGCAAGGGCATTATTATTCGTCATGACCCGACTTGGCAGCTGCCGACTATGATTCGTGTGACGGTTGGAAGCCAGGAACAAAATGAGAAGTTTATCGGTGCGCTGCAGTTAGCGCTTAATGAAGTAACTGCGGGTGTGTAGGCGGACGGTTTTGGGAGGGTTTGAGCTTCAATGATAAAAATTGCTATATTTGGAGTGGGCCTGATTGGCGGCTCTCTGGCGCTCTGTTTTAAAGGAAAACCGGAGTTGTATGTCGTCGGCCATTCCAATAATCCACGGTCCGTGGACAAATATTTGAAGCATGGTGTGGTTGACCATGCTACGGTGTCGATGGAAGAGGCTGCGACTGACGCTGATTTTATTTTTCTATGTGTTCCTGTTGGGAATATGGAAGATTACTTAAATCAATTGTCACGCTTAAAGCTGAAACCGGGATGTATCATTACAGACGCGGGCAGCACCAAAGCTTCCATAACTGCATGTGCGGAGCGGCTTGATTTTGAAGATGCTTATTTTATCGGCGGTCATCCGATGGCAGGCAGCGAGAAGACAGGTGTGGAAGCAGCCAGTCCGTATTTGTACGAGAACGCATTTTATGTGCTTACACCGATGGAGCAAACACCCCGGGAGGCTTATGACAGGCTTGCTGCATTGCTTCGCTGGACTAGAGCTCATATTATTAAAGTCGATTCCAGTCTCCATGATGATATCGTGGGTGCGATTAGCCATCTTCCGCATATTATCGCCGTTGCTCTGGTTAATCAAATAGCGGGCTATAATCAATCCAACAATTTGTACGAGAACCTGGCAGCTGGCGGTTTCAGGGATTTGACTCGAATCGCTTCTGGAGACCCGATCATTTGGCGGGATATATTAAGCGATAATCGGGAAGTGCTGTTGAAGCTGCTGGTCGATTGGAACTCAGAAATTGCCCATTTTATTCAACTCTTAAAGGATGATAATGGACAGGGGATTGAGGCCGAGTTCCGTAAAGCCAATGAGTTTCGCAGCAGCCTGCCGGAGCGTCGTAAAGGTGTGCTTTCATCCGTATTTGAAATATATGTGGATGAGGTTCCAGATCACCCCGGGATTATCGGGCAGATTACGATGCTGCTGGGAAATAACAAAATCAACCTGAGCAATATTCATATTATCGAAAGCCGTGAGGATGTCCCAGGCAATTTGCGATTATCATTCCGTGATGTTGAACATATGGATCGGGCGATCGAGTTATTGACACAAGAGAATTACACAGTTCATGTGTAATTCTTTTTTCTTTGCTTCAAACAAAAATTATAAAGCGTTTTCAAAAAACTATTGACAATTTGTAACCGTATACATATAATAAAAGTACAGTATGGTTTCTCTCCACTCCTATCCGAAATCATTGCACTATGTGCAGCCACCTTTTTTTGAAAAGGTGGTTTTTTTTATGAAATATTTTAAAGCGTCGTCGAAAAAGCAGGAATTTTGCTCACCATTACCGAATGATACATATTACACCGTAAAAATTTTTAATAAACGCGCAACTTTTTTGCTCCCGCAAAGTCAAATGTAGTAAGAATCACTGGGGGTAGCAAGGAATCACAAGGAGGGTCGTATTGAATGACCGATTCCCAGTTGATCAGAGAGATCAAGGATGGTAACGTACAACTTTACGACGAATTAATGCGACGCTACGAACGTAAAATTTTGGCATTTATCTATCACATGTTAAAGAGCGCGCATATGGATTCGATGGCTGAGGATTTATGCAATGAAACCTTTTATAAAGCCTATCGCAGCCTAAGCTCATTTCGAGAAATTGAGGCGACTTTTTCAACATGGCTGTATACGATTGCTAGAAATACCGTGCTTAGCGAATTGCGTAAAAATAATCATGTGAAGGTGTCTTTGGATCAGGGTGGTTTTGAGCCTCATGCTGATGCCGATTCGATGCCAGAAGTAAGTATATTAAGGAATGAGAAAGTATCGATGGTAAGAGATGCCATTAATAATCTACCAGAGAAGCAGCGTTCAGCACTCATAATGCGCGAATATGATCAGATGGATTATCAGGAGATTGCGAATATCCTCGGTCAAACCGTAAGTTCAGTCAAATCCTTACTGTTCAGGGCAAGGGCGAGTGTAAAACTTCAATTGGAACCTTACTTTCTTGACCCAGTCTTTGAGGAGTATGAAGGGATGAAACGATGATGAAATGTGAAGAGATTCAAGAGTTACTCGGTGCTTACTGGGATTTGCCGGCGAATGATCCCATAAGAGGCAAAGTTGACGAACATATCAAGCATTGCGAGAGCTGTGCTGCGGAGTTTCAAATATGGCAAGAGAGTACGGATCTGATTCAATGTGCTGCTGAAATGGGAGAACCGTATGCTAATTCTACTCCAATTTCACGCAGTGTTATGGATCGTATCTATAAGGATGAATCATGGAGAGTCCCTGTCACTGGCAAAATGTATGCATTTTCCTTCAAGGTGCGCCGAAACCTGACAGCTATGATCGCGATTTGCCTCGCATTGTTCATTTTCTCATTTGTCTACTCCATAAATAATCAGCCAAGTGGAGATACAGTAGCCTTAACTAGCGACTCTTCCGTTATAGGCAGAATGAGTGATCCTGTTGTAGTGGCAGGCGGTAAGGCGGAATCCATGAATGTACGTACAATGCCTTCGGCAGTAGCAAGCCTAAAGGGTTTTAGTGAACCGTTCATGTACCAGGTAGGTCCGATTCATACTTACAAGGATTATCTGCTTTTCTTATCGCTTCTGGGACTGACTTGTACGTTATTGACGATGAACTGGTTTTCCAGAACCAAATCGTAGTTTGAAGCTGAGCCCCTTAGGGGCTTTTTTAGATAATCGGAATAGAAAGAGAGTGGAATCTACAGTGATTACAGTAGGATTGATTCGTCACGGGACGACAGAATGGAATATTGCGGGCAGGATGCAGGGACAAATGGATACAGAGCTTGCAGGCGTTGGTATTGAACAAGCAGAGCTTTTGGCGCATCGACTGAAATCTGAGCTTTGGGATGGAATCATGTCCAGTGACTTGATCAGGGCCAGGCAAACGGCGCATACGATCTCTAATATAACAGGAGTTCCTTTCCTTGGTGATGACTCTCGACTTAGAGAAAGGCATTTTGGACAGCTGGAAGGGACCACTTTAGAGGATCGAATTTCACGATTTGGTGAAAGCTGGAGAGAGCAGGAGCTGGGGCTTGAGACTGATGAGGCCTTATTGGAAAGATGGTCTTCTTTTTTTTCTAATCTGGAGCAAGCACAGTGTGGGAAACGAATTCTGGTTGTTAGCCATGGAGGCTACATAGCCCCGGTGCTGGAGCGGATTATGGGCGAGCCCGTAGCCTCTCATTTAAGCAACACCTCTATAACCGTGATGGAGCTTACAGCAGATGCGGTGTGGAATTGTCACTTATTGAACTGTACAGCCCACTTGGATAAATTAAATAATATGTAGAGATAGGACTGCTGAGCTGACTCGGCAGTTTTTTTGCTGTATAACACAATGCTGCAAGGTATAAAAATTTAATCTTTCACGTTTAAATATGGTGTTTTTTCCAATAATGGTAGTAAGCCATTATCGGAGGTACTCACGATGAATTTAGCGGACATGTTAAGCTACGCCGATATACACGATCTAAGTCGGATCGCGGGCACCTATAATTGCAGCTGTAACGGACATTCCAAAAACGAGCTGATCCAATCCATTCTTGCCACCGTCAGCCGTAAAGATGTTTTTGAACGTCAGGTAACCGATCTATCGATTGAGGGTATCCGCTTTTTGAATTCGTTGATTTTTGACAAGCGCGGCACTTTCAGTATCGAGGAGCTGGTGGCACGGGTTCAGCAGAGCCGTTTTGTTAAGGATGGGGAGGATGCATGGAATCCACGTGAAATGATTACTCGCTTTAAGCAGCATGGTTGGTTATTTAATGGTCATTCCAGGGATACGCGGTATGTATTTCAGGTGCCCGCCGATTTGAAACAAAGATTCAGTGCAGCCTTGGCCAAGCAGTTTCAGCAGCACATTCAGGTAACTGACGAGCCTGGTGTATACCGGGATGAGCAGAGGCTTATCATTGATGATATCCGCAACTTTCTCAGTTTTGTACGAGATCAGGATGTGATTCTCTCTGCTGACCATTATATGTACAAACGACATTTGCAGCAGATATTGGATCGGTTATCGGTTAAGGAAGAGCCTGTTGGTAAAACCGCTTGGCGATTTGGATATGGCCGCATGTTTAAAGAGTATCCGAACCGGTTTTCGTTTATTTACGACTACTGTTATTACAAGGAATGGATAACGGAGCACAATCAGATGCTGGCTCTGACTGCCAAAGGTCTCGATGAGGTCCAGAGTGATCGCCATGAGGACTTACTTCAGGTGTATCGATTTTGGCTGAGGCTGTATAAAGGGGCTATTCCAAATGTACAGTCAATCATGCATTGGCTGGAGACGCTGGTCTTGACCTGGGTGACCGTAGATTCCTTGAAAATTGCGTTGATCCCGTTGATCCGCCCTTTTTATTACGACTCGGCGGAATCTATTTTTGAACAGCGCATATTGCAAATGCAGATGCATCTGGGCTTGATTCGGATTGGAGAGCATCATGAGCATGGCCCTGTCATTCAATTAACAAAGCTTGGGAGAAGTGTCATCCAAGGAATTTACAAAGCCAACGAGGATTTGCTCGCACTGCCATTTGACAAGCCATAGTCTGCTTGCTAAAATCACTCCCATATCGATAGATCAGAGGAGTGAACGCAATTGCTGCATAGTTATAACGGAATTTTTCCTCAGGTGCATCCAACCGCATTTCTGGCAGAAGGTGTTCAAATCATAGGAGATGTCATCATTGAGGCAGAAGCCACGATCTGGTTCAACACGGTTCTTCGCGGTGATTTGGCCCCGATCCGGATCGGACGCAAAAGCAACATTCAGGATGGCTGTATCGGGCATGTGAATGTTGACCAGCCATTGCTGATCGGGGAAGAAGTCTCGGTCGGACATGCAGCAATCATCCATGGTTGCTGCATAGGTAAAGGCACATTAATTGGTATGGGGGCTATTGTACTTAACGGCGCGGTGATTGATGAATATGCTTTAGTAGGGGCGGGATCGTTGGTCACCGAGAATAAGCACATTCCATCCCGTACGCTATCGCTTGGCTCGCCCGCCAAGGTAGTACGCGAGCTTGTAGAGGCTGACCTGCTTCGTATGCAGCGTACGATGGAAAGCTACGTGATCAGAGGCAATGAATACCGTTTGCAGGTGAAACCTTAGTATTCTCGATACAAATCTGAAGCGACCCAGTTTGGAGGTAGGTTCTATGGGCAAAATGAATATTTCCAACGATAAGATGCTGGGCTTGTTTGCCGAGATGGTGCTGGACGAATCCATCCGCAAATATAAGGAGCAACATTTGTACAAAGAGATTGATTTAGCTTTGGCTAAAGGGGATGAAGAGACCTTCCTGACTCTCACCACAGAACTAAAATCGCTCTATGCGCTTGGATAATAACACTGCCCCTTAGGGCCTAATCGATGGCAACCGGTTAAAGACATGTGAATTTCATTCATATGTCTCTTTTTCTATGTTAAACTGGAACAATGTGCGTGATTACGAAGTCGTTTTCTACGAAAATACATAAGGAATTGTTAACGAATTAGGGGGAACCAAAATGAAATTCAGTGATGTCAATGAAAAAACATGGGAAGATTTGCGTCCGTACGTGGATACGTGCCTGCTGCCTGTTACGGGAATTACAGGAGCCGAGCAGCCATGGGAAGCAACCTGCGCGTTAGAGGATCTGAGGGATGCCCTGGATTTGTTCGAAATTCCCTACAAGGGCAGGGTCCTGACGTATCCGGCACTGCATTATGTTAATGAAGATAGTGGACTGGAGCAGGTGAACGCGGTCTGCGCACAGCTCAAAACAAACGGATTTGCTTTTGTCATTGTAGTGAGTGCGAAAGAGGATCTTGCTGACGTATTAACACAGTCCAATGCGGATCTTGCGTTCACGCTGACGCCCGATTTATTAACGGAATCGCTCCCCGTGGAGAAGAAACGAATAGCAGAACAACTGATGCTTTTGTGGGCTGGCAAGAATCAAGAATAATTTGTGTATGATCAGTGGCAATTTTGTTAATTCTATGTATGCAGTGTTCGATTTCAAATGTGTGACGAGATGTGACAAATTCGTTAAAAGTTATTGTAAGGACAAGCTTTAGGGGTCTGAAAATGCAGGCAAAATTCTTGACGCACCTTGACTCGTAAGCTATTATTAATAATGTCCTAGTATGTGTTGTAAAGTAATGTCGAACGACATGATATAGTTGCAAAAGGAGGTAGAACACGAGTGAGTGAGCACAATAATCAGGATGGGCATCACCAAGGTGGTTCGGCGGTCAAGCGTCGCGAGATGTCTCGCAGACAATTTCTTTCTTATACCCTTGGTGGAGCCGGAGCATTCATGGGCGCTGGAATGATCGTTCCTATGCTTCGTTTTGCTGTCGATCCTGTCCTTCAACCAAAGACGGAAGCCGCTTGGGTAAAGGTAGTAGAGGCTGCAAAGATTACAGAAACACCAGCATCTTTCAAATTCAAAGTCCATCAGGTCGACGGTTGGTGGGAAAGTGATCCGGAACTTGAAGCCTGGATTTCCAAAGACAAGGCTGGTAACATTTTCGCATTGAATCCAACCTGTAAGCACTTGGGTTGTACGGTTGACTGGAATTCCAATCCGGCCTATAAGGATCAGTACTACTGTCCTTGCCATGGCGCGCACTACACGGCTGACGGTAAGAACCTTGCTGTTGCCCCATTGCCGCTTGACCAGTATGCGCTCAAAACGGAAAACGGCTTTGTTTACGTAGGCCAGCTTGGTCCGAACAAAAGGGTACAATAAGGAGGCGTAGCATCAGATGTTTAAAAATATGTATAACTGGATTGATGAGCGTCTGGATATCACGCCGATGTGGAGAGATGTGGCCGACCATGAGGTACCGGAGCACGTAAATCCGGCGCATCACTTTTCTGCATTCGTCTATTGCTTCGGTGGATTGACGTTTTTTATCACAGTTATTCAAATCCTGTCCGGTATGTTCTTAACCATGTATTATGTTCCAGATATTATCAATGCTTATGCCAGCGTTGACTACCTCCAACACAAAGTCGCTTTTGGTGTTATTGTACGGGGTATGCATCACTGGGGGGCAAGTCTTGTTATCGTCATGATGTTTTTACATACTCTTCGCGTATTCTTTACGGGTTCCTACAAGGCACCTCGCGAAATGAACTGGGTAGTGGGCATGATGATATTCCTGGTTATGCTGGGCCTTGGTTTCACCGGGTACCTGCTGCCTTGGGATAACAAAGCTTACTTTGCTACACAAGTAGGTATCAAAATCGCCGCTTCCGCACCATATATCGGTGATTACGTCAAAACATTCCTGCAAGGTGGAGAAATTGTTGGTGCGCAAACATTAACCCGTTTCTTTGCACTTCACGTGTTCTTCTTGCCAGGTGCATTGCTTGCCCTATTGGCAGGACATTTCTTTATGATTCGTAAGCAAGGAATTTCCGGTCCGTTATAGAAGGAGGTGTGAAAAGTGGCACATGGTCACAATTCTGACGAGAAAATTGTTTATGTAGGTGATTCACGAGTACGCGCTAAGACTTCACGTTTGCCGCAACCCGACTTTTCCGCTTATCCGGGAAAATCGGAAGTGTTTATTCCAAACTTTCTTCTGAAGGAATGGATGGTTGCGGTCGTTGTTTTGGTAGGTATATTGGTATTGGTTATGACGGAAGCAGCACCGCTTGGTTATCCGGCAGATCCAACTAATACCCAGTTTATTCCAATGCCCGACTGGTATTTCTTATTCATGTACCAATTGCTGAAGTACCCATATACATCCGATCAATTCGTCGTGTTCGGTACAGTTATTGTTCCGGGCATCATGTTCGGTGGATTGATTATTGCTCCTTTTCTGGACACAGGTAAAGAAAGACGTTTTTACAGACGTCCGATTGCTTCAACCTTGATGGTACTAACTTTGGTAGCATGTACGTATTTGACAGTCGTATCATGGACTCATTATGAGCACGAATTGAAGGAAAAAAATATTATTCCTGAGCACATCAAACGCGAAGAAGAAATGCATGCAGCCAAAAGTGCAGGTCTTCCTGCTCCAAGCACGAAGAAAACGGCAACAGCTGTTGCTATTGTAGCAGCAGATGATCCAGGAGCAGAGATCTACAAGAAGGCGACTTGTGTAACTTGTCACGGTGCTGAGCTTAAAGGAATTCCTGCTTCCGGTATCCCCGCACTTCGTGGTGTAGGAGACAAGCACAATCAGGAAGCGATTTTGGGAATTATCAAAAAAGGTGTCGGCAACATGGGTGCACAATATGATGATAATATCAAAAAAGGCCTCACTGAAGCAGACATCACCAAATTAGCGGAATGGCTAAGTAAACAAAAATCATAATATTTCCAAGACCTGACCGTCAGCAGCATGGTCAGGTCTTTTTTCAAAATTTCAGATAGTATAATTCGTGCAGGAGGGGCCCAATTGTTAAGTATGTCGATTCGAACTTATGTATCAAAAGCTTTTCTGTCCAGTAGATTCATGCTCTGGACCTTATTTTGGGTAAACTTCCTGGGTACGATTTATGGTTACCAATGGTACTGGAAACAGCTCGTTTATACTGCACAAACGATGTCCCCTGTATACTTGCCATTTGTTCCTGATAGTCCAACGGCAAGTCTTTTTTTTACCGGTGTGATTACGTACCTGCTGATTGATTCTTATAAGAATCGCAGCCAGAGTCCGAAAAGAAGCTGGTTTCGCAGTCTGATTGAAGCACTTGCGCTTATCACTTCATTTAAATATGGAATATGGGCGGTAAGTATGATCTGGGCAGGGGTTTATCAGGGAGATTCCGTGAATTGGCAGGATTGGATGCTGACCTTGTCCCATTTGGGAATGGCTGCAGAAGCTATTCTATATATGCGTTTATATACATACCGGGTTAATGCCATCATTGTCGCAGCACTCTGGACACTATGGAACGATTATATGGATTATACGGTAGGTGTGTTTCCATGGTTGCCAGCTTCTTTGGAAGATGATATTCCTATCGTAGCTGCATTTACGGTCCAGCTGAGCTTTGTGAGTGTCATACTTGCCTGGGTTCTAATGAAAATTCGCAGATTGATGGAAAAAAGACAGGTCTAAATATGGACATCCCCCCATACCTTGAGGATATATGAAGCTTACGTGGTAAGCTTTGCTGTAGCAAAACTCAGTAGCGCTTACGGAGTAAGTTTTGCCATAGCAAAACTCTTAGGGAGGGATGTTCAATGTGGTTTATGAAAAAAGGGAGAGCAGGTTGCCTGGCAATGATCCTATTGCTGGGTGTTCAATTGTTGACGGCCTGTTCCCAGACACAGCTGCCCACGGATCAGGCACTCACACCCAAACCTGCGAAGGATCAATTGCAAAAGCTAGAGGTGCTTAATCAAACTGCTGATGACATGTACAAGAAGGTCATGCAAGGAGATTTGGCTGGTGGACGAGCTATTCTTCAGCTTCTGAGCGAACAGATTCCGCTAATCCGCTACGAGGGAATTACAACGTTAGAAGGATTAAATGCGCTGACAGAAACGATTACACAAGCGAAGAGGACCTTTAATGCGGCCAATTTGTCCCCCGCTGAAGGACAAGTCTCTGCTGCGACGATTCGCCTGGCTACCGACGCTTTGACGCACTCCAATGAACCGATGTGGCTTCAATACTACAATCCACTGATGAGCGATCTCAAGCAGATGGAGCAGGCTTCACAAGAACAGAAAAAGCCTGAACTGGTTCAAGCGGCTAATGCTTTTCGTCAGCACATTGCCATCATTCATCCAAGTCTGCTCATTAGTCGTGACCCGATAGAGATTGAGAAGCTGGATTCCATGGTCCTGTTCGTGACTGATCAAGTTCGTTCTGAGCAGGAGCCCTACAAACAAGTACTGAACGTGATGCCTACCCTGCGTAATACGATTGATGTATTGTTTCTGAAAAAAGACGCAACTGCCTACTTACCTATTATAGATGACCAAAATCCAATTATTTGGAAGCTGGTGCTTGGAGCCGTGATTTTGGCTGTTTTGGCGTTCGCAGCCTGGAGACTGTCCAAGAAAGACAATGGACTTGTGGTTGTGAACAAAGCTGCTGATGATTGAGTTATTCGGGCTTGAAGCCTTCTCCAAGTACGTCATGTACCTCGTTGATAATAATAAAAGCACGCGGGTCGACGGTACGGATCAAGTCTTTGAGCCTTTTCATTTCTTGTCGATAGACGACGCAGTAAACCATGTTCTTCGGTGTCTTGGAATAACCACCATATGCAGGGATTAAAGTGGCTCCCCGATCTGTTTGCGATGTGATGATGCTGACCAGTTGGTCGGCATGGTCGGAAATAATCGTAAATGCATGAGCAGCATATGCACCTTCTATAACGATATCAATCACCTTGCTGGTAATAAATACAGCTACAAAAGTATACAAGATTTGTTCCTTTGGAATAAAAAAGAAGGCAGAACCAATCACAATGGCATCAAAAAGCAGAATGATCTGCCCGATACTCCAGCCTTTCCATTTTTGAACGATTCTCGCTATAATATCGGTTCCCCCGGTTGTTCCCCCATAACGAAACACAATGCCCAAACCAACCCCAAGCGTGAGTCCGGCATAGGCCGTGACGAGAAAGTAATCCTGCTCCGTTCGAAAAGGTACGATCCACCCACTAACTATTAGCCGCTCCATCACCCATAAAAAAAAAGTGAGCGATAACGTTCCAGTAATCGTGTAAATCATAGATTCTCTTCCGAAAATTTTCCATGCCGCTATAAACAAAGGAATATTGATGATTAAAGTTGTTATGGATAACGGGACATGAAAAATATAGTTGATAAGCAAGGCAACTCCGGTTATTCCACCTTCCATTAAGCGATTGGGTATAATAAAATAGTGCAGACCGAAGGCGTATACCGCTGTCCCGATCAGTATAGGCAGGATAGACTGCAGCCAGTTGATTCCAGCTTTTATTTGCATGGATGAACAGGACCTCCTCAATCACAATTGTCCAGTGACAGGGTAATGTACAACGAATTCAGTGGTGGTTATTCTTTAGTATGTCTAATAATGACTCAAAAAAAATTTGTCATCCTATCCTGTTTGCGATAACATGGTAAGAAGGGCTTATAACGAGGTTCAACTCACTCCTTTCTGTCCCGAACATAGTGTATATTTGGAATAAGGTTGGTGACGATTTCGCAATGACAGAACGGACGCTCGCAGAGCTGCAGCAGGAAGTAGATGCTTACATATCACAGTTTAAAGAGGGGTATTTTAGTCCGTTGTCCATGCTGGCGCGGATGTCTGAAGAGGTAGGCGAGCTTGCTCGCGAGGTCAATCACCAGTTTGGCGAAAAGCCGAAAAAATCCTCAGAAGCTGATAATTCGATTGAGCTTGAGCTCGGTGATATCTTGTTTATAACCATATGTTTTGCGAATTCCTTGGGGCTCGATCTTACAGAAGCACATGATAAAATTATGCACAAATTTCGTACCCGAGATGCAGACCGTTGGACAAAAATAAACACCGATACGGAATGATTATCATATGCTAAACCATCACCTTTGTAGAAGGGAATGGGCAGCATGGATGGAGAAGAGCAGATCAAGAAGGCCTATGAGTCAATTTTAATGCATGATTTTGAGCAAGCAGTGGAATGGTTTGGGCGGGCGATTGCTATGAATCCTCACAACGCTGCCTTTCATTATAAGTTATCGATTACCTATGCCCGGAGCAATAAGCTTAACAAAGCAATTGAACACGCTAGGCAGGCTGTCAGAATGGATAGTCGTGAAACTCCATATCGGTTACACCTCCAAAATCTTCAGGCCAAGGCATTTATGGTAAAGGCAGAACGCTATTTTACTGAAAATGAAGCGCAGCTATGGCTGGCTGTTTCATTGCTGAAGCGTGCTATAGAGCTGGATTCATTATGTTTGGAGGCCTATTTGCTGCTGGGACACGGTTACGCTATGCTTAAGGAATATGACCAAGCCATTAGTGCCATTCACACCTTACTTGAGCTGGATCCGCAGCATGAAATGGGAAGACGATTATTGCTGGAGTATCAGCAGCGATTAAAAGAAAAAAATAATGATTCGAATGAACGACGAAAGGATTGGATATAGATGAGTCAAATTCGTGTAGCTGTAGCCGGAGCGAGCGGCCGTATGGGCCGTGAGGTTGTAAAAATGGTATTGGAGGATCCGAGTTTGGAGCTTGTAGCTGCGATTAGCCACTCCGCAGACTCGTCGATGGACGCAGGCCGAGCCGTCGGTCTTGAGCCGTGCGGGATTAAGATTACGAATGATTTGGAGTTGGCTCTTGTAGAAGGTAAGCCTGATGTATTGGTTGATTTCACAACACCTCATTCCGTGGTCGCTAATACGGCCTTGGCGATTAAATATAGAGTGCGTCCTGTTATTGGAACGACCGGCTTCACACCTGAGGATATTGAAGAGTTTGACAAGCAGTGTAAAGCACAAGGAATTGGTGGTATTATAGCACCTAATTTTTCAATTGGGGCTATACTGATGATGAAGTTTGCTGCACAGGCGGCTAAATATATGCCGAATCTGGAAATTATCGAGTATCATGGGGATCAGAAGCTGGATGCGCCTTCAGGTACTGCGGTTAAAACAGCCGAGATGATTTCACAAAGCCGAGAAGAATTACGTCAAGGAAATCCCAATGAAAAAGAAACGATCGAAGGCTCGCGCGGCGGATTATATGACGGTTTTCGCATACATAGTGTACGTCTTCCTGGAGTGTTTGCCCAACAGGAGGTTATTTTTGGAGCCTTTGGCCAAACCTTGAAAATCAGACACGATTCTTATGATCGTGCAGGTTATATGCCGGGAGTCAAGGTAGCGGTTAACAAAGTGATGGAATTCACGGGTATTGTTTACGGATTTGAGCATTTTATAGATTAAGTCGCAGAGGAGATTTATTGAGATGAACATCGCATTGATTGCACATGACCGTAAAAAGGACGAGATGGTGAACTTTATCATCGCTTATGAGACGGTTTTTGAGAATCATATTTTATACGCAACAGGCACAACGGGCACTCGAATTATGGATGTTACAAAGCTCTCCATTCACCGTTTTATGTCAGGACCACTTGGCGGTGATCAGCAAATCGGTGCTATGGTGGCAACGAATGAAATGGATCTGATTATTTTTTTGCGCGATCCGTTAATGGCTCAGCCGCATGAGCCTGACATTACTGCACTGCTTCGTTTGTGCGATGTGCAAGGAATTCCATGCGCAACGAACATTGCGACCGCGGAAATTTTGGTCAAAGCGCTTGAGCGCGGGGATTTTGCTTGGCGTGAATTAGTACACAAATATAAGCCAGGTGAACTCTAATGAGTTCATCCTTGGACATGCTCATCTTTGGTGCACACCCGGACGATGCGGAAATCGGAATGGGAGGAACCATTTGCAAGCATACAGCAGCAGGTTACCGCGTAGGTATCTGTGATTTGACATACGCAGAAATGTCCTCCAACGGTACTGTAGAAATTCGTCAGCAAGAGGCGAATTTGGCATCGGGTGCACTGGGGCTGGCTGAGCGTAGTAATCTTGGACTCCCGGACCGTGGTTTATGGGTCAATGCATCGAATGTTGCAGCAGTAACACAAGAAATACGCAAGCATAAGCCGCGGGTCGTATTTGCTCCTTATTGGGAAGATCGTCATCCCGATCATATTGCCTGCAGTAAGCTGGTTCAAGAGGCGGTATTTAATGCAAAGCTTCGACGTTATGAACCGGAAACAGAGGCACATACAGTAGAAGCCCTATATTTTTACTTTATTAATGATGTCTTCGAAGCTGATTTGCTTGTTGACATTTCCGGAGTACATGAGCAAAAAATGAAGGCTCTGCAAGCCTATCGCTCCCAGTTTGAAACGGTTGGGAGTCACAATGACTATGTCCACACACCACTCAACCAGGGCTATCTGGAAAGAATCATCGCGAAGGATCATATGTTAGGCCAGAAGCGCATGGTCGCTTTTGCGGAAGGTTTCGTCACGAAGGTACCTTATCTCATTCAACAATTTTAATTCATACACAAGCTTGCAATTTACACGTAAGGGAGGGAGTCCCATGAAGGAACGTCTAAAAATTGGTATTACCTGTTATCCGACGTTGGGCGGCTCAGGAGTTGTAGCAACAGAGCTCGGCAAGCTGTTGGCTGAAAAAGGCCACGAGGTCCACTTTATCACACATAGTATGCCATTTCGTCTCGGTAAATTTGATCGGAATATTTTTTATCATGAGGTAGAAGTTAACGATTATTATGTGTTTAAATATCCTCCATATGATTTATCACTAGCAAGTAAGCTGGCGCAGGTAGCCCAACTCGAAGGTCTCGATTTGCTGCATGTTCATTATGCCATCCCCCATGCGGTATGTGCTTTATTGGCCAAACAGATGGTCGGTGATCATTTGAAGGTTGTGACTACCTTGCACGGCACAGACATTACTGTGCTGGCGCAGGATGAGTCGTTAAGTGATTTAATCCGGTATGCTATTAATCAGAGTGACGCTGTGACCGCAGTGTCGCAGGATTTGATTGAAGAAACGCGCAGGCTGCTTTCTATAGATAAGCCGATTGATTTGGCTTACAATTTTGTTGATAAACGAGTGTACTACCCACGAGAAGTGACGGCGCTGCGTAAAGAATTTGCCCAGCCTGATGAAAAAATATTAATACATATTTCTAACTTTCGACCTGTGAAGCGGGTAACCGATGTTGTAGAAATATTCAACCAAGTATCCAAGGATGTACCCAGTCGTCTGTTATTTGTCGGAGAAGGTCCGGAGTTATCAAAAGTATTGTGCAGGGTAAAAGAGCTGGGCTTACTGGATAGGGTTACATTTTGCGGCAAGCAGGATGATGTGGCTCAATTGCTATCATTATCTGATGTGATGCTGCTCCCTTCGGAAAAGGAAAGCTTTGGTTTGGTAGCACTGGAGGCCATGGCCTGTGGGGTACCTACCGTTGCGTCCAATACAGGGGGAATTCCAGAACTGATCGTTCATGGAGAATCCGGATTTTTGGCGGACATCGGTGATATTGATCAAATGGCACATTACACGAAACAACTACTTACAGACTCGGCATTATATGAGAAGGTCACAGAAGCCTGTTTATATCGGGCACGCTACACGTTCTGTAATGATCTCATAACCAGACAATATGAAGAAATGTATTATCGTGTACTTGGACTTCCGATTCCGGATGGGATTAAGCTAAGGCCGATAAACTGTTAAGTGAAGGAATGAAGGGAATCATGGAGCAAGGGGCTTATACCGTTCTTACGAAGCTGCAGAAGCAGGGTTACGAGGCTTATTTGGTTGGCGGCTGTGTTCGCGATAAGCAGCTGCACCGGCCCGTCAAGGATTATGATATTGCCACCTCTGCCAAGCCCGAGCAGGTGCTGGATCTATTTGAACGCACAATCCCAACAGGACTGCAGCACGGCACGGTAACGGTTGTCCTTGGAGCTCATCATTATGAGGTAACTACTTTTCGTAAGGAGGCGGCATATGAGCAATTCCGTCGTCCTGCCGAGGTGCAGTTTATTGACAGTTTGCATGAGGATTTGCAGCGGCGTGACTTTACGATGAATGCGATGGCGCTGGATCAGCATGGGAATTTAATTGATCCGTTTGGTGGATTAGCTGATATGGAGCACGGGCTGCTCCGCTGTGTGGGTGACGCTTCGGAACGATTTACAGAGGATGCGCTGCGTATGCTTCGTTGTATCCGATTTTCCGCTGAATATGGCTTGGAGGTGGAGGCAGCAACGTGGAAGGCTTTGTGTGAGCATTCCCTGCTTCTTAAGCATATCGCAATGGAGCGGGTACGCATGGAGCTGGAACGGATGATTGCAGGAGCAGATCCGGTGAAAGCACTTGGTTTGCTGGTTTCGAGCGGCATTCTCCGTGAAACGAAGCAAGCCTTAAAGCTGGCTCAGTTGAATCCGCAGCATATGCCAGCTGCTATCCATTTGCTATTGGAATCGGATGCACGCTGGACCTATTTATTTTTGTCAATCGGTCTGAATGCGGCTGAGATCGAAGCAGATATGAGAGTGCTCACCTTCTCTGTGGATCAGATAAAACGGGTTTATAAGGCGGCAGCTGCATTCTATATGCTTAGAGAAGGGCTGCTCCTGAATCAGGATGAATATGTCCAAGAACCTGCTCTTGAGAAAAAGCTTGAACATCTATGGAAGCTCGGTGCCTTGACTTACGGTAAAGCGGCATGGCTTACAATTTATAATATTCTGGCTGTCGAGCCTCGGTGGATGGAGAGTCACGGCATTACGGTTGAGGCAGGTTCTATCGTGCTTAGCCGCGGGAAGGAATGGCTTGATGCATTGATCGTAGACAGTCTCAAACAGCTTCAGGTCGGGGGTAAGGAGCTTCTTGCACATATGAATAATAAGTCACCAGGACCGTGGGTCACTGAGGTTCTTAATCATTTATTACAGGAAACGGCGCTTGGACGGTTGCCGAATGAAACCTGCTTGCTGATTGCTGAAGCCGAGCAATTCGTCAAATATCATAATCTGTAGGGAAGCGGTACATCTGTATGAATATAAATGAGCAATTGATACAATTATTTGTCAGTAATCAGGATGTATTTCTGTCCGGTGAAGAGCTGAGCAACAGGCTCGCATGCAGCCGTACCGCGGTATGGAAGCATATTGAGCGTTTGCGTGCGGAAGGATATGTCTTTGAAGCTGTTCCGCGCAAGGGCTATCGATTCATAAGCAAGCCGGACAAGCTGGATATCGAGCATATTATGGAGCAACTGCAAACCCGAATATTTGGGCGCAAGATTCTGTATTATGATGAGGTTGAATCCACGAATACGTTGGCACATGCTATGGTACTTGAAGGTGCAGAAGAAGGTACGCTTGTCATTGCCGAGCATCAAACAACAGGTCGGGGCAGAATGGGACGCAAATGGCATTCTCCCAAAGGAAAAGGGTTATGGATGAGCTTGGTGTTGAAGCCGCAGATTACACTCCAGTTTGCCCCTCAGCTTACGCTTCTGGTAGCCGTCGCTTTATGCAGATCGATTCGTAAGCTAACCTCGCTTCAGGTTGGCATCAAGTGGCCAAACGATTTGTTAATCGAAGGCAAAAAAATTAGTGGAATCCTGTTAGAATCCAGTGCCGATGAAGAGAAGCTGCAGCACGTCATAGCAGGGATCGGAATTAGTGTAAATCTGGATTTGGACGATTTTCCTGAAGAATTAAGGTCGGTAGCGACATCTTTATCGATAGAAGCAGCCCAACAGATTGATCGTACTCAGCTGTTATGCCAATTTTTACTGGAGCTTGAAACTTTGTATGAGCTGTATCATGAGCAGGGCTTTGCGCCTGTAAAGCTGTTGTGGGAAGCACTTAATGTATCACTTGGCTGTACTGTTCGTTCGCAAGGACCACAAGGCGTGATTGAGGCAACGGCAGAAGGCATTGATGATGCAGGAGCCCTCGTTGTCCGACTTGCCGATGGGTCTCTGACCAAATGGTATTCAAGTAATGTGGAATTCGGTTCTCGGCAAAAATAATGTCTGTTCGTTGGATATAAAATTTGTTATAATAGAGCTAATATGAGGCGATATCAGTGATGAATTGCACTCACAAAGCTACTTTTAATTATTGTGAATGGGATTTTTTAACAACTGAAAAGCTTTATGGAATATGTCGGATTCTGCTCTGAGCCTAACGGACCGAGACAGAAGGATCATATGATGTTAGTTCATGTGACCTTTTTGCCTATCCTTGGCTGAAAGGTTTTTTTGTTTGTGATAGTGGTAACCTAAGCTACAGGAAAGCAGGTGTTAACATGGAGAAACGTAAAGCGAACACGGTCACGAAATTTAAAAAGATGAAGCAAGACGGTAATCCGATATCTGTGATAACAGCTTACGATTATCCTTCTGCACGATTGGCAGAGGAAGCAGGTGTTGATGCTATTCTGGTAGGTGATTCGTTGGGTAATGTCGTTCTGGGATATGAATCCACGATTCCAGTCACATTGGACGATATGATTTATCATTCGCGGTCTGTTGTGCGCGCGGCTACGTCTACGTTTGTCGTGACGGATCTTCCATTCATGACGTATCATGGCAGCCTGGATACAACGCTTCGTAATGCAGCTCGTATTATGCAGGAAGGGTTAGCCAACTCGGTGAAGATGGAAGGCGGATTGGAGATCACAGAAGCCGTAGCAGCCTGTACAAGGGCAGGTATCCCGGTTATGGGGCACATCGGTTTGACGCCACAGTCGATCCATCAAATTGGCGGCTACAAGATTCAAGGTAAAAGCTCGGAGCAAGCCCGCAGGCTGTTGGATGAAGCTAAAGCTTTGGAACAAGCAGGTGCTTATGCGATTGTACTTGAGCTTGTAACCGAGGAGCTGGCCGCACACATCACGGAGCAGCTGTCCATTCCAACTATCGGTATTGGTGCTGGCCCACAATGTGATGGGCAGGTTCTCGTATTCCATGACGCTTTGGGCTATGGATCGGATATAGCGCCCAAACGATTTGTCAAAGTTTATGCGGAAACAGGCGAAGCGATCCGCAGCGGGTTAAAGCAATATGTTGCTGAAGTGAAGAACCGCAGCTTCCCTGCACGCGAACATACTTATCATATGGATGAAGAAGTTGCCGCTGTTCTGTATGGCAGCAGCAAATAGAGGGAGGTGCCAGGTTGGAGCACATACATCAAATACAGCATTTGCGGAATACAATAAGCAATTTAAGAGATGAGAAGCCCAACATACGTATCGGATTTGTACCAACAATGGGCTTTCTTCATGAAGGCCATGCAAGTCTGCTTCAAGCGGCACGCCAGCAATGTGATATTGTCGTGCTCAGTATTTTTGTCAATCCGCTGCAATTTGGACCCAATGAGGATTTTGAACGTTATCCGCGGGATGAAGCACGTGATTTGGCGCTGGCGAAGGCAGCAGGTACGGATATTGTGTTTAGCCCCTCAACGGCTGAAATGTATCCGCGGCCGAGCAAGACGCAAATACTGGTGTCAGGGGTTACTGAACGGCTATGCGGCGCATCGCGTCCAGGGCATTTTGACGGTGTTGGCATCGTCGTGACGAAATTGTTCCAAATCATCCAGCCCGATGCAGCTTTTTTTGGCATGAAGGATGCCCAGCAGGTAGCAGTTATTAAACAGCTGGTTACCGATTTAAATATGCCGGTCGAAATTGTGCCTTGTGCGATCATTCGTGAGCAGGATGGATTAGCGATGAGCTCACGCAATGTTTATCTTCAGCCTGAGGAACGCGAGCAAGCTCTCGTGCTCTCACGTACGTTAAAGCAGGTGGAGCAGAAGGTTATCGAAATGGGTGGGAATTTGCCCGCATCAGAGCTGCAACAAGCGATACGTAAGCAAATTGAGGAAATGCCGTTAGCGGATATCGATTATGTGGAAATATTGGCTTACCCTGATCTGGAGCCGATAGAACGTATGAAAGATGCGAAGGAAGCGATTATCGCTTTGGCTGTCCGTTTTGGGAAAACAAGACTGATTGACAATGTAATTATCCAGTTGCAGGAATAGCTTACATCGATAAGCGGCAACAACCAGGAGGTTAACAACTATGTTCAGAACTATGCTGAAATCCAAAATACACCGCGCTACCGTTACGGAAGCTAATCTTAACTATGTCGGAAGTATTACCATCGACGAAGATTTAATTGATATGATCGATATTCTTCCTAATGAAAAGGTACAGATTGTGAACAACAACAATGGTGCGCGCTTTGAAACCTATGTCATTCCGGGTCCACGCGGCTCAGGCGTGATCTGTTTGAATGGGGCCGCGGCACGTCTGGTACATCCTGGTGATACAGTCATTATTTTATCCTTTGTGATGATGTCTGACGAGGAAGCCAGAAAGCATACGCCGAGTATAGCCATTATGGGCGAAAATAATAAGGTTATCAGCGTTCTTAAGGAAGAAATTCATTCCACCGTGCTATAACGAATGAAAAGAGGCTTTCGAGCGAAAAATGAGGGTATGCTCAAAGCTTAAGGTGGGATGCGCTTATGTTCAAACATCTTTTTACCTCGATGAATGAAATGCTCGATGAAGTTGCTGTGTATTATAAGGCGGCAGCAGGTGTGCACAAACAGGAGCTTGAGGAAAAGCTGCATATGCTCAAAACGATGAGTGACACATTTATTGAAGAGTGGCTGCTGTTTGAGGAGAAGCTTGCATGTTTTTACAGGGATCAGCAGCCAGCAGCGGCTTTAACCGACGGAATGAAGACGGAATTGGGTGACGTACGCTCAGCCGAGTTTGTAAGGGGTCAGGGCTATTACAAGCTGATGATGTTCAGCGAAGCAATCCGGGAATTCACGGTATTGGTTCGTGAGCAGCCGGACTTCACCTTGGCGAGACTGTATTTAGCCATGAGCTTTTTGCAAAAAGGTGACATATCCGACAGCTACGGTCATTTTATTTTCTTATCCCAATGCACACACAATCATCAAATCAAAGCTATTTCCTGCAGTGCGATGGGTTGTATTCAAATGCATGAGCAGAATGTAGACAAGGCCTCCGAGTACTTCAATTTGGCGTTTCAATCGGACCCATCCAGTGTAGAGCCTCTTCTCGAAATGGGATTATGCAGTGAAAAAAAAGGACAGCTTGATTTCTATTGGTAATTTTTCTATTCCCTTTTTGGATGAGTATTGGTATGCTTAAAAGAAACAAGAACGAAGGAGTATCTGAAGAGTAATGAAATTCGCGGTTTTGGATTTTGAAACGACCGGGAGCCAGACTACGGACCGCATTATTCAGGTTGGCCTCGTCATAATAGTAGATGATACCATCACGGACAGGTATACTTCTCTGGTAAATCCAGGGGTCAGTATACCTTCTTCTATAATATCTTTAACAGGCATAGATGATGAAATGGTTAAAGATGCGCCCGAGTTGGATACGGTTATGGCCCGTATGGTGCCACTTTTGCAGGATTGTGTACTGGTCGGTCATGCGATTGCATTTGATTTGTCATTTTTGCAACGAGCTTTGGATGAGCATGGATATTTTGCGTTTGATGGTAAAGTACTGGATACAATTGATGCGCTTCGTGTGTTGTTTCCATCCCTATCCAGCTTTCAGTTAAGCATGGTATGCAACAGCTTCGGTATTGAGCATGAGCGACCGCACCAGGCTGATAGCGACGCAGAGGTTACAGCGCTATTATGGATACGCTGTCTGCAGCGGTTTCAGGAATTGTCTCTGCTTACACTGCAGCGCTTATCGATGGTATTTGATGAAGCTACGACTGACTTTGGCTGGTTTGTGCGCGAAATGATTATGTTCAAGGAAATGTTTGCAGGAGAGGAAGAACCGGCAGGTCAAAATTATCGACAGTTTACTCTTGCGGTCAAGGACTGGGGCGAAGAGGATTCGGTTCGGGAAGAGAAAGACTTATTAACGTTGCCTGATGATTTCGCAGTATTTTTTGCTCAGCTGAAACAAGCGCTCAAGGAACGCTTTACAGCTTATGAGGATCGTGAAGCACAGGAGATTATGCTGGCCGAGGTCGAAGCTGCGTTCGAGCAGGAGCGGCATCTGATGATCGAGGCAGGTACTGGCACAGGTAAATCGCTTGGGTACTTAATACCATCCTTGTTTTACGGGTTAAAGCATGACAAAAAAATGCTCGTTAGTACCCATACGATCAATTTGCAGGAGCAGATCAGGGAAAGAGACATTCCGCTGTTAATGGATTTATTTCCAGTCGGCTTTCGTGCTGCCGTATTCAAAGGAAGAAGCCATTATTTATGCTTGCGCAAATTTGAGACCAAGATGGGTCAGCAGGATTTTGAGCATGGCAAGGAAGATCGGCTGACGGCGGGACAAATGCTGGTGTGGCTAAGTGAAACCGAACATGGCGACGATGAAGAGCTGCATTTTAGCGGCAAAGGTGCGCAGTTCTGGCATTCGGTTGCGAGCGACTCGGATTCCTGCCTGAATCGTGCCTGCCCGTGGTTTAAAAAATGCTTTTACCACCGGGCTCGCAACAATGCTAGCAATGCAGACCTGGTTATTACGAATCATTCGATGCTATTTACAGATACGAAGGCAGAAAGTCGGCTGCTTCCAAGCTACAAGCATTTGGTCATTGATGAAGCGCATCATTTTGAAGAGGTGGCCAGCAAGCATCTGGGTATCGAAGTCGTATACGGTGCTTTTGTCGGTACTCTGTGGTGGCTTTACAAGGATAGTCGTAATGGACAACTTCCCATATTAAGCTCAAGGCTGAGCAGGGCAGACGGCGAAAAGGGGCTTGCGTGGAGTCAGATTCTGGATGCGATGCTTCCTGTTCTGCTGCAGATTAAAGAGGAATGGGATGAATTGACAGATTTGCTCTTTCAATTGGTATCAACCCGTTCTGACCCTTCCCAGCAAACTGAAGGCGGACAATTGGTTTACCGGCTTAAAAAGGATGACAAACCACCAAGCTGGGATAAGCTTCTGGTGCTGGAAGAGAACATGTATTTAAAGCTGACTGAAATTTTGAAAAAGCTGGATAAAGTGCTTAACGAAGTAAAGGACCAGCAGGAAGTGCTGGATGTACAGGGTTTGGTGACCGATATTAGCGGTTCGGTGAAGGAACTGTATAGGCTGAGGGACAATCTTCATTTTTTTATGGCTTTGACCGACGATAACTATGTATACTGGCTTGAAGCGGGAACAAGCAAGAGTAAGTCCATTCAGCTTATTAGTGTACCTGTAGATGTCAGTCCGATGCTTCAGGAGCATTTCTTCGAAGCTAAGGATAGTGTGATTATGACCTCGGCGACACTATCAGTTGGCAAGTCCTTTGACTATACATGTGAACAGTTAGGCTTGAATACCAATGAACCCGAGGCCAAACTGAAAACGGTCCAATTGCAATCGCCATTCAATTATCGTCAGCAAGCGCTGGTTGCGATACCAAGAGATTTTCCCAGCATACGCAGCAACTCTGGTGATAAGCATTTTCTGGACAATTTGTCTCAATCCCTGGCGGAGGTAGCCCTGGAAACGAAGGGACGTATGCTGGTGTTATTTACATCCAACCGGATGCTGAAGCTAACCCACGCGGCTTTAAAAGAGAAACTGAGTCCATTCGGTATAGGTGTATTAGGCCAAGGTGTAGATAGCAGCAACCGCAGTAAGCTGACGCGGCTGTTCCAGAATAGTCCTTCCAGTGTATTGCTCGGAACGAGCAGCTTCTGGGAAGGTGTGGATATTCCCGGTGATGCATTAACTTGTCTGGCCATTGTTCGTTTGCCTTTTCAACCACCGAACCATCCTTTGGTTGAAGCAAAGATGGAGAATCTGAAGAAACTGAATTTGAATCCTTTTATGAAATTATCGGTTCCACAAGCAGTCATTCGTTTCAAGCAAGGCTTTGGACGTCTCGTTCGTACGGCCAAGGATAAAGGTATTGTCATTATTTACGATACGCGTGTTATTGATTCGACCTACGGAAAATACTTTTTGTATTCGCTACCCGGACCCAAAATCGAACATATGCCTACGAATCAGCTAGTGGGTAGAATTAAGCAATGGATGGGAGAAAGCGAAGTATGAAAACGATCAAAATATCGGAAGCAGTTGTTCGAAGACTCCCTGTGTATTTACGCTATTTGAATGAACTCAGTAAAAAAAGTGTGCACACCGTTTCTTCACAGGATTTGGGTCAGAAGCTTGATCTGAATCCTGCTCAAATCCGTAAGGATCTCGCTTACTTTGGTGAATTTGGAAAAAAAGGAATCGGCTATGATGTAGATTATCTGATAGAAAAAATTCGCCAAATTCTGAAGTTGGATAAAGTCATTCCAGTCGCATTGGTTGGAGCGGGTAACTTGGGCAGGGCGCTGTGCAATTATAACGCCTACCTGAGGGATAATATGAAAATTGTTGCTATATTTGATGCCCATGAATCGAAGATTGGTGAATCCATTAACAATCTCAAGGTTAAACCTATGGGAGAACTGAAGGAAACCATCAGAAGTCTGCAGGTGAGGATCGGGATCATTACCGTTCCTGCCTTTGAAGCACAAAATGTAGCTAATCAATTTGTGGATGGCGGCGTAGAAGCCATTCTTAATTTTGCTCCGATCATTATTAAGGTGCCTAATGAGATTCGAGTTCATCATGCCGATTTCACTACGGAGCTGCAAAGCCTTGCTTATTATCTGGATGAAGAGTAAGGGTCATAGACAAGAGTTTTAGCTCCTGTATGAAAATGAAAACACACAAAAAGACCGTTCAAAAGCTTTAAGCTTTTGAACGGTCTTTTTGTGATGTTTAAGCAGTTAGAGGATTTATACAAATAAAGCAATGATTTTGTAGATAAGAAATGAAAGTATCATCGAGATCGGAATGGTAATAATCCAGGTCATAACCATCTTACTAACAGTAGCCCATTTAACATCATGAAATCTCATGACCGTACCTGTTCCTATGATGGAGGAAGAGATAACATGTGTGGTCGATAACGGCATGCCAATGGCAGTTGAGGTTTGAATGATGATCGATGAATTCAAATCGGATGCGAAGCCATTGATCGGTTCAATCTTCAGCAGACGGCTGCCCATCGTTTTGATGATTCTGTAGCCACCAATGGAAGTACCTAAGCCCATCGCGGTTGCAGCAGAAATTTTGACCCATAAGGGTACATCCAGATCAGTCTGGTAGCCAAGAGTAACAAGTCCAAACACCATAATTCCCATTGCTTTTTGTGCGTCGTTGCCACCATGGGACAATGAGAGAAGACCAGCAGAAAAGATTTGAAAAAAACGGAACATCCGATTCATCTTGGATCGCGATTGATTGCCATTTACAATGATAAGCTTTCGAATGATCCACATGATCAGAAAGCCTGTAGCGAAGGCGATGATTGGCGAAAGGACCAGGATAATGACAATTTCTTTGAAGCCACTCCAGTTTAAAGCTGCAAAGCCCGCACCGGATATCACGCTGCCTGCCAAAGCTCCGATTAAGGTGTGCGATGATGAGGAAGGAATCCCGTAGTACCAAGTAATGAGGTTCCATATAATAGCTGTTAGCAGTGCAGCGATCAAAATTTCGACGCCATGTGGAATGGTTGCCGGATTAGCCACCTTGCCTCCTACTGTTTTGGCAACCTCGGAGGAATATATCGCACCTATAAAATTTAAAACGGATGCAAAGATGATTGCGAATTTGGGTGTCAGAGCCCTGGTAGAGATAGATGTAGCAATCGCATTGGCTGTATCGTGAAACCCGTTGATAAAATCAAAGATGAGCGCCAAAGCAACAATGATTATTAATGTAGTTAACATAATTTCCTCCTAGCGATTTCACACAGCTTACGAATAACGCATAATGACGCTATCCAGAATGTTGGCTACATCCTCACAGGCATCGGTTGTTTCTTCAAGACGCTCATAGATTTCTTTTAGCTTGAAATCATGGTAGGGATCTTTGGGGTTCATAAAGATTTCTCGAATGCCTTCACGCATTAAACGGTCCGCATCATTTTCAAGTGAGTTGATTTGTACGGTGTGCTCACTGATTTGTAAATATTTTTTCTTGGACAGTAATTTGAACGAATCGAGAATATGCTGGCAGCTGGAAACGATTACGGCTGAAAATTCCTTCATATAATTATCACTTATATTAATATTCAAATAGTCAAAACGCGCTATGGAGGCTTCAATACCATCTATAACATCATCAAGCTTGGATGCGAGTTCCATAATATCTTCACGATCGATGGGAGTAATGAACACTTTATTAAGACCTTTGTAAATTTGATGCGTGATTTGATCACCTTTGTGTTCCAATTCCTTTAATTGCGGATAGAATGAAGCGGGTGGTTGATCTCCCATAACCGCAGTGCGAAACATTTGGGCGGCCTCAAGCGTGTTCTCTGAAGATTTCACGAGCAGTTGCAAGAAATCCGCATCATTTTTTTTGGCGAAAAGCATGGAATAGCCTCCTTAGAGTTTTGTGAAGCAAAACTGACTTCGTAAGCATGAACTTAGAGTTTTGTGAAGCAAAACTAACTTCGTAAGCATGTACTTGAGTTTTATGAAGAAAAAATAAATTTACGAACATAAAATGAGTGATACGAAGCGAACCGACTTCTATATTAACAATAAATTAATAATATACGAAGTATTTAGATTCATTATGTAGAATTTTGGCGATTAAAATTCACGCAAAATTAAAAATACCATATAGCAGTAACGGAATGCAATGATAGTTTATCCAATTCAGGATATGTTCATGAAAGTTCATTTATGTAAACGGTTATATGGCTGCGAGGGTCTTCAATACTTGATTTTAAAACTTTGAAGTTGTACAGTAAAAGTTGAAGCTAAATGCGAGGAAGGATTCGGGTGACAATGACAAAAACAATCATAACGAATGGTGTATTTCTAACATTAAATGAGCAAAAACCAATTATTCAAGGCTATATGACCATTGAAAATAATTTGATTACTTACATAGGAGAAGATCTTCCACAGCCTCTTGAGCTGTATGACGAGCGTATTGATGGGTCCAAGAAGCTGTTTATGCCGGGTTTAGTTAACACTCATAACCATGCTGCGATGTCATTGCTGCGCGGCTATGGTGACGATCTCGCATTACAGGTGTGGTTGCAGGAGAAAATGTGGCCCATGGAAGGACAATTTACAGCTCACGATGTGCGCTCAGGCACACTGCTCTCCATTCTGGAAATGCTTAAAGGCGGAACGACTACATTTGTAGATATGTATGATCATATGAATGAAGTCGCGAAAGCTGTCGAGGAAAGCGGAATGCGTGCTGTCCTGACTCGTGGTGTTATTGGATTGTGTCCTCCTGACGTTCAAACAGCTAAGCTGGTAGAGGCAAGACAATTTGCACTGGATTGGCATGGCAAAGCTGGCGGACGTATCACAACGATGATGTCTCCACATGCTCCTTATACATGCCCTCCAGATTATATTGAACGAATCGTAGCAGTAGCTCATGAGCTTCAATTGCCGATCCATACTCACATGTCCGAAACAGCACGTGAGGTTCAGGAAAACGTCGAACAATACGGAGCAAGACCTGTAGCTCATTTGGCCAAGCTTGGACTTTTCTCCAGACCGGCCATTGTTGCTCATGCAGTTCATCTGACAGATGAAGAGATAGATGTATTGGCCCAATATGATGTTAGGGTATCCCACAATCCAGGAAGCAATCTAAAACTGGCAAGCGGTGTGGCACGTGTACCCGAATTGCTCCGTAAGGGAATTAAGGTATCGTTAGGAACTGATGGTCCTGCTAGCAATAACAACCTGGATATGTTTGAAGAAATGCGTCTTGCGGCTCTGATTCATAAAGGTGTGAGCGGAGACCCTGTAGCAGTTCCTGCTGAAGCGGCTATCCGGATGGGAACGCTGGATGGAGCTAAATCCATTTGGCTGGAAGACGTTGGTGCCCTTCAGCCTGGGATGAAAGCTGATTTCATCGCTCTGGATATTGATCAACCACACTTTTTCCCGAAAACCAACTTTGTATCTCATGTCATTTATTCGGCTTCCGCCAAAGATGTCAGCGATGTGTGGATTGATGGGCAGAGAATTGTGAAAGACGGCGTATGCTTAACCCTTGATGAAGAAAAAATACTCTACGACGCTCAAAGCTGCTTTGAACGATTAACTGGAGCTTCGGTGCAATGAAAATTAAAATAACAGCAGCAGCGGTGTTCGTTGCAGCCTTGTTGTTATTTCTCGGCGTACATTTCTATAACACGATTCAAGAAAAAGAATGGCAGATTCAACGTAATGCGGTGCAAACTGCTTACCAGAAAACGATTTTGGCACAAGTTACCAATGTGGAGAGATTTGTTGGAGAACAGCCATATACGATTATCCATGGGGAAGATAAGATAGGCCAAAAGCTGGTGGTTTGGGTAGGCGAGGATCAAATTTTCACACAAATGGCTGCTGATGGAATCGATGTTGAAAAAGCAAAGGCGCTAACTTTAAGCCGCCAGCCAACTGCCAACATCAAGCGTATGGTGCCTGGTGTGTGGAATGGCAATCTCGTGTGGGAAGTGTTCTATAAAATCGCTGCTGAAGAAACCAATCCTGACCGCTAT
Source organism: Paenibacillus baimaensis (assembly GCF_025567575.1). Taxonomy (NCBI): domain Bacteria; kingdom Bacillati; phylum Bacillota; class Bacilli; order Caryophanales; family Paenibacillaceae; genus Paenibacillus; species Paenibacillus baimaensis. Next base: position 141,473 of record NZ_JAOQIO010000095.1, on the reverse strand, counting down.
TATTACGATTACTATTTGTTTAAAGATGGTACCTGGCTCGATACGTACCGTCTAAGTATTCAATAACCGCTCATGCCGCACAATTATAGGGGGGTAACTTCTATCATATAAAGTGCGGCTTTTTTGTTACATTTATAGTAATGTATTCGAATTTCCAACTAGTTTAGCTCTCACTTAGTATATAACATGTGATATACTAATAGTGTACAGGTTGACTGAGAATCTTGATTGGAAAGGGGACTGACTGCTTTTATGAAGCTGCGCTTATTGCCTTTATTAGTTAGTGTTACAATTTCAGCTACATTACTATTCGGCGGATGGTTTGCTTACCAGAGCTTTGCGATGGAAAATCCTTTGTCTGCAATTGTAAGCAGCACTCCTGGTGTAGAGCATGTACAAACTCGTATTTCAAGTGAAGCTGCCTTAATAGAATTAAAGCTTGCATCCGGGACAAGTCTTCGCGAGGTGTATAACCGAATTCAGAATGAAGGCTCCGGCTTGATCGGAAAAAAAGAATTAAAGCTGAAAGTAACGAATGAATCGACACCACGAATGGATCAATGGTGGTCTTCCGCTTTGTTCGATGTTGCTCAGGCTATGGAAACCAAGCAATATACACAAATCCCCAAAACATTACAGGCTCGTGCCCTCGATTCTGAAGGGTTAAAGGTTGCTACGGAAATGGACGACAAGTATGTGTATATATCTTTGACAGATGGTGATAAAAGCAAATATTTAATGCTTCCGCGTACGTCTGCCAAAATGGGAGTGTGGACAAATGGATAAAATATATAAAGAAATCATTATTGGTTTTGTGCCCGTATTGTTATTGTTCCTCGTTTTTATAGGAATAAACGCAATTCCGCTTATTTTTATGATTATTATAGTGGGAGCCCTATTCTATATGAACCGGATGCGCGGTGCCAGCATGGGAATAGGTGGTTCCGAACGCAAATCGCGTAATGTGACACCCAGCTATATGACTTTTGACGATATTGGAGGTCAACAGCGCGCCAAGACAGAGCTTCAGGAAGCTCTTGATTTCCTGATCAGGCATGATGAGATTGCCAAGCTGGGTATTCGACCGTTGAAAGGGATATTGCTGACAGGTCCTCCCGGAACCGGGAAAACGCTATTGGCCAAAGCAGCCGCACATTACACGAACTCGATATTTATGGCTGCATCCGGCAGTGAGTTTGTTGAAATGTATGTAGGTGTGGGTGCCAGCAGAGTCCGTGATTTATTTAAAGAAGCACGGGCCCGCGCAGTTAAAGAAAATAAAGAAAGTGCAATCGTGTTTATCGATGAAATTGATGTTATCGGAGGCAAGCGGGATGGTGGGCAGCATCGTGAATATGATCAAACATTAAACCAGCTCCTGACCGAAATGGATGGTATTCATACGACGACTACGCCTCGGGTGTTGATTATGGCGGCAACCAACCGTAAGGAGATGCTGGATAGTGCCTTACTGCGTCCTGGTCGTTTTGACCGTCATATTGAAGTGGATTTGCCGGATAAAAAGGGTAGACTGCATATCCTGAATATTCATGCCAAAAATAAACCTCTTGCTGATACAGTCAATTTGGAGCAGATTGCGGAAGAAACGTTCCATTTCTCAGGGGCTCAGCTTGAAGGTGTGATGAATGAGGCCGCGATCTACGCTATGCGTCAGGAAGCCATTACGATTGATCAAAGCCATCTCTCTCAGGCAGTGGATAAAGTGATGCTCGGTGAGAAAACCGATAGAGAATCAACAAAGGAAGAGCGTGATCGGGTTGCCCTCCATGAATTGGGGCATGCGATCGCTGCTGAGGCGGTTCGTCCAGGCTCGGTATCCCAGGTAGCACTTAGTCCACGTGGGAAGGCGCTTGGATATGTTCGCCATAATCCGCAGCAGGACCAATACTTGTATACAAAAGAAAATCTGGAGCAGCAAATTATTATCGCTCTGGGTGGTGCGGTTGCAGAGGAGATGTTTTATGGTGGGCGCAGCACGGGGTCACGGAATGACTTTGAGCAGGCGCTGCACCTGGTTAGAACCATGATGGATTCAGGTCTGACAAAGCTTGGTATCATTGATCGTGAAATGGTGACTAAAGAAGAATTAATGAAAGAAAACTCGGCGATTCTGGACGAGCTTAATGTGAGAACAAGAGAATTACTGGAGCACCATAGAGTCGTATTTCAACAGTCCTTGCATATTCTTGTGAAGGAAGAAACGCTTTCAGGAGATCAATTTCGTCAGCTGTTGGAGCAGGCCAAGGTTCATATCGCGAACTAAACAAAATCATTACATAAGCCCAAAGTATACAGGCGCTGCCTGCAGCTTTGGGCTTATTTTGTCAGTTCACGAAACTTTTTTAAATTTTCACAGTCTAATTAAGTGTCGTAAATTGCCAAAAGTAGCAATGGAAATTCCAATTTCCTTATAGAACAAATATACATACATAAAATGAGTTGAGGTGTAGAATGAGAATTATTACTGCGTTGTTTTCCATGCTGCTATTGTCTCTCCTTCTTGTACCGATGATGAGCTTTGCTGCGGAGTCACAGCCGCTCCAATTATTTCTCGATGGCAAACAGTTAACTACTGAGGTGGCACCGCTTATTAACAAGGATAATAAAGTAATGGTACCCGTCAGAATCATTGCCGAATCACTAGGCTCGAAGGTACAATGGGAAGAGAAAATCCGTAAAGTGACTGTTAATAAGTCCAATATCAGTATTCAAATGTTTATTGATAAAAAGGAAGTTTATGTAAATAACAAAGCTGTTCAGTTGGATACAGCGCCTTCGATCGTAGATGGCAATGCCATGCTGCCTGTTCGTTTTATTAGCGAGCAGATGGGAATTAAAGTAACCTGGGATGACCTGACGCGTTCTGTTTTTCTGTTCAATCAAGAAAGCGATAACAAAGGGACGACAACAACTCCGACGCCAGTTGACAATATCTCCAAGGATAAGCCGGACAATAAAGCGGCGGACAAGCCTTCTATCAAACCGGATGATAAAACAATTGAAAAGCCTTCGAGCAAGCCGGACGGTAAAACGACCGACAAGCCTTCAGAAAAACCAGGTACTGATGGAAGTAAAGTAGATACATCCAAGGATAAACCATCCGCGCAATCACCTGAACCTAATTCAACTAATGCTGGCACAAAACCGGTAATTGCCAATCCTAATCAACCGCCTACTTATACTACGACAAGTGTAGAGGCTGGCGCCAAAAAGCCTGAAGCTGTAACTGTAATCCAATCCATCTCGATGGAGGGTGACCAGTTTGTTGTGAAAACAAGTGGAGGCAAGGCCATTCCTGATGTCACAACTACAGCGAATCCAAACCGAGTTCAAATTGATATACCTAATGGGCAGCTGGCTGCCGGGCTCAAGCTGAATTCCGATGGTGAAGGGACAATTACTGAGAAAAATGCGGCTGTCTCTCAAATTCGCTATTTGCTATTTTCCAAAGAATCATCTATCGTTAGAATAATCATAGATTTAAACAAAAAGATAGATTTCAAGGATTCTGCTAGCAGTTCGAGTACCCAACTGGTGTGGTCTTTATCTCCTGCCAAAGAACGATATACGGTTGTTATTGATCCTGGTCATGGTGGTAAGGATGGTGGAACTGTTTCTTTTACAGGCAGACATGAGAAGGAATTTGTGCTGGGAGTTGGAACAAAAGTATATAATTTACTGTCCAAAGAGCCGAAAATTGAGGCTATACTCACTCGTAAAAATGATACATTTGTTGAGCTGCCTGGCCGTGTGTCTATCGCCAATGATGCCAAAGCTGATCTGTTTGTGTCTATTCATGGAAATTCAATATTAGGCAAAGAAGAAGTGAATGGACTTGAAACCTATTATTACACTGAACAAAGCCTGCCATTCGCCATACAAATGCATCAAAAGCTGTTGAAAGCTAGTGGATTTGAAGACCGTAAGGTAAAGCAAGAAGATTTTCATGTTATTAAAAATACGACCATGCCTTCGCTCCTGCTGGAGCTTGGTTTTTTGTCTAATAAAGCCCAAGAGAATACGATGTTTCAGGAAACTTTTCAAAATCAGGTGGCAGCAGCGATTGTGGCGGGTATTAAACAGCAATTGAGACTGGATTAGGGAGTGGGTAACGACAATGCAACACCGATTACTCAGGAATACAATCATTGGTATTGGCATGCTGGGGCTGCTGTCAGCTTGCGGACAAGCCAAGTCACCAGCAGAACAACCTTTGGCAAGTCCTGCAATCAGCAAACCACAGGTTACAAGCAGTAGTCCAATATCGGCACCATCCCAAGCTACACCACAGGCAACGCCTGCTCCGGACAACAATAAACAATTGAAAATTAAAGCTTATTATGGTGATGAGTCTGGAGAAAAGCTTGTTGAACAGGAAACGAATATATCCTATCAACAGGATGATGAGAAATATATGGCGGCGCTTAAAGCATTGAGCATGAGCTCTGATAGTAAAAATATTGCGCTATTCAAAGGCTTTACGTTCCATTCGGCAGCGGCCAAAAGTGGACTGCTTACAATCAATGTTACAATGGCTCCCGAGGCCAGACTTGGCTCAGGTGGTGAGGCTCTGCTGCTTCAAGCTTTGAAAAAAACTGTTTTTCAATTCTCGGAAATTAATAATATTGAGGTTCTGGTAGATGGCAAATCGGTAGAAAGCTTAATGGGGCATATGGATCTACCACATCCTATTAAGCGTTAAGTATAAAACATAATGAATGAATTATTATCCACATACGCCGGGAGGAACAACTTGCATGAACAACAAGCACAATTATTTGTCTATTAAAAAAATGACTGCCGGTTTGATGGCATTATCGGTAATCCTGAGCAGTCCAGCTTATGCTGCCGATCCTGTAATCACACCACCTTCAACTTCAACTTCAACTACATCTAGCTCCTCGAATTCGGCATCAACAATTACCCAGTTTTCAGATGTAAGTCCACAGCACTGGGCTATTAAGCATATTACCAAGTTAGCCGCGCTTGGAATCATTCAAGGCTACGAAAAGGCTGAATTTCGTGCTGATAATTCTGTTTCCCAACAGGATGCGATTATTATGGCGTTACGTTTAATGGGTCTTGAAAATGAAGTGTTAAAAATTAAAACAGACACCGTGCTTGGTGGAATTGTGGTTGACAGCTATGCCAAACCTTATATCGCCTATGCGCTGGATAAAGGACTTATCAACTTCAAGGAAGAAACGGAAAGTCTTGGTACTAACAAAACAGCTTGGGGCTCTAGACCCGCAACACGGGAATGGGTGGCCAAAATTGTTATCAGATCCATTGGCAAAGAAACATTAGCTCAGCAGCAAGCCGCGAATGCATCCACGTTTAAGGATGCCAAGGACTTCTCTTCGTGGGCCGTTGGTTATGTGAATGCAGCTGTCTCATTAAAAATTGTTAACGGTATGGACGATAATAAATTCCAGCCTGCTGGCAGTGTCACGCGGGCACAAATGGCAACCTTTTTAAGTCGTGCGGATAAAGAATTAACACAACGCTCTGATAAGGTTGTTATTGGCTATGTAATGGGCATGAAGGATAATAAATTAACGATTCAAAATGATAAAGGGCAGTCCAGTGAGTATACGTTGAATGTAGGTACAGTTATTTATAATGCCAAGGATGACAGTCGTATCCCATCAACAACACTAAAGGAAACGAATCAGGTCTATATCATTCAATCACTTGGAGTCGCTTCTTATGTGGAATTAACGAATGATGAGGAAAAGATGGAGTCCTTTGAAGGTACTCTGGATACTTTATTTTTAAATCAAATGACGGTTGCCATTAATCAAGCTGGCACCAAAGTTCTCAAGGAGCTTGCCCCTACCGTAACCGTCACGGACAAAGAAGGGCGCGGATTAAGCATTGGTACGATCCAGGTTGGCAGTCTCATTGAATTAAAACGTAATATGCTATTGCCGAATGCCAAAATCAGTCAAATTATTGTGAAGCAAGTACCATTAAGTAAATCAGCTGAAGGTACTGTGGTTAGTATCCAAAAAGAGCAGAACTCGATTACGTTCCTGGAACAAACATCGGGACAAAATGAAACCTACCCGATTTCGTCGAAAACTTCAATCACGCTACCTGATGGTACCACGGTATCCGATTTTAGTAAGCTGCGGATAGGTGATATTGTTGGTTTTGAGGTTAAGACCAATGAAGTAACAGCAGTAACCATTCGTAAGCAGGCTGATATTACTACAGCTGTAACAGGTACATTAACCAGCCTTAGTTCAGACAAAAAGATTTTAACAGTGAATAAACCGGGGAGTTCGTTGGGCGCTTATTTTATTGCCGACAATGCACTTGTCACGATTGATGGTTTGCCTAATGCAGGTTTCTTTGATCTTGAAGTTGGTGACGAACTGAAGCTTGATTTGTTAAATGAAAAAATCGTGAAAGTAACGGTGACCAGTCGTTCGATTAATTTAATTACATTGGCCACTATCGTTAATTATGATGCTGATCTAAAGGCATTGACTGTAGTTAATGATAGCGGAACTTACAATGCTTATAAATTAACAGACAATACAGCACTTAAACTTTGGGGTTCTGAACTGCCATTATCCAACTTTGCCTCACAGTTTACGAAGGGGAAGAAAGTAGACCTCAAGGTATCCAAAGATAAAGTGCTTACGATCGAACTGACCATACAGGTAGAAGGTACTATCACGCAACTTAACACTACAGCAAGTGAAGTGACATTAAGAACAAGTGGAGGCCAAAATACAACCTTCAAAGTACAGAGTGGTATTGGGGTTGATATGTATGGCAAGACAAATGCTCTGCTTACAGACCTGAAAGTGGGAGATACCATTCAGGGAAGATTTAATGGCAACCAGGATGTAATCAGTCAAATACTGTATAAAAAGACGGCGGTCTATAAAGTAATCACAACAAATGCAGACAGCAGACAGATTAGTGTTAAGGATGAGAGTGGTGTTTTGAATGTATTCACCGTTGACAATAATGATAAAATTACGAATCCTACTAAATCGACGCATAATTTTACAGATATTCAACAGGACGAGTTTGTCAAGGTTTCACTCACGGGAAATGTACTTGAAAAAGCCGTGATACTGAATACGCTTCGAGGCAAAGTCACAGCATTGGATACAGCTACTGGAACCTTGACGGTACAAGAACTTGCGACCGGAACGACGCAGGTTGTTCCCGTAGGACTTCAATTCGTGATCAAACAGAACGGTGTAGCGCTGGCTGCCCTCAATGCAATAAAACCTAATGATCGGGTTGAAATTATTAAAGATGCAGGAGATAAGGTACAAATTACGGTGGCTATCGCTTCCAAGCGGACCGTGGCGTCTTATGACAATGTGCTGAATCAACTACTGCTTAAGCCTAATGCAGCCGGAGATAAATCGACCTACAATTTCTTTGCAAAAGCATACTTGCATAAAGGCACTGCATCTGTAGCGGCCAATGCATTTGTCGAAAATGAAGAAGTGACGCTGTATGTACTGGACGACAAAATTATTGAAATCGAAAAGCAATAAAGCACGATCAGCTAAATAAACCTCGATAAGCAGGGTATCTTCCTTTCTTAAAGAGTAATGAGAGTTCCATAAGCACTTAAGCGCTTATGGAACTTTCTGCTAAACAAGCAAAGCTGACGCGTAATCGCTCTTATTTGCAAACGATGCTTCGACAAGTAGCTGTTTTTGCAGATTATTTTATTAAAAAAATAAAAATTCGATAAATGTTCGGTTTTTCTTCCATCTAAATATTGATTACTTTCCCGAGATTCGGTACACTACAATGTATATCATCAAACAAAGGACTGTTGGCCACTCCATGAACAAGAAGCAAGCCCGCAGCATACTTGATATTATGGCCAGTATGTTTCCGGATGCACATTGCGAACTGAATCACTCGAATGCTTTTGAGCTTACGATAGCTGTACTGCTATCAGCACAATGTACGGACGAGACCGTGAACAAGGTGACAGCTTCCTTGTTTCAAAAGTACAAACGTCCTGAGGATTATGTGGCGGTCCCGTTGGATGAATTGGAGCAGGATATTCGTCGCATTGGACTTTTTCGTAATAAGGCAAAACATATCCAGGCACTATGCAGAATGGTTCTGGAGAAATATGATGGTTTAATCCCGGAAAAGCATGAGCAGCTAGTTGAGCTGCCAGGTGTAGGTCGAAAAACGGCGAATGTGGTCGTATCGAATGCATTTGGCGTACCCGCGATCGCGGTTGATACTCATGTGGAGCGAGTATCGAAGCGCTTGGGAATGGCTAGTGAAGATGATTCTGTACTTGAAGTAGAAAAAAAGCTGATGAAGCTGGTACCCAAAGAAGAATGGACGGATACGCACCATAGACTTATATTTTTTGGACGCTATCATTGCAAGGCACAAAATCCTCAATGCAGCATCTGTCCGCTATTGGATGTATGCCGCGAAGGAAAAAAACGTATGAAAACAGTCAGTAATAGGAAATCTATATAAGTGAATCATGAGACCAAGCAACCAAATAAGGATGGGATTAATATGAAATGTATCTCTGTGTATACGAATGATTTTGAAGTATTTTCTGATATTTATGAGAAGATCATTAATTTGAAGCTTGCTGACAATGAAGAAAAGCAAGTGGATGGCATTACTGTCATGGAGTCCGGCGAAGTGCCTGATAATTACCTGGAACGGATGAAAACAAAGCTAGAGGTTGTTGTTATGAAGGTTCGTGACAGGGATATTACAATTTTGCAGCATGGTAATTTGTTCGAAATTTTTATTCCGACTACTGAAAGTGTGGTACACTGAAAACCGAAGCCATTCGGTTTTTTTTGTTGTTTAGATGAACATTTAGTATTGGGGAGATAGAGAATGAACAGCGGAGTTTTACTTGAAGAAAACATGGAGAGTGCGATTCGTGCCTTGCTGACAAAGGTGCAACAGACCGATGACAAGGAAAATGGGAAGAAGATTGAACAGCTTCTGCAAAAGATGGAGAGCGGGAGTTTGTATATAGCGTTTTGTGGGCATTTTTCTGCAGGCAAGTCAAGCTTGATTAATAAGCTGTGTGGACATCAGCTCCTGCCATCAAGTCCCATTCCGACCAGTGCGAATATCGTAAGGATCAGCAGTGGGGAATCTGGGGCGATTGTTGTCCATCGGGTCCATGAGGGGGATCTACCGCCAAAAGTTCAGAAAGTGCCGCTTGACGAGCTTGCCGCCTACTGCCGCGATGGAGAAGCGATAGAAACGATAGAGCTGCGGTATCCCCTGCCATTCTTAGGTGATCATGCATGTTTGCTGGACACGCCGGGAATTGATTCTACGGACGATGCTCATCATTTAGCGACTGAATCGGCACTGCATCTGGCAGATGTGGTGTTCTATGTGATGGATTATAACCATGTGCAGTCTGAAATTAATTTTGCCTTTACCAAAAAAATGAAGGAGTGGGGCAAGCCGCTTTATTTGTTGATCAATCAAGTGGATAAGCATCGGGATCAGGAGTTATCGTTCGCTGACTATCGGACAGGTGTAGCTGAGGCATTTGCTAACTGGCATATTCAGCCTGATGGTATTTTGTATACTTCGGTTAAGGTGCCTGACCACCCGTATAGTGAATGGGGCAAGCTCGATTGGCTGCTTGAACGACTTATTGAGCAGCACGCTGCATTATCGGCGCTCAGTCTGGAGAAATCCGCGCAGCATCTGGCCAACATGCATGCTGCCAAAATAGCGGAACGAAACGATACACTTAAAGAGCAGCTGCGTGCTCAATTAGCTGCTGATGAAGAGCTGGAATCTGCACAGCTGCAATGGCTGGATATAAGTGAAAGAACTGCGCTTGCTGTAGCCAAGCCTGAGGAGCTGCGGACTGTATTACGTAAAGATACGACCGTTTTATTGGACAATGCCAATATAACACCGGCTGTTACCCGAGATCTGGCTCAAGAATACCTGAACAGCCGTAAACCTGGTTTTAAGGTGGGATTGTTTGCAGGGGCAGCGAAAACAGCGAAGGAAGTGGAACGTCGTTTGTTGGCGCTTCATCATGATTTTGCTGGTCAATTAGCTACTCAGGTGGAACGTCATTTGCAGCAGGCGCTTCATAAGGGAATGGAGCAAGCGATGGAGGTGACACGGACCCTCGTAAGTGCGGATCTTATCAGGGAGACGATAGAACGTCTTCATGTTGAGGTGGAGTCGGAATGGATTGCTTCGCAGGTCAATACAGCGGCAGGCTTCAGCGGTGAGTATACCTTAAATTATATGAAGCAGCTTGCTGCGGAAATGAAGCTGCTTTATCGTAAGCGGGCATTTGAGCTGATCGATGAGCTGATGGCTATGCTGGCAGCGGCACAGGGACCGCAGCTGCTCGCTATGCGTGAGCAGCTCGATGCGCTGAACGGCCGCTTGGGCAGCCTGCGCGAGCTCGAGCGGCTGGCCGCGGCGGAGGCAGCCTACGCAGCAGCGCTCGCGGCGCCGCTTGCGGCAGTACACACGCCTGCGCCCGCGCTGCCGGACCCGGCGGCCGCAGGCGAGGCCGCGCCCCGCGCAGCAGCAGCTCCGCAGGCTGCAGCTAACGCCGCAGGCGGTGCGCGCGCAGCGCTTGCGGCTGTTGCCGCCGCCAGCGGCCGCGCCACGCGCGAGGGCGCAGCGCCGCTCGCGCAGGGCGGGCATCGCGCCCGCCTGCAGAGTGCGGCGCTGCGGCTAACCGCCGGCGCGCAAGAGCTCGCGGGCTTGGCGCCGCTGCAAAGCATCAGCCGCTCCTTGCAGGAGAAGGCGGAGCGGCTGCAGCGCAACCGCTTCACGATTGCGCTGTTCGGCGCTTTCAGCGCCGGTAAATCCTCGTTCGCCAACGCACTGATCGGCGAACGTGTACTGCCGGTGTCGCCGAATCCGACGACGGCAGCTATTAACAAGATCATGCCACCGGAGCCGGAGAACGGCTGGCCGCATGGTACGGCCAAGGTACGGATGAAAAGCCGCGATAGTCTAGCGGATGACATTCGTTTTTCTCTGGAAATGCTCGGCATTCATACGACAAGCCTGCCTGAGAGCCTGTCGGCCATTCGTGGGTTATCCGCGGACCGCGTTTCAGCCAAAGGTAAGCCGCACTATACGTTCCTGAAAGCTGTGGAGAAGGGCTGGGGGGCTGTCGAGTCCGATCTGGGCAGTGAGCTGCGCGTAGATGCCGATCAGTTCGGTCTGTATGCGGCTGACGAAAGCAAATCGTGCTTTGTTGAGCTGATAGAGCTGTATTACTCCAATCCATTAACAGATCAAGGTATCGTTCTGGTAGACACACCTGGAGCAGATTCGATCAATGCCAGACATACGGGTGTTGCCTTTAATTATATTAAAAATGCCGATGCCATCCTATTCGTTACTTATTATAACCATGCGTTTTCTCATGCGGACCGGGAGTTCTTGCTGCAGTTGGGCCGTGTTAAGGACAGCTTTGAACTGGATAAAATGTTTTTTATCGTCAATGCTGCCGATCTGGCATCTTCGGGAGAAGAGCTGGAGGGTGTCGTTACGCATGTATCTAACAATTTGCAGCAGCACGGTATTCGTCACCCGCGGATTTATCCAATGTCCAGCTACTATGCGCTGGAAGGTAAGCTGGCTCAGGAGCAAGAAACCGTGCAGGCTTCCGGGATCTCTGCTTTTGAACAGGATTTTGTCCGTTTCTCATTGGGTGAGCTGACCGATATTGCGATTCGTTCCGGTCAGGCCGATCTGTTGCGTGCTGCCGATGTGCTCCAGCAGTGGATTGTGAGCGCACAGAGCGATGAACAGGGACGTCAGGCACGTGCGACTGCGATTCGCAAAGCATTAGGTGAAGCGGATGTCATGCTGAGAAATCAGGGAACGGAAGCAGAGGAGCGCGAACTGCTCAAGGAGATTGAAGAGCTGTTATATTATGTTAAGCAACGGGCTACGTACCGCTTTGGAGAGCTGTTTAATCTCGCCTTTAATCCGGCTGTCTTTCGTGAGGAAGGGCGGAGCGCTTTGGTTATTGCCGGTTCCGCATGGAATGATTTGCAGCAGATGATTGCATTCGATCTTTCTCAGGAGGTACTGGCTATTACCTTAAGGATTGAAAATGCCATTCATAACCGCGCCGCAAAAAGAAGACAGCAGTGGCTGCAGGGTCTTGGCCAAGAGCTGGCCGCATTCCAGCCTTCGGACTATGAGGCAAGCGCATTTGAGACGCCGCAGGGCGCCGAAGCGTTCCGAGCCGATTCTATACAGCACAAATGGGTTGCTGGCTTTTACAAAAATGCGAAGCATTTCTTTGAGGGTGACGGTAAGCAGAATTTGCGCAAAGAGCTGGAGGCAGCACTTAACGCACCGCTAACGGCTTACATGACAGGACAGACGACCTGGCTGTATGCTGCTTATAGTGGACAATTGAAAATCTGGTACGAGGCATTAGCGGAACATATCCGTCAAGAGCTGCAGGAATATGCACAGGGCCAATTGCATGCTTTGGAAATGCCTGTTGATGTCGCAGCGCTGCAAAAAACGCATACCCAGCTAACTGCTTTTTTTGAATAATACGTTAAAATAAGGGTTCGGCAAATGGTGGCTGTTCGAAGAAGAACAGCCACCATTTGCTTATTTCGTGAAAGGGTTTACATATGGCGAAATTAGGTATTATTTGGGCGAGATAAGTGGATTGTTTCCCTATTTTGTGGGGATTCGAGGGTTTTTCTAAGTATAAGGACTATTATGAGAAAAGGGGTTGTTGCCGCTCTCTATGGATGGTGTTAAGATGCTTAAAAAAGCAAACGCTTTCGATTGTAAGCTTGTCCAATCGAAGGCCATTTTTACAAATGGTGGTCGTTCTCGGACTGCTTTGTTTAGAATGCCGTTTTGCAGCAGCACAACCTGAGGAGGGTAACATGGAAGTTTTCAAGCAGTTAAAGGAGTATTATTGGTCAGAAAAAAGATTTTTGGTGGCGTCGATCTTGTCTCTTATGACAGCCACGGCACTGGGACTGGTTTATCCGAATTTGCTGCGGTATCTGATCGACGATGTGATTGCGAAACAGCAGTTTTCAGCGGTGCCATACCTTTCTTTGGTTGTGGTCGGTGTCATTACCTGTAAAGCGATATTTCAATTTATGCATGGTGTGTTTAGCTCAAAGCTGGGTAACCATACCGCCTTTAATCTCCGAAATGCATTGTACAAGAAACTGCAGTACTTATCGTTTCAATACTATGACAAAGCAAGAACAGGGGACTTGATGTCGCGGCTAACGGCCGATTTGCAGGCTGTGCGCGATTTTATCGGATTTGGTTTTGTGCAAATATTAAATGTGGTGATGATGCTTACCTTTGGCTCCATTATGATGATGACGATCAATTGGAAGCTGACACTGATTACGATGATTTCAATGCCCTTTCTCGTATTTACGGCTATTCGTTTTGAAGGGAAAATTCATCCGGCTTTCCGTTCGGTACGTAAATCGATGAGTAACATGACCACTTCCGTACAAGAAAATATTACCGGTGTACGTACGGTCAAGTCGTTTGCAAGAGAGCCTTATGAAATCGAAAAGTTTTCTGAACGTAACGAAGATTACAAGCTGAATAACGTGACGACCTCAGGCATTTGGGCAAAATACTTTCCATTAATGGAATTGTTTGCGAATTTAAGTGTGGTTATCCTGCTGGGTGTCGGTGGTTGGATGGTCATTAACAGCAGTCTCACCTTGGGAGAACTTGTCGCTTTCTTCAGCTTGATGTGGTATATCATCGGGCCCATGTGGCAAATTGGATTTCATATTAATAACTTCACCCAATCGAAGGCAGCTGGAGAGCGGTTATTGGAAATCCTGCATCAATACGTGCATGTGAAGAACAAGGATAACGCGGTGACACTGCAGGCTGAACAAGTAAAGGGACATGTGAGGTTTGACCGGGTATCGTTTGCTTATACAGATCAACAGCCTGCATTGCGGAATTTTAACGTCGATGCGCCAGCAGGCTCGGTTATAGGCTTGCTCGGTGGAACAGGGTCAGGGAAATCGACTGTCATACAACTGCTGCTAAGAGCTTATAACGTCAAAGAAGGCTCCATTACGCTTGACGGCCGTGATATTCGGGATCTTACCTTGGAAAGCCTGCGTGAGCATATGGCGATTGTATTTCAGGAAACGTTTCTGTTCTCCTCTTCGATACTGAACAATATTGCCTATGGGGTCAGAAATGTGTCCATGGAACAGATTATCCAGGCATCACGACTGGCCAAAGCACATGATTTTATTATGGAAATGCCGCTCGGCTACGATACGATTGTTGGCGAACGGGGGATGGGGCTTTCCGGGGGTCAAAAGCAGCGAATTGCGATTGCACGTGCCCTGCTCAAAAATCCTAAAATCCTGATTTTGGATGATGCCACAAGTGCTGTGGATATGGAAACAGAACATGAGATTCAGCAGGGCTTTCAAGAGCTGATGAAGGGCCGTACGACCTTTATTATCGCCCACCGCATTTCCTCATTAAGGCATGCCGATGAAATTATTGTGCTGGACAAAGGCCTTATTGTCCAAAGAGGAACACACAAGCAGCTTATGCAGCAGGAAGGTCGTTATTTAGAAACGTATAAAATCCAGTTTGCTGACCAGCCGCAGGAGGTAGAGCCGGAAGGCGGCACGAAACTGGAACCAACTTATATTCATGACGAAGCACAAGGGATTCGCCAGGCAGCCGCAACGGGTCAACATAATGGGGGGTATACGCAGTGAGTCAAGAGGGCAAATCAACAACGGCAAGCGGGATGGATGAGCAAACAGGCCAACGCTTCGTCTATCAGGATGATGAAGTATTGGATAAAGAATTTGATTGGGGACAGGTCAAACGGCTGGGCAAATATCTGAAGCCTTACTCGAAACAAATTCTTCCTGTTATTATCACGATGATGATTGTCGGAGCACTGACGAAGCTGTTTAATCCGCTACTGATTGCTTATGCTATCGATAATGCGCTGCGTGAGGGAGGCGATCCCAAGCTGCTGATTCAGTGTGTGGGTGGAATGCTGCTCCTCTACATCATTCAGTGGGCAGCCAACACGTACCGGATTCGATTTACGAATCAGATTGGACAAAAAGTGATTTATGATTTGCGGCACGATTTGTTCAGTCATATCCAGAAGCTTTCCTTCAAGTTTTTCGATAAACGTCCGGCTGGCTCGATTCTGGTACGTATAACGAACTACGTGAACTCCTTGCAGGATTTATTCACGAATGGTGTCGTCAACCTTTTGATGGATTGTGTACAATTGGTCGGTATTATTTTCATACTGCTGTATTTCAATATCAAGCTGGGTGCGGCGATTATTGTAACGGTTCCGATCATGTTTTTCATTTCCACCAAACTTCGGGTACATATCCGGCGTTCGTGGCAGGTTGTACAATCCAAGCAGTCCCGGATCAATGCTCATTTGAATGAATGTATTCAAGGTATTAAGGTGACTCAGGCATTTGCGCAGGAAAAAGAGAACATGTCCTTTTTTGATCATATGAATTTAAGCAATCATAAGTCGTGGAATCGGGCATCAACGCTCAATCAGTCGTTTAACCCTATTATCGAAGTAACGGGAGCGATTGGATATTGTATTTTGTTCTGGTTCGGGGCGCATTTGATTCAATCCCAGGAAATTACAGTTGGCTTGCTCGTTGCTTTTGCCACTTATATTGGATTCTTCTGGGAGCCTATTAACCGTCTGGGGCAAATGTATTCACAAATGCTGATTGCTATGGCCTCATCTGAGCGAATTTTCGAATTTATCGACGAAGAGCCCAATGTACCTGAAGCATTAAATGCCAAAGAACTGCCAAACGTTCTCGGGGATATTGAATTGAAGCAGGTTGAGTTTGAGTATGAACCAGGCCGCAAAGCGTTGAAGGGAATCGATCTCAGTGTAAAAGCAGGTCAATCCATTGCATTAGTAGGTCATACGGGATCTGGCAAAAGCACGATCATCAATCTGTTATGCCGATTCTATGATAGCACGGGTGGCAGTATTACGATTGATGGACACGATATTCGTGATGTGACGGTTTCGAGCTTGCGTTCGCAAGTGGGGATTGTGCTTCAGGATACCTTTATTTTTTCGGGCACGATTCGTGATAATATCCGTTTTGGCAAGCTGAATGCGACTGACGAAGAGGTGGAATTTGCCGCGAAGGCTGTTCGTGCGCATGATTTTATCGTTGATATGCCGCAGGGCTACGATACGGAGGTGCAGGAGCGGGGTAATATGTTATCCATGGGTCAAAGACAGCTGATCTCCTTTGCAAGAGCGCTGCTTGCCGACCCACGTATTCTGATTCTGGATGAAGCAACTGCAAGTATTGACACCGAAACCGAGCTGAAAATTCAGGAGGCACTTAAAACACTGCTTGCTGGCAGGACCTCCTTTATTATCGCTCACCGTCTTTCGACAATTCGTAACGCCGACAACATTATTGTGCTGGACCATGGTGTGTTGATGGAGCAGGGAGATCATGATGATTTAATGAAGCAGCAGGGGATCTATTATGGTTTAATTCAAGCACAGTATCGTTTTCTGAAGGAAGTAGGCTAAGATATACGATCCTTGGTAAGCAGTTTGGAAGCAGTTTTCAGGTTGGATGGTTCATACATTTGAAATGGAGGCCTGCGGGCCTCTTTTTAATTGGAACTCGATGTATTTTTTTGAATATCCAACAGAGTGCAACAAACCCACATTCTCCCACGTTTAGAAGATAACTAAGCTCGCGGTACTTATTGCGAAGTGATGTTGCTTTGATTCCAAAACAAATAATGGGGGGAATCTGAATGGAACGAAATCAAGACAAGAGCTTGAAGAAGATGAGGGCCAAACGCTGGATCATGGCTGCACTTCTGGTTGTTCTGCTAAGCGGCTGCTCGGCTGCCAGAGAGAAAGGCGAATCCGCCGCTTCCGCACCGGGAGCTGCTTCGAGCGCTTTGACGGACCAAAAATCGGATATGCTTGCAGCTCAACCTGCAGGTGACGCGGCGGCACCAACCATGATGGATACGAACTCGACGGCAAAGGAAAAAGCGAGTACAGCCAAACCAGCCGACAGCTTCAACGGAAATGCCCTGGGTGACATAGCAGTCGAACGGAAAATTATTTACAAAGCGAATATAACCATGCAGGTTGATAAATATGAGGAAGCACAGGCAAAGATCGAGTCCGCAGTGAGCCAGGCCGGCGGTTACATTTTGCAATTCAATGAGAATGAAAATAATTATGAAAAAAGCGGAATGTTCATCATCAAGGTACCTGCGAACGGCTTTCAATCCTTAATGAAGCAGTTGGAAACAATTAACCCGTCTGCGAAAAAAAATATGCAGGGACAGGATGTTTCCGAGGAATTCGTCGATTTGACCTCCAGATTGAAGGCCAAACAGGTGGTAGAGAGCCGATTGATCGCATTTATGGAAAAGGCATCAAAAACCGACGAGTTATTGGCATTTTCCAATGAGCTGGGCAAAGTTCAGGAGGAAATTGAACGCATTAAGGGCCGGATGAGATACCTGGAGCAAAATGTATCGTACTCAACGATTGAAGTCAGGCTTGCCCAGAAGCTGGGATCAGCCGCCGTTATTCAGGCTAATGACCGCGGACCGTTGTTCCAACGAATGGCTTCCGCACTAAATGAAAGTGCTGTTGTTCTAACGGTTGTTTTTGAATGGCTCATTGTTGCTGCAGCCGCGGTGCTGCCTGTTGCCCTTGTTCTCTTTTTGATTCTTCTCCCGATTGTCCTTGTGAGGCGCTCCAGAAAGAAAAAAATGATGGAAATTCGTAAAAAGCTTACAGAAGAAAATGGGGAAGTGCAGCCTGATTTGTCACAGGATAGCACTGTAGAAGATAAATCATAAATAAAAAAAATTTATGGCCATCCTGCTATTAAGCAGGATTTTTCTTTTTTCTAGAGAATTAAACTATACAAAGTGGTGGGAAGTGGGGTAAAGTGGTGAAAAGGGGTGAAGGTATATGTTCATGGGCGAATTTCAGCACAGCATCGATGAAAAGGGTCGTATCATTGTGCCAGCTAAATTTCGCGAATCCCTTGGAACAACCTTCATTGTCACTCGAGGCTTGGATCAATGCTTATTTGTATACCCTATGGAAGAATGGGTGGTGCTTGAGCAAAAGCTGAAATCTTTGTCACTCATGAAGTCGGACGCCCGTGCCTTTAGTCGGTTCTTTTTCTCCGGTGCCGGAGAATGTGAATTGGATAAGCAGGGCAGAATTAATTTACCAAATAACCTTGTTGAATATGCCAAATTGGATAAAGATTGCGTCGTTATCGGTGTTTCCAATCGTGTTGAGATTTGGAGCAAGCCAATATGGGTAAACTATTTCCAGCAATCGAGCGATTCCTTCAACGAAATAGCCGAAAAGCTTGTTGATTTTAACTTCGATCTCTAGCCATTGAAAACAAACCATGTTTACGAAGTTTTGTTATGCAAAACTCAGTAATGCTTACGGAGTAAGTTATGTTAGCAAAACACAGTCATACTTACGGAGTAAGTTTTGCCAAGCATAACTCAGTAACGCTTACGAAGTAAGTTTTGCTGCGCAAAACTCTGAGGAGGGTAACGATGTTTCATCATATTACTGTATTGAAGCAAGAAGCTGTAGACGGATTGAATATTAAGCCAGATGGCATTTATGTGGATTGCACACTAGGCGGTGCTGGACATAGCTACGAAATTGCTTCTCGTTTGAGCAGCGAGGGATTGTTGATCGCTTTTGACCAGGATGATGCAGCCTTGGATAATGCCAAAGAAAGACTTGCGCCTCTGATGGATAGGGTCAAGCTGGTGCGAAGTAATTTTCGTTTTTTGGAGGAACAGCTGAAGCTCGATCCTCGAGTTACGAAAAGCGGTCAACCGCAGGTTGACGGGATTTTGTTTGATCTGGGCGTTTCATCTCCTCAACTCGATGAAGCGGAACGTGGCTTTAGCTACAACCATGATGCTGAGCTGGATATGAGAATGGACCGTACTGCGAAATTGACTGCAAGAGACATTGTAAATGACTGGCCAGAGCAGGAAATCATCCGTATTTTGTTTGAATACGGAGAAGAAAAATTTGCAAGGCGTATTGCCGGAAAGATTGTTGCGGCACGCTCTAAAGGTCCTATTGATTCGACGGGTCAGCTTGTTGAGCTAATAAAGGAAGGTATCCCTGCAGCAGCAAGACGTAATGGACCTCATCCAGCCAAACGCAGCTTTCAGGCCTTGCGTATAGCTGTTAACGATGAACTGGGTGTGTTTGAAGAAGCGTTGGAGCAATCGATTCGCTGCTTGGCGCCTGAAGGTAGAGTGGCAGTCATCACCTTCCATTCGCTGGAAGATCGAATTTGCAAACAAACCTTTGCCAAATATGTTGAGCGTTGTACATGTCCAGGTGATTTTCCGATATGTGTTTGCGGTACCAAAGGAATTGTGAAGCTTATTAACCGTAAGCCTATAGAAGCTAGTGTTGAAGAACTGGATGAAAACTCCAGATCACGTTCAGCCAAGCTAAGAATCGCTGAAAAACTACATAGCTAGGGTTAACATGAAAAAGCTGCTGCTCAAATTTACGTCGAATGGGCCTCGATAGAGGTTTTCTATATCAAATACTTTACTTAGTGAAGGAGGAAATATCTCAATGCCTGCATACATGCACGGAAGTTCGGCAACTCAACCACGTCCCGCCCAGAAAGAAAAGGTTACAGTTAAGGAAACCAAGAGGGTCGTTTACCGTAACAGATCACTTCCGGTTCAGGAGAAGCTGCTCTATTTATTCACGGTACTGGTCTGCGTAGCGGTGGCCAGCCTGATTATTTGGCGCTATGCGCAAATCTATGAAATGAACACAAAGATTTTGAAGTTCGAGACCGACATTCAAAAGCTGCAGGCGGAGAATAGTGTGTTAAAGCATAAAGTGGAAGCTTTATCGAGTCCGGATCGTCTAAGAACTGAAGCTACCAAAGTTGGTTTGGTCCCACCTGAAGACAAACAGATTAGCAAAGTGTCCCTTAAAGAACCAAAAGCTCCATCTAATGCGACTGCAGTGAATCAAAAAACGACGGATATCGCCCCTTAATCATTTATGATATGAATGGGAGAGAGGAGTCGAAATGACAAAAAAAGTAAAGCTCAGATCATTACTCATTGGAGGGTTGTTCACCCTCTTTTTTGTTGCAATAGTAGGCAGATTATATTGGGTTCAGGTCGTGCAGGGTGCCGGTTTACTGACATCAGCCCAGGAGAGATGGGCCAAGGAGGATGTGCTTCGCCCTGTCAGAGGAGCGATTGTGGATCGCAATGACAAGGTACTTGCCGAGGATTCTCCTGCCTATACGATTGCTTTGAATCCGATTATTATTCAAAAATACCAATTGGAGCAAAGTGTCGTTAAAGGCTTGGCAGGTTTGTTGAAAACATCGGATGATCCGGCAACTATTTCGGCTTTAGAAGAAAAGATTCGAACGCTGCTCAACAAAAAAAGGCTTGATGAAAAGACACAACAGATGACCCTGATGACACAAGTAGAAATTCGCAATGAGGGCTGGAAAATTGATACAGAGGTTGCCGAACAGGTTAAAACCTTTGTGGAGACGCTCAAAAATCAGACAAACGTAAAGAATGTCGGGATCTATCTGCAAAAGGAACAAAAACGGTTTTATCCAGGCGGCAAGCTTGCCTCTCATGTGCTTGGTTATACGGATAAAGAGGGTAAAGCTTTAACAGGACTGGAGTCTCGCTTTGACAGCTTTCTTAAAGGTATTCCCGGAAACAGGAGCTATGAAAAGGATCGAACCGGAGTCGAACTTCCGGATGCCAAGGTTAATTACCAGCCTGCTGTGGATGGCAGCAACGTTAGACTCACCATCGACAAAAATATCCAGTTCTATATTGAAAGCGCGCTCGAGAAAGTGAATGCCAAGTATCACCCTAAAAGCTTGACGGCAATAGCTGTTGATCCGCAAACGATGGAAGTTTTGGGGATGGCGAGTACTCCTGATTTTAATCCCAACAAATACTGGGACAACAAAAACCAAAGTGATTTTATCAATAATACAGTGGCCTCTCAGTACGAGCCAGGCTCGACCTTCAAGATTGTCACGTTGGCTGCAGCCGTAGAGGAAAACTTGTTCTTTCCCGAAGATAAGTATCAGTCGGGGGCTATTCAAGTGCCAGGGCGGATCCTACATGACCATAATATTGTCGGATGGGGGCAAATTTCATATCTGGATGGATTAAAGCGCTCAAGTAATGTCGCTTTTGTTAAGCTTGGCTATGAGAAGCTAGGTAAGGAAAAGCTTGAGAAATATATCAAAGATTTTGGCTTTGGAGCTAAAACAGGGATTGATCTTCCAGGGGAGGTTCCTGGTATCGTAGCGATGAAATACCCTTCTGATTATGCAACGGCTACTTATGGTCAAGGACGTTTGACGACAACTGCGATACAACAAACATCGGCATATGCAGCGATTGCCAATGGCGGTAAGCTGATGGTACCGCATGTAGTGAAAGACATTGTGAACCCGAAGACCAAGGAAGTGATTCAGACCTTCGAGCCAACAGTGATTCGGCAGGTTGTGTCCGAGCGAACTGCCAAGCAGGTAAGCGAATATCTGGAGCAGGTGGTTAGCGATCAGGCTATCGGAACAGGACGTAATGCTTTTATCGAGGGATATCGTGTCGCAGGAAAAACGGGAACAGCCAACAAGGTTGAACCTGGCGGTAAAGGCTATGCGGATGGCAAGTGGGTTGTATCCTTTATAGGGTATGCACCTGTGGAAAATCCAAAAATTCTTGTAACGATTATTGCGGATGAACCAGATCTCGGAGGCGATTATCATCGGGGCAGTGAGGTAGCACCTCCAGCTTTTAAAGAAATTGTGTCGCAGACCCTGCGTTATATGGGCGTGCCTTCCAATACCCAGCAAATGAAAGCAGCGGAGAAGGTTGAAGATATGTTGATGCCCGATCTATCTGGCCAAACCGTTGAGAAATCTAAAAATGTGATGAATAAATTTGGTGTAATCGTCGAAAGCATTGGAAAAGGTAGTAAAGTTATCGCACAATCACCACCGGTCGGGACCGATATCAGCTCTGCTCAACGAATTTATGTGGTACTGCAAGAAGGCGGCGATCTGCCTATTCCAGACTTGACAGGCAAATCATTACGGGATGCTCTGGAAGTATGTACATTTATTAAAGTGAAGTGTCAATCCGTAGGCGAGGGCTATGTTTCATCTCAATCGTTAGCTGGAGACAGTGATGCCAGGCAGCTTGTTTTACAGCTTAAGCCATACAGCGAACTGCTGCAGGGCCCGTCTTCTGATGTGGAAGCTCCTGCTGCACCAGCTGCTACTACGCCAGCAAAGACGGATAAGAAGGTAACATCAGTCAAACCCAATAATCCCGTCAAAACGGCAGAATCGACCAAGATTAATGAAGGTTCTGCCAAAAAAAACGACCCTCCAGCGAGGTAGGCTTGTTCTAACCACTGTTTGTCCTGAATAATCTGGATATGAAGCAGTCCCAGATTTATTTCAGGAGGGGAACGGACAGTCATGAAAGCAACTCAAACTACGGTTCGTCGTCGACTATTTGTGGCACTTATTATTGGCACTTTTTTGTTCATAGCTTTGATCATAAGGCTTGGTTTTGTTCAAATATGGTTAGGGCCGGAGTTATCCGGAAAAGCTGAGGATTCGTGGCGCCGCAATATTCCTTTTGCAGCCAAACGGGGTGAGATTCTGGACCGAAACGGGGTACAGCTTGCCTATAATATCAGTTCACCAACGGTAATGGCCATTCCGGCACAAATCAAAGATGCCAAGTCTGTAGCAGCCCAGCTTGCCTCTACGCTTCAGCTGAACGAGGAGGCGCTGCTTAAACAGATTACACAAAGGCAATTAATTGTACGTATCCAACCGGGAGGCCGGAAGATTACTCAGGAAAAGGCTCAGGAAATTCGTTCTCTGAATCTTCCGGGTATCGTGGTTGCAGAGGACAATAAGCGGTACTATCCTTTTGGACAACTTGCCGCACATATTCTTGGGTTTACCGGCATTGATAATCAAGGTCTAACGGGCATAGAATTAAAATATGATAAACCTTTGACCGGATTGGGTGGAAGCATATCATTTTTGGCTGATGCAGCAGGCAGGCAAATGCCAAATTCAACAGACGCTTATGTGAAACCACGCGATGGGATGAATCTGCAGCTGACTGTGGATAGCCATATTCAATCCGTACTGGAGCGCGAGCTTGATCAGGCCATGGTGAAATATCAGGCGGAGCATGCAATTGCTATCGTGATGGATCCGAATAACGGTGAAATCCTGGCGATGGGAGGAAGACCCGGTTACGATCCCGGCAGTTTTCGTGAGTTTCCCAAAGAGAGCTATGACCGTAATCTGCCGATCTGGATGACTTATGAGCCTGGCTCGACTTTCAAAATTATTACATTGGCAGCTGCTTTAGAAGAGAAAAAGGTTAATTTGAATGAATCTTTTTATGATCCTGGCTACATTGAGGTTGCCGGTGCGAGATTGCGATGCTGGAAACGGGGCGGTCACGGAAGCGAGACCTTCTTGCAAGTCGTAGAAAACTCATGCAATCCCGGTTTTGTTGTAATGGGCCAGAGGCTTGGTAAGGAAAAGCTGTTCGATTATATTTCGAAGTTCGGCTTCGGTACCAAAACCGGGATTGATCTCGGTGGCGAAGAGAATGGTATTATGTTCAAAATGTCGCGTGTCGGCCCGGTCGAATTAGCTACGACAGCATTTGGTCAAGGGGTATCGGTAACTCCAATTCAACAGATTACAGCGGTTTCGGCAGCGATCAATGGGGGGAAGCTTTTCAAGCCATTTGTTGCAAGAGGCTGGTATCAGCCGGGCAGCAGTCAGATGATTGATCAGGTACAACCGGAGCTGGTCAGGCAGGTTATATCGGAAGCAACCTCCAAGCAGGTTAGAGAAACACTGGAAAGTGTGGTTGCAAACGGAACCGGACGCAATGCATTTATTGAAGGCTATCGGGTTGGCGGGAAAACCGGAACAGCGCAAAAGGTTGTTAATGGCCGTTATTCCGCAACGGATCATATCGTTTCTTTTATAGGATTTGCACCTGCCGATGATCCCAAAATTGTTGTTTATGCCGCCGTGGATAATCCGCAAGGACTTCAGTTCGGTGGCTTGATAGCAGCTCCTCTTGTCAAAAGTATTATGGAGGACACTCTTCGTTATATGCAGGTGCCTGAGCGAAAGGACCAAATGGAGAAGAAATACGTATATGGCGATACCCGTTTGGTTGAGGTTCCCAATGTTATTGGAATGAGCATTACGGATATATATGAAAATCTGAATTCGAACTTCCTGCTTGCCAAATCAGGGGTTGGCTCCTATGTGGTCAATCAGGTTCCGAAGGCAGGTGCCAAGCTGGAGCAAGGCTCTACGATCCGCATTTATTTATCGGAAACTGCTCCTCCTCCTCAAGTAAGTAATTAAATAACGACAATTTAAAAAAGAGGCTTTTCAGCAGCACTTTTTTTGTCCATAATAGATACCATGTGTAAAAAATGGAGGGAAGCTCATGCAGCTGAACGAACTGGCTTCGCAGCTTGCGGTTAGCCGTATTGACGGTGATGAAGAAACGGTATTCAGCGGCTTACAAATGGATTCCCGGCGAGTACAGCCGGGTGATTTATTTTTCTGCATTCGAGGTTTAGTTGATGATGGACATCTTTTTGCAGCCAAGGCCGCTCAGCAAGGAGCGGTTGCTTTGGTTGTTGAGCATGATGTCGATGTCGATATCCCTAAGCTGATTGTTAAGGATTCACGTTACGCCATGGCATTAATCGCCAATCACTATTATGGATATCCAAGCCGCAATATGAAAGTCATCGGTATAACAGGCACGAATGGTAAAACCACGACTACCTACCTTTTGGAAAAAATCTTGAGCAGTCAAGGACATTCGACTGGACTCATGAGCAACATCGAAGTAAAAATAGGTGACAGGACGATACCGAATAATGGAACGAATACACAGGAGTCCTTGAATCTGCAGCGTATTATGGCTGAGATGCAGGCAGTGGAAACCGAGTTCTGCATCATGGAGGTAACTTCCCAAGGTCTTGATTTGGGAAGGGTGAAGGGCACCAGCTTTCGAACTGCGATATTCACGAACTTAACCCAGGATCATCTGGACTATCACGGATCCATGGAAAGCTACAAGGCCTCTAAGGGGTTGTTATTCTCGGGACTTGGCAATGCATTTTCGGCGGCTCCGGAAGAGCAGCATTACGCGGTGCTTAACGCCGATGATTCGGCAAGTGAGGATTTCGTCAAGCTGACTGCTGCACAAATCATAACCTATGGGATCAAGCAGAACGCGGATGTACGGGCTGAGGCCATTGAAATCACTTCCAAAGGGACTCGTTTCCGCTGTACGACATTTCTTGGAACCGTTGATTTGCATACTCCACTTGTTGGTGAATTCAATGTGTATAATTGTTTGGCTGCTATAACAGCAGCACTGCTAGAAGGTATTTCACTGGAAGCTATCAAGCAGAGTCTGGAATCGATTGCTGTTGTTGAAGGGCGAATGGAAGTTGTGGATGAGGGGCAAGACTTTCTGGTTCTTGTTGATTATGCCCATACACCGGATGGTTTGGAAAATGCACTATCTACCATCTCCCAATTTGTAGAAGGTCAGATTCATTGCGTCTTCGGCTGTGGCGGTGATCGGGATCGCCTTAAACGACCTGTTATGGGCAAAGTTGCTGCCCGGTACAGTGATTATTTATATGTGACCTCTGATAACCCGCGTAAGGAAGATCCGCAAAGTATTTTGCTAGATATTGTACCAGGGCTTCTGGAAGTTGATTTTCCAGGCGAACGCTATCAGCTTATAGCTGACCGCAGAGCTGCTATTGATCTGGCGATTGCCAACGCTGTTCCAGGAGATGTTGTATTGATAGCGGGCAAGGGTCATGAAACCTATCAGGATATTAACGGGATCAAGCATGATTTTGATGATCGCCTGGTTGCCAAAGAAGCGATAAGGGGAAGAAGCCATGATTAAACGTACTTACTCCCAGATCGCAGCGATGTGTGAAGGTATTGCTAGCAGCGACATCAGCATAACTGATATGCAGATTAGCGGGGTTTCCAAAGATACCCGCACTATTCAGTGGGGTAATCTCTATGTGCCTTTAATAGGTGAGTCTTTCGATGGACATCGATTTGTTGAAGAGGCTATGAGCCAAGGGGCGGTTGCATCGTTATGGCAAAATGATCACGAGCATCCTCCAACTGGCGTTCCATTAATTTTTGTTGACGATACATTGGCATCTCTGCAAACACTGGCAAAATCCTATCTCTCGCAGTTGAATGTGCGAATCGTGGGGATTACTGGAAGCAATGGAAAGACAACGACAAAGGATATGACGGCATCCGTTTTGGCGACTACGTATAAGGTGCACAAAACGATTGGTAATTATAACAATCATATCGGGTTACCCTTCACTCTTCTTCAGTTAGAGGAGGATACCGAAATCGTTGTACTCGAAATGGGGATGAGTAATCGTGGTGAAATCCAGTTCTTGTCTGAGCTTACCGAACCGGAAATTGCTATTATTACAAATATCGGCGAAGCTCATCTGCTGCAGCTGGGTACTCGAGAAGAAATCGCGAGAGCGAAGACGGAAATCGTAGCAGGCTTGCAGACAGGGGGTACGTTGATATATAACGGTGATGATCCGCTGATCGAAGCGGTTTTACCAGAATGGGCGCAGCATCGTGGCGCGGAGCAAGGATTAGATTTCAACACAGTCACCTTCGGAACTCGGCCAGAAAATGATTTTACACCTGAGCGGGTCCTCATGGATGCAACTGGAACTCACTTTCAGATTAGCGGATTAGACATCGATTTTTACATTCCTGTGCTTGGCTCGCATAATGTGGTAAATGCACTTGCTGCGCTAGCGGTCGGTATGTACTTTGATATTCCGCATGCTGTTATTGCCGAAGGCTTGCGAGCAAGCGTAATGACGGGAATGCGTATCGAGCTTACGAAAACTCCGTTAGGACTGACAGTTTTGAATGATGCTTATAATGCAAGTCCGTCTTCGATGAAGGCGGCTCTTCATTTACTGCAAGAGCTTCAGGGCTACACTCATAAAATCGTTGTCTTGGGCGACATGTTGGAGCTTGGTGAACGAGAGGTTGAATTTCATCGGGAAATAGGTCAAATGCTTGACCCCAACAAAATCGATCGTGTTTTTACGTATGGGACATTGACCAAGCATGTAGCGGAGCAAGCTGCCCGTGTCTATAACCCCGAAGGTGTAACACATTTTGACGATAAAAGCCAGCTCGCACAGGCAATTGCAAACTACGCCACACCGAACGATGTCGTGCTTGTAAAAGGGTCTCGGGGAATGAAGCTGGAACAAATCGTGGCGGAGCTGACCCTCCCAAAGGTTTAACCCTCCCAAACCCTCCCTTGTAGGGAGGGCTCCAAAGGGCTTGGCCCTCTGGACTCCCCTGGTTGGTACGCGAACTGTTGTGTTCTCGGAGCGCTTTCGTCCCTGCGGGACACGCTTGGGTTGGGTAGGTAGGGTACGATGGCATATAAACTTTGGATTTATCGGGGCGCTTTTCGTCCCTGCGGGACACGCTTGGGTTGGAGAGTAGGGTTCGATCACACATTAAAAGGGGTTAAAACTACTTCACGTTCATTAGATAGGTGTAGAGACTTTCGTTTCTACGGAATACGCTTTACATTGGTTAATAAACATAGTAATCTTCTTAAGGCGCATATGAACAATGATTCTCACAGCTAAGAGCTTTCTGAACAAGGTTAACTCCAATAGTTAAGCGTGTCCCGAAGGGACGAAAGCGATCCGAATAAAGTAAAGTCTGCCAATATCGTAAATCCAACTCCCAAGTCAAGCGTGTTCCATAGGAACAAAGCGGCCCGAGAACAGAGCAGTCTGCATACGGCAAGGGAGTCCAGAGGGCAGCGCCCTTTGGAGCCCTCCCTATAGGGAGGGTTTGGGAGGGTAATCCCCCTTTGCGGCAGCAAAAAATGTGAGTTCAAAGAGCGACAGCTCTATGTTATCTAGTTTATATGAAAAAAAGTTGTCCAGAGGGCAAAGCCCTATGGAGCCCTCCGCTCGGAGGGTGGGAAGGAGTAATGGTTGTGGATTTTAACGTGGTCATGATTACATTGGGGGCATCTTTTTTACTTGCCGTCATTTTGGGGCCATTATGCATACCTTTATTAAAGAGGCTGAAATTCGGTCAGCAAATTCGGACAGATGGTCCTCAGGGACATCTGAAAAAAGCCGGAACACCGACAATGGGAGGCATTATTATTTTGCTGGCGCTCTCGTTAGCGGTATTGCGTTTTGCTGACACTAGCACGGAGATGGTCATCCTGCTGGTCGCCACGTTAGGGTATGGATTGGTTGGATTTATGGATGATTATATAAAAATTATTTTGAAACGTTCGTTGGGACTCACTGCCAGACAAAAGCTGCTTGGACAATTGATTGTATCTGTAATTGTCTGTATCCTGCTTTACAAGCTGGGGTTCAGCACGGATGTTCGAATTCCATTTCTTCATTATACAATCTCAATGGGCTGGCTCTACTTCCCATTCGTGGCAGTGATGATGCTTGGAACATCCAATGCGGTGAATTTCACCGACGGTCTTGATGGGTTGCTTGCAGGAACCAGTGCAGTGGCATTTGGTGCTTATGCCATTATAGCCATGAACAGTACACTGCCGGACGTAGCGATTTTTTGCGCTGCAATGGTTGGGGCGGTTCTGGGCTTCCTCGTATTTAATACACATCCTGCGAAAGTGTTCATGGGGGATTCCGGGTCACTGGGTATCGGAGGTGGATTAGCGCTTGTGGCAGTGCTGACGAAATCGGAGATTTTGTTGATAGTGGTCGGCGGCGTATTTGTAGTCGAGGTGCTGTCCGTTATTATTCAAGTCGTTTCCTTTAAAACAAGGGGAAAACGCGTATTCAAAATGAGTCCGATCCATCACCATTTTGAATTGGTTGGCTGGTCAGAGTGGCGGGTAGTCGTTACATTTTGGACAGTTGGCATTATATTGGCGGCAATTGGACTTTATATAAATGAGGTGTTATAGCAAATGAAGCATCCGCAGGCATATCGTAATCAGCAGGTAGTAATTCTTGGCTTGGCGCTTAGCGGCGTAGCTGTTGCCAAGCTGTTTCATGAGCTTGGAGCTATTGTGACTGTCAATGATAAAAAAGAGCGTGACCAGTGCCCTGAGGCCGATGAATTAACGGCTCTGGGTATTTCTGTTATTTGCGGAGGTCATCCCGAGTCCTTGATCCATAAGGATGTGAGACTGATTGTCAAAAATCCGGGCATTCCCTATACGATAGAACCAATGAAAAAGGCTGAACAGCTTGGAATTGAGGTTGTTACAGAGGTTGAGGTTGCTTACCAGGTATGTACGGCACCTATGATCTGCATAACAGGCTCTAACGGTAAAACGACGACTACGACATGGATCGGCCTTATGCTGGAGAAAGCGGGCTTAAAGCCGATTGTAGCAGGTAATATTGGGCGTGCTTTGACTGAAGCCGCACTTGAGGCCGAGCCGGATAACCATATGGTCGTAGAGCTAAGCAGCTTTCAGCTAAAAGGTACACAGGATTTTCATCCGAAGATCGCTTGTTTATTAAATGTATACGAAACGCACCTTGACTATCATGGCTCGATGGAAGATTATATCGCATCCAAAGCCAAGCTTTTCGCTAATCAGACTGCAGAGGATACAGCCATATTGAATTGGGATGATCCGATTTGCCGCCGTTTGGCTTCTGAGGTGAAAGCATCGGTGCTGCTCTTTTCCATGACAGAGCAGTTGGATTATGGTGTCTATGTACAGGCACACGCTGCGGTTGAGCAAGAAGTAACGAATCTACACAATGAATCGAAGGGGTCAGAGGACAAGCATATTGTTTATCGTGATCGTAATGGAATCGTTCATCCGATCATTGCGGTGAAGGACATCGGCATTCCGGGCAGCTTTAATGTGGAAAATGCTCTTGCTGCCGCATGTGCAGCATTGACACTCGATGTACCGTTTGCTGTCATTGAAGAAGAGCTTAGAAATTTCCGTGGCGTAGAGCATCGTCTGGAGCATGTGGCGACGCACAATGAGGTGCTTTTTTATAACAATTCGAAGGCAACGAATTCTACAGCTACGATCCGGACCATTGAGTCCTTTGAACAGGACGTCATTCTAATAGCCGGTGGGTTGGATCGGGGCTCTGATTATATGGAACTGTTTCAGATTTTCCAGGAGCGGGTAAAGGGATTAGTCGCAATTGGAGAGACAAAGTATAAAATTGTGGAAATTGCCAAGCTGGCAGGCATGAGTCGGATCAAAATAGTCGATACTGGCAAGCAAGCGAAGGATGCTATTGCGGAAGCCGTACGCGAGGCAGCAGCCATGGCGAAGCCAGGAGATGTTGTGCTGCTATCACCCGCATGCGCCAGTTGGGATATGTTTACTTCCTACGAAGAGCGAGGAAGCATGTTTAAGCAGTCTGTGCATACCCTGTAAAGTAGGGTGGTATACAAGCCTACCCTACCATTTTACTGGGTAAGAGGTGGCACTTATGGTGAAATCGCGGTCTGCTCCGGATATGCTAATGCTTATGTGCACGTTGATTCTATTGACAATTGGCGTGGTAATGGTTTACAGTGCCAGCGCTGTGCTGGCATTTCATGAATTCGGTGACTGGTACTATTATTTAAAAAGGCAGCTCTTGTTCGCTGTTCTTGGTGTTGTGGCGATGCTGTTCACGATGAACGTTGATTATGGACTGTGGAAAAAGCATGCCCGTTTGATTCTGATCATGTGCTTTGTGATGCTGGCTGCGGTATTAATACCCGGTGTGGGTGTTGTTCGGGGAGGCGCGCGAAGCTGGCTGGGGATTGGCTCTTTTGGTATTCAGCCTTCTGAGTTTATGAAAATGGGTATGATTTTATTCTTGTCCAAGCTGTTGACCGATCGACAAAATAAGATTGCCTTGTTCACGGAAGGACTTTTGCCTCCACTAGGCTTGGTCGGACTGGCATTTGGGCTTATTATGCTGCAGCCGGATCTTGGAACCGGAGTCGTGCTGATGGGTGCAGCGCTGCTCATTATTTATGCGTCAGGTGCCCGATTGCTGCATTTGTCCTACTTGGGCATGGCTGGGCTTGTTGGCTTCGTTGGACTTATTATCGCTGCTCCTTACCGCTTGCAGCGGATTACAGCATTTCTGGATCCGTGGGCGGATCCGCTTGGGGCAGGATATCAGGCGATTCAATCCTTATATGCTATAGGGCCTGGAGGCTTTGTAGGACTCGGTCTTGGCATGAGTAGGCAAAAATATAGTTACTTGCCGGAGCCGCAAACCGATTTTATTTTCTCAATTATTGCCGAGGAGCTTGGTTTCATAGGTGGCGGTTGTGTGCTGATCTTGTTTTTGCTGCTTCTGTGGCGTGGAATGCGTACTGCGATTACGGCTCCAGACATGTTTGGAAGCCTGCTTGCAACGGGCATCGTCGGAATGATTGCTGTCCAGGTGATCATCAATATTGGCGTTGTGATCGGGATGTTCCCGGTAACTGGTATTACCTTGCCGTTGATCAGCGCTGGAGGCTCATCCTTGACACTGATGCTGACCTCCATTGGTATCTTACTTAATATTTCCCGCTATGCGAGGTGAGTGAAAGCTATGAAGAAAATTGTATTCACCGGAGGCGGTTCAGCTGGCCATGTGACGCCCAATTTGGCTATTATCGCCAAGCTGAAGCTGCAGGGTTGGGATATTCAATATATCGGCTCGCAGCAGGGAATTGAGCGGGAAATTATCGGTCAAGAGGGAATCCCTTTTCATCCGATTGCATCCGGCAAGCTGCGCAGATATTTTGATTTCAAAAATATGAAGGACCCGTTTAATGTTATTCGTGGGGTTGGTCAAGCTTACAGGCTTTTACGAAAGTTGAAACCTGACGTTGTTTTCTCCAAGGGTGGATTCGTTTCCGTTCCTGTCATATTGGCCAGTAAGCTGAACCGGATTCCTATAATTATTCATGAATCAGATATGACACCCGGCCTTGCCAACAAAATTTCGCTGCCTTTTGCTGATCAGGTATGTGTGACGTTTCCAGAGTCTCTCAAGCATATTAAAGGGAACAAAGCGATTTGTACGGGCTTACCGATTCGTGAGCATATTTTACTTGGGAATGCGATGAAGGGCCTGCAGCTGTGCGACTTTCATCAGCAAAAACCGATTCTTCTTGTCATGGGAGGAAGTCTGGGAGCTCAGAGAATCAATAGTGTTGTTCGAGCTGCACTGGATGTGCTGCTTCAGAGCTATCAGATCGTTCATCTGTGCGGTAAAGGCCATGTGGATGAGGCTTTCCAAGGCAGAAGAGGCTACAGGCAGTTTGAATATCTGAATGAGGATCTGCCAGATGTGCTCGCCATGACGAATCTGGTCGTATCCCGGGCAGGAGCTACCTCCATATTTGAATTTTTGGCATTGGAAAAACCGATGCTGCTCATCCCATTGACAAAGCAAGCAAGCCGGGGAGATCAAATTTTAAATGCAGGCTCGTTTCAATCTATGGGGTACGGTGAAATTTTGTTTGAAGAGCAATTAACCGCTGATACATTAATCCAGAGTATTGAGCTTCTCCATTTAAATCAAGAGAAATATGTAGAAAAAGCTAAAGAAGCGAAGCATATTAATGGGACCGACGCTATTATTAAACTAATCAAGAAGGCCGCTCATGCTGCAGATTGACAAAACGATCTGGGCATTTGTCACACTCTATCCGATCTTACATAAACTACACTATAACCGTGACAGACACTCGGTGAAGCGGCAAACAGCTAGCGCAAGCCTATATAGGGTTCAGAGGTGCTTACTGAATTGTTCTTTGCGAATGCGGCAGCTAGCCGTTACCTGCGAAGCCCGGAGTTCTGTGAAGGAGGTTTTCCCATGCAACAGGTCATTTCGTTATTGCAAAGCGGTGCGTTCGGTAAATGTTTTTTGAACGAACCCCTTGCCCCTCATACCACTTGGAAAATCGGAGGACCAGCCGATATTCTGTTAATCCCCCGCAACCGTGAGCAGCTAATTGATGCCGTGAAGCTGATGCATGCCCATCAGATTCCCTGGAACATTCTCGGTCGCGGCTCCAATGTGCTCATTGCCGACAAAGGGATTCGCGGCGTTGTTATTAAGCTGGGTCCCGCTCTGGAGACACTTCGGTTTGAGGGTGAGACGGTTTATGCCGGTGCGGCTTATTCATTTATCAAGCTATCCGTCATAACTGGCAAGGAAGGACTGACCGGGTTGGAGTTCGCTAGTGGTATTCCAGGGACAGTGGGAGGCGCCATCTACATGAACGCCGGAGCTCACGGATCTGATGTGTCACGCATACTTTTAAGAGCTGAAGTGCTGCTTTCGACAGGAGAGCTGGTCACCATGCAGATGGCCGATTTTGAATACACCTATCGACATTCAATCTTGCATCATCAGCCGGGTATTATCATTGAAGCCGTATTCGGACTGAAGACAGGGGATCGCAAGGAGATTGCAGAAGCGATGGCTTCTTACAAGGAACGCCGCTTACGTACACAACCGCTGCAACTGGCATGTGCAGGCAGTGTGTTCCGCAATCCACCTGGGCAATTTGCAGCGAGATTGATTGAAGAGGCGGGTCTCAAGGGATTCAAGATCGGTGGAGCCGAGGTTTCACCGCTGCATGCCAATTTCATTGTCAACACGGGGCAAGCGACAGCTCATGACGTGCTCACCCTCATCGAACATGTTCAGCAGTGCGTCATGGAAGCTTATGGCGTAAAGCTGGTTACCGAGGTTCTGGTGGTGGGGGAGCGGTAAATCGGAGGTGGGACTTTGGAAAAGTTGGTTATCGAAGGTGGGAGACCTCTGTCGGGAGCCATCAAAATTCATGGTGCGAAAAATGCGGCGCTGCCCATATTAGCAGCAGGCATGATGGCAGAAGGAACGTTTAGCATATTGAACGTACCCGATTTGTCAGATATTCAGGTCATGCTGAGCATTCTTCGCGCACTGGGCTGTCGTACGGAGCATCAAGGTGATACGGTAACCGTAAATTCATCCACAGCACAATCCTATCACATCCCGGAAAGCCAGATGAGCCAGATGAGATCTTCGATTTTTTTGATGGGCCCTTTATTGGCACGCTTTGGTCGTGTTCAAGTCTATCAACCAGGCGGATGTGCCATAGGAGAAAGAAAAATAGATTTACACCTGCGGGGACTTGCCGCTTTAGGAGCAACGATTGAGGAAACTGGTGGGAATACCATCATTTGTACGGCTAAAGAGTTAATAGGCGCTGAGATCGCACTCGACTTTCCAAGTGTAGGAGCAACAGAAAACATTATGATGGCTGCAGCTATGGCCAAGGGCATGACGACCATTTCCAATGCGGCCAGAGAACCGGAGATTCAGGATCTGCAAAATTTCCTGAACGCCATGGGTGCCCAGATTATAGGCGCTGGCACTGACACGATCACGATTGAAGGGGTATCGGTGCTGACCCCATGTACTTATCGTATTATTCCCGACCGAATCGTAGCCGGAACCCTTATGATTGCTGCTGCTGTCACGCGGGGAAACATCACATTGGAAAATGTATGCCCTGCACATTTAACATCAGCCATCCACGTACTAAAGCGTGCAGGTGTTCAAATCACGATTAACGGTGATATAATGAACGTAAGCTGTCTCGCAAGATCCAAATCGATAGAGCGAATTATTACATCCCCCTATCCTGCATTTCCGACAGACCTGCAATCACAGATTATGGTGCTGCTTTCATTGGCAGATGGTTTAAGTATCCTCAAGGAAACTGTTTTTGAAGGAAGATTCAAGCATGTGGCTGAACTGGCTCGCATGGGAGCTGATATTCGGGTTGATTGGAATTCAGCATTTATTCGGGGTGTACCGAGATTATATGGAGCTACTGTAGAAGCTACCGACTTACGGGCTGGAGCAGCGCTCGTTATAGCAGGCCTGGCCGCTCATGGAACTACGATCATTGAACAGATTCATCATATTGATAGAGGCTATGATCGGATTGAGCATATGTTGAGCTCTCTGGGCGCCAACATTCTTCGAACAACACCTGTACCAACGGAATAATCACTGTCTATGATTATTATGACCATTGCCGCTGAAATATCCCTCTTCTGTTAGCAGAACGGAGATGTTCGGCGGTTTACATAGTGAAAGCATGTCCTCTCATAGGATTTCGGATAAAATAGAAAGAATGCTTACGAAGTCAGTTTTCCTGAAGGAAAACTAAGATTATGCTTACGAAGCAGGCTTTCCCATAGGAAAGCCCTTAGGAGGTTACCCTTTGCAAGCAGAAGAAAGATTACCTGTCATCAAGAAGCCTAAGGTACGAGGCCGAGGCAGTAAAAGGCTGCTGGTGTTTTTATTGCTGTTTTTTATAACGTTGCTCTGCGTCTTGTTTTTCCAGTCCTCCTTGAGCAAAATCACCAAAATCGAAATAGAAGGGCAGGAGCTTTTAGCTCCCGAAGCTATTGGACAAGCCATTACTGTTAAGAACGGCGATCACTTTTTTTCACAATCCTCTGCCACTATTGCGAAGCAGGTCAGAGCTTTAAAAATGGTAGAGTCGGCTGAGGTGAGTAAACATTTTCCCGGACTTATTCATATACAGGTTCATGAGTTTCCCAAGGTCGCCTATCAGTTTGATCCAAACAATCAACCTCAGGCTATTTTGGCGGATGGCAGTGTGGTCAGTATTAGTACGCAAACGAACTTTGTTCTGGATAAGCCGATTCTTTCAGGGTGGGCTGATAGTGACCCTCTGAAGCTCAAGCTCTGTCAGGTTATTGCCAGCTTGGATCCATCTTATTTAGCGGATATTTCTGAAATTAAACCAGATCCTACAGAATCCTATCCGGATCGAATTAAAATGTATACGCGTTCCAAATTTGAAGTGATTACGGTTATTAGTTATTTACCGGACAAGCTTCAATATTTAGACTCCTACATTGCAAATCTAAAGGAAAATAAAATCAATACAGGCGTACTCAAGCTTCTCGAAGCTGATACTCATGCACCGTTTGATACGCCAGCAGGTAAAGATACAAGTAAAATCGACAAAAAAACACAATCTGTTACACCTGCTCCAAATAATCCAAAAAAAGATGTACCTAAAGATGTACCTAAAGATACACAAAAACGTCCTTAAAGCCAGCAAATAGGACTTAAGGCTAAGAAAATAAGAGAAAATGCTTCTATTCACTCTACTCATTCTGAACAATTAATGATAGAATGATCTCTATGGGTATTTTTACACTCTATCAATCTAACTAATGAATTTTTTTTGAAAAAGAGGGAAAATCCCAATCGTGTTGAATAAGTACAGAAGATTTCATTTCGTTAATTTACAATTAATTATCAAATCAAACTCAAAAAAATGAAGCTCAAATCAATTTTAAGCCACAGGAGGTGCCAAGGGGTTGAGCAGCAATGACATCATTGTTAGTTTGGACATCGGTACATCCAAAGTTCGTGCTATTATTGGCGAAGTCGTTAACGGCGCCATTAATATAATAGGAGTTGGATCAGCCGACTCGGAAGGTATTCGCAAAGGAGCCATTGTCGATATTGACCAAACCGTTCAATCAATTCGCAATGCGATTGATCATGCAGAACGAATGGTAGGTATTCAAATAACAGAGGTTTACGTTGGGATTTCCGGGAGTCATATTTCTTTGCAAACCAGTCACGGCGTTGTAGCCGTATCCAATGAAGATCGCGAAATTGGAGACGAAGATATCGAGCGTGTGATTCAAGCAGCCAAAGTCATTCCTTTAGCTCCTGAACGGGAAATTATTGGCGTCGTTCCTAATCAATACTTGGTTGATGGTCTAGATGAAATTCATGATCCACGCAGTATGATTGGTGTTCGTTTGGAAGTACAAGCAACCATCATTACTGGAGCGAAGACAGCTATACATAATTTACTTCGTGTAGTTGAAAAATCCGGAGTAAAGGTTTCCGGACTTATCCTGATGTCTTTGGCTGCAGGTCACCTGTCTTTATCCAGAGACGAAAAAGCAGTCGGTACCGTGCTAGTAGATATTGGTGCGGGACAAACGACGATTGCTATCTTTGAACAAAACAATTTGGTAGCTACCTCGACCTTGCCTATCGGCGGTGAGTATATAACGAATGATATTTCCATAGGTCTGCGGACACAAGCGGATATTGCCGAGAAAATTAAGCTTAAATTTGGCTGTGCTGTCATCGAGGATGCAGCTGCTGATCAAGTATTTAAGGTAAATCGGATTGGAAGCAATGTGGACAAGGAGTTCTCGCAAATTGACTTGGCAAATATCGTTGAGCCTCGTGTTCAAGAAATTTTTCATTTAATTGGTTTAGAGGTACAACGTCTTGGGTATATGGAGTTACCAGGAGGTTATGTGCTTACGGGCGGAACACTCTCGATGCCGGGTATGTTGGCGATTGCTCAGTCTGAGCTAGCTACTTCCGTACGTATTGCCGTGCCTGATTTTATCGGCGTTCGTGATCCTTCTTACACTAGCGGCGTAGGAATCATACAATATGCCTGCAAATATTTGAGAACTACGAAACAATCGGCAGGCTCGGCTAAGAAATCCGTAACTAAAAAACCAGCTGCAGCTAGCAATAATGAGAACAAACCTTCGGTTATGGAGCGTTTCAAAAATTGGCTGAGCGAATTTATTTAGATGGGATTTCGAGCTAGTGAAGCTCAATGAGGAGGAAAATAACAGCTATGTTTGAATTTGATATGGACATGGACCAGCTTGCAAAAATAAAAGTAATTGGTGTTGGCGGTGGAGGAAGTAATGCCGTTAACCGAATGATTGAAAACGGAGTCAAGGGTGTAGAGTTTATTACGGTAAACACCGACGCGCAAGCACTTCAATATTCCAAATCCGATCACAAGCTGCAAATCGGCGATAAACTGACACGCGGTTTGGGCGCGGGGGCTAATCCGGATGTTGGCAAGAAAGCGGCAGAGGAATCAAGAGAACATGTAATGAATACACTGAAAGGCGCCGATATGGTGTTCGTAACTGCGGGTATGGGCGGAGGAACGGGAACAGGTGCTGCACCCGTAATCGCCGAAATAGCCAAAGAATGCGGTGCGCTGACGGTAGGTGTAGTTACACGTCCTTTTACTTTTGAAGGCAGAAAGCGTGCAGCTCAGGCTGAGCAAGGAATTGCTGCCCTTAAAGAAAAGGTTGATACCCTGATCGTTATTCCTAACGATAGATTGCTGGAAATTGTAGACAAAAAAACACCGATGCTCGAAGCGTTCCGTGAGGCTGACAATGTGCTGCG
The DNA here is from genome assembly GCF_025567575.1 of Paenibacillus baimaensis. Taxonomy (NCBI): domain Bacteria; kingdom Bacillati; phylum Bacillota; class Bacilli; order Caryophanales; family Paenibacillaceae; genus Paenibacillus; species Paenibacillus baimaensis. The sequence goes on along the minus strand of NZ_JAOQIO010000095.1, from coordinate 102,943 downwards.
TCAGGGTGTTCAAGGGATTTCGGATTTGATTGCTGTACCGGGGCTGATCAATCTGGACTTTGCGGATGTCAAGACGATCATGACGGAACGTGGGTCTGCTTTGATGGGAATCGGTGTGGCAACAGGTGAGAATCGTGCAGCTGAAGCTGCCAAAAAGGCGATTCAAAGTCCATTGCTCGAAACATCGATTGAAGGTGCGCGTGGGGTTCTGATGAATATTACGGGTGGAGCCAATCTTTCCTTGTACGAGGTTAATGAAGCTGCGGATATTGTAGCCTCAGCTGCGGATTTGGAAGTCAATATGATTTTTGGTGCCGTGATTGACGAGAAGTACAAGGAAGAAATTATGGTAACTGTAATTGCAACAGGTTTTGAGCATAAAGCAACGGCACAGCCTCCTGTGCGTAAGCCTTCGGGAATGTCTTCGCAGGCATCCGAACCCGTTGATAACCGTGTTAACAATTTACGTCCATTTGGTTCCCAACCTTCAAGTGATCAATTGGATATTCCGACTTTCTTACGTAACCGTGGGAAAAACAATAACGATAAATAAGGTTATCGTGCAAAATGACTTCGAGCTGATCGAAGTCATTTTTTTTTTGTTTCCTCCCCCCCTATAGGCTCCGGTCAGGAGCTTTTCTTATTTTCAGTAACTTTAGCATGCATGACTCAATCCAGTTCCAGGGGAGCAGTACTTTACTGAACAGCAAGAAATGGACTCCTTTTCCCATTGCATAACGTAGTTTGGGACGACGCAATCTCGAAATCCGAGCAATGGCATCAGCAATATATTGAGGATCGGCGCCATTATTGAGAGTACTTTTGGAATAATTCAGCACGGCGTCCAACTGATCCTGATAGGGTGAATGGGGAGAAGTGTGTATCGAATCGAAGCCTTTTTTCCAAATACTTGTTGGATACGCCCCGGGTTCAACCAGTACGACTTGCACGCCGAAGGGCTGCATTTCCAGACGGAGTGCCTCACTGAAACCCTCAACGGCAAATTTGGAGGCAACATAGGGGGCATACCCTGGAAAACCGACACGCCCGCTCACACTGCTAATATTAAAAATATGCCCACTTCGCTGCTGGCGCATATAGGGCAGTACAGCTTTGGTAACGGCGACCAAGCCGAAATAATTAATGTCCATTTGCTGCCGCCAAGCCTCGATAGGCACCTCCTCAATAAAACCACCTATCGCCAAACCAGCATTGTTGACGAGAATATCGATTCGGCCATAGCGCTCCTTAGTCTCGTTAATCACCTCTGATATTGTCCTATGGTCAGTTACATCCAATTGTACACAGTCAATCAGCAGTTCTACTTTGGCTGCTCTTGCTTGTTCCATCAACTGGCTTTGGTTGCTCAGGTCCCGCATGGAAGCGATGACACGATAACCCTTTTTGGCCATAGTGATTGAGATTAATAGGCCAAAGCCGCTCGAAGCACCGGTTATCAGGATAACAGGCTCAGACGAAGGAATCGAGGAGGGATGGTCAGCAGGTGAATGGATTGAGGTGTTCATAGCTCTAGACCCCTTCCTTTAAAATTTATACTTTTTCATGATAGGGACACCAATTCTATTAAGCACACTACCGAGCAGGGACCAGCCCCAACGCCGATAGCCTGGGAGATGCTGATCATAGATTGCCGTGTACTCAATGTCGGCAGCTGCGCCTCTGTTACGTTTAAACTGAGCCGCACCAGAGCTTTCATGCAGCAGATAGCCATGTTCCAGAGCCAGTCGAATAAGCAGGGCTGAGAGCATCCTGTACAGTCCTGTTGCTTGGGGCAGTTCCGTGTTGTAACCAAAGACGGGAGTCGTCATAATCCCCTCGCGGTTAAAATAACCAAGCACCGCATCGATGCGTCCCGACTCGATATGCCGAAGTGCATACAGGTTTAACAACCGTTCTTGTCTGGCCAAATCCAGAAAACGTTCGCTAAGCCAAGGGTTGCAGCGTGAATATTTATCCAGATAAAGTGCATTGTACAGATCTCTCAGTCTGGACATATCGACTTTTTTGAGTTCATCCGGATTTATCAATTCGTATCCATTTTTTTCGATTAAGCTATAATCGCGTTTGATGAGCCATCGTGCCTTGGAGGGTAAGCCACCCATTTGATCCGTAGGCAGCAGATAGATTTGCCGGCTTGGGATCATTTTACAGCCCTGTTTTGCTAATGATTCTAATTGTGCAGAAGTTGTTGTAGGGTTCAGTGAACGCCAGGCTAGTGAATGAGTCGGGAAACGTTTACTCATATAATCGACAATAGTCGTAAGTTGGAGGCTGGTCAAATTTACGTACAAATTAGTAGATAGCAGCCAATTGTTCATATGGACTGTTTGATTGATCCGTCCTAATCGTAATCCCAAACCTACTGTATTCAATAGGGCTGCCAGAATCGTCTCAATTACAGGCTGCTGCAGCAAGGCAAGCTCTTGCTTGGCATAGGTGACATAGTGAGTATAAGGTGAGCACACATAGCAATTATCGTATTCCTGATCATTAACAGTAAAGGGAATTACGATATTATCGATAAGGAGAACCCAAAGCTCGGTTGTCACATTTTCTATGAAAGCTGTGGGAGAATGACTTAGTAATGGGAGTAGATACCGTTTAGCATAACTTCCTTGCTCAGTATCGGGCCATTGCAGCTGATGAATGGTCTCGTGATTATAGATTTGAATGGCTGGATTCAATGGAGAATCTCCTTTCCACCCGGCGTAATTTTCTTGTTCCAGGTACTATGGTCTCGTAGGGAGTCATGAGGATGTTCGGTTTCTTGCAATTCATCCGGATAAATAAGGTTTCTAATGCTAGTTGAACGGTCGAATATATGAAATCCATCGTGGTAGAAGTGTCGACAGCGAATTCCAGCGAAAGCTCGATCCGGTCGGGAGCAAGCTGCACAATATGATAAGCGACGGCAGTGGGAGCAGCACCCATGATGGTTCTAGTAATCAGATCGGGAAATACGGGAACAAGCTCCTGATGTACCGCATGAGGCAAATAAAATAAATCGTCACAGCGGCCCTCTACAACTTCTATACCTGTCATAAGGGAACCACACGGGCAAGGTCTTGAACGTTCAACCAGCAGATCGTTCAGCCTGTAACGGATGATGGGCTGAGCGAAACGTGTGAAGTCGGTCAAGATCGGAACGAACCTATGTTCACCATCAACAGATTCTTTTTGAAAAGCAACCATATCTTCATTCAGATGAAGGGTTCCATGAGCGCAAGTGGCTGCCAAGAAGCCTTCCGTACACTGATAAACCTGATGTATGGGCAGTTGAAAGACGGATTCGATATATTGCCGATCCAGTGGGTCGAGCACCTCGGCTACTGAAACCATTCGCTGCGGCTTGGCTATCAGCTTGCCCTGACGATAGGCATCCGCTAATAAGTGGAGTACGGAGGGAGGTGCAATCCAGAGATTGGGCAGATAAGTATTCAAGCGATAAATATGCTGCTGCATGGGCTCGATTAAATCAAAAAATTCAAAACGAAGCCTCGTCCCACTGACGGACCCATACAGGTTACTATTGGCTCTCAGAAAAAAAGCGATACGGTGTGAGGCAAGAAGGGAGCCTGGCAGAACCTTGGAGAGCACCCTCCCTGCCCAAGCATATTGCTCCTGCGGACTAACTACAAATAACCCTCTGTTTCCAGAGGTTCCAGAGGATAAGCCTATCGTAATCCCATTCAGCTGTGGTGTAAAGTCTCTTGTACTCTCTGCTTTCAGCGCCAAAGTAAAGGCTTCTTCCTTGCGGATACCCACTGTGTTCAAGCTATCGAAATGATCCATCATGATCTGCTTGTCAATAATAGGAAACTCCCGCCACTTGGATGTAGTGAGGCCGTTCCACAATTCCTGATAAAAGGCTGAGGACTCTCGAATAAGCTGTAAATGTGCTATCACTTTGGCTTCCTGCCACTCTTCAAAGGCACGGCGATTTGCCCATCTATGCAGATAACGATCAAGGAAATAGTGCCAGAGGACAGTCGCTTTGCGGTTCAGCATCCTTAACATCACTCCTTTTCCCGATTATCATTTTGGAACCTCTGTGCAGTGTGAGGGTACTATTTGTAGAGAAGGAAACCTTTGATACAATTGTATCAGCTTATTAAAGGTAGCTCGGTAGCCTTGACGATTGGACATGATTAGCCCTGCTAATGGATGCGGCGGTAAATTGAAGCGGATGGCTTTACTGGACCACGCTGCATCGGCGCACAGGAAATAATCCTGTTGATTCGTAGATACCAATAGTCCGATCTGGCCCTCGGCATGACCTGGCAGATCGACAGCGATCATACTGCCATCTCCGAGTAAATCGATGCCTGATGTAAACGGACTTTCTGGCGGGAGTGCGGCGTGCATAGGCCAGAAAGAAGAGGCTGGCGTGCTTCCCTTTGATAAAGCGCTCATGGTCATTGAGCTGCTTGATGGTACAGCGAAGGATGGATTGAAGGTGATGGCAATAGATCGCTCTTCAAAATCATCAGGAAGCAGATTCGGTAAATAGCCAGCCCTTACGGCTGCCAAACCTTGCAGGTTACGAACCTGCTCATAGGCCTCCGCTGCATACATAAATTGGGCCCGAGGGAAATCACGCAATCCGGCAATATGATCCCCGTGAAAATGAGAAATAATAATGAGAGCGACATCCTGTGCTTCATAGCCAATCCGTTGAAGCTGAGTAAGAGCACGATCGGCTTCACTGAAATAAACAGGGGTCAGATAGCGGTACAGGCTCGCTGGATAGGAGGATGTTTCTATCAGAAATCGTTCTGAATATCCTGTGTCAAATAGAATGAGGCCCATTGTCGGATGCTCGATACAAGCAAAGCCAGCTGGGAAGCGAACGGAGCGGAAAGTTCCTCCACGAATGGTCACCCATTCCCGATGTGTGCAGTAACCGGCACGTAAGAAGTGAATCTGGTGGATAGGAGACAGCTGAAAGGGTCTCAAAGGGGTGTCCTCCAAACCGCTGCAAATGCTTGCAAGCCTTCTTCGATACTAACTTGTGGTGTATAACCCAGCATCTGGCGTGCTGCGCTAATATCCAGCGTCTGGCTCCGTCCCAGAATTCCGACACTGTATCGGGTTAGTAATGGTTCGTGGTTACCAGGCAGTAGATACGCTGCCAGCTCCAGCATAGCGGCTAATCCATATGCAGCTCGGTAGGATACAGCCTTTGCTCGGAGCGGAATATCGAGCATAGCGAATAATCTAGGTATGATTGTCGATAACTGAACAGGCTCATCGTTAGAGATATTGAATATGCGTCCCCATGCCAAGTCCGGAGCTTGTTGGCAGAGCAGCAATGCATCTACGACGTTATCAATATAGGTTAGATCCATCCATGCATGACCCCCATTAATGATCGGAACTCCACGTGAAGCATTGGCTCTAATGATTCGCGGCAGTATGGAGCTGTCGCCCGGACCAAAGATAGCACGAGGACGGATGATCATAGCCTGAAGTCCCGCTGAAATAGCCTGCAAAACCTCCACTTCGGCTAGCCGTTTGGTAGCCGCGTAAGCATTGGCAAATCGGGTCGGAAGTGGGTCTGCTTCTGAAATGTTCAAACGATCTGTAAAATTGAAATAGACGCTTGGTGTAGACACATGTACAAGCCGCTGCACCTTATGAATCCGGCATCCATGCAGGATATGCCGAGTACCTTTTACGTTTGTTTCAAAGAAGTCGCGATAGGTTCCCCACGGTGAAGACAAGGCTCCACAATGGAAGACCGCTTCCTGACCCAGGCATGCGTTGACAATGGCTTGCTCATCGCGAAGATCCGCCTCTATGAATCTCGCACCTTTGGCTGCGAACTTGACGCCTATCGCGGCGTTACGTCCAATAATCGTCACTTCCGAACCTGCGTCCAGCAGACGCTCAGCCAAACGGCCTCCGAGAAATCCTGTTCCTCCTGTTACGAGTGCTTTCATGCTTCACCATTCCATTCAATATCATAAGTCATCGCTGCAGTGATGGATATTGCTTGCGTGTGGCTCAGCCGCCAAGCGTCCAGCATTAGCGGAATTTGCTCCAGGAAGGGCAACGGGTCTCGGACTTGCCATATGACATCTCGTGCCGAGACAAACTGTGCCCACCAGTGACAGATGGCCGCCCAGGTTCGTTCCTTATTCAGTCCATAAGCCAGCATAGGTATGGACAGCATGGCAGCTTGATTAGTCTGCGGCTGCCTACATGCATGTTGGGATAAGTCTTCAGGATGGATAAGCGCTTCAACAAGTTTGTCCTCCTGGCTAAACAAATGAACGCCACTTGTTGCCCGTGGGTTGCATTCGATTGGATACAAGATACCATCTTCATAGGATTCCACAAAGTCAAAAGCGATTTGTCCGCTGAAATGCTCTTTTTGTACGAAGGATTGCACCCAGCTCAAAGCTTGTGAGTGCTGAAGCTGCTTGTAGTATACACAAGCCCCTTGGTTCGCCGTATATTCCACTTCATAAGCGGAATGGGCAGCTACGACACCCTCCCATGCCACACTATATGTGCAGAGCGGTCTCCCTTTTATATATCGCTGAATGATCCAGGGCTGACCCGACGTGGCTGTTATGCCGTGGTTGGTTTGTAGACGTCTGAGTCTGTCTGCAACCGAGCAATCTGGGCCAAATAACTGGACATTCGCACCAAAACGCGAGAAAACCGGCTTTAATACAAAGCCTGCTTCGAGCCATGAGTGTTCTACATTACATACATTCGCCCATTCTTTTGTATTATGAAAAATTTGTGTTTGAGGTATTGCGAAGCCAAACGCCTCCGCACGCCGGATAAACTCCCACTTACTATGAAGACGCCTCAATTGCTCCAAAGGTGCTGAGATGACCTTGCAAAGGCTTTGAAGCTTCGTTAGTCCTCGCGCAATCCAAAAGATCTCTTCACAGGTAGGCAGGAGCACCTGAATGTTTCGCTGCCCAATAATTCGAGACAAAGCCGAAATATACGCATCAGGCTCTTGATTAGGTTTAGGAACGAGAAAGCTTTGGGCAATGGCTTTGGATTTTCTGCAAAGATGATGAGTTATGCTTTCTGCAAGATCGACACGATGGCCGGCCTTGGCTAGCATCCTTGCTAATTCCAATGCAACGGGTGCACGTCCTCCGGTTAGCAGAATGTTCATTCCCGTATTAGTACTCAAGCACAATGCCTCCTAAAGAAAGTCCGGCAGAAGTGCCAAGCAGCATTATGCGGTCACCCCTTAAAATTTTGCCAAGACGTATGGCTTCGTGAAGTCCGATAGGAATCGATGCTGCGATAGTGTTCCCGAACGTTGGTGTAATGTAAAGCAGTTTCTCCTCGGAAATATCTAATCGTTTACGCAGCAATCTCATGGCCATGGCACTGCCTTGATGTGGAATAACCAAGCTTATATCGGCCATACGCAATTGTGCTTTTGTGAGCAGCTGCTCGACAAAGCGGGGAAGCAGCTTGGAGGCCATCCTGAATATGGCTTGACCGTTCATTTGGAACAAATAGTTATCTGCATTGGTAGTCGTATGCTGTTTGGCATGCTGCAAGCTTCCACCTGCTTTAATCTCGGACAGATGGGCCCCGGAGCTGTAGGTTTCCATAGCTGCGTGGAGTATAGCCGAGCTATCGGTATCGGTTGACCGTTCAATCACGACGGCAGCGGCGCCATCCCCAAACAAGGAAGCACTTTCTTTATCGGTCCAATTAATTCCCTCCGACGCAATCTCTGTGGCTATAAGCAGGACACGGCGGTATCTTCCTGCATCGATCAGGTAAGACATGGTGTCTAGACCAGTAACAAAGCTAAGGCAGGTCGAATTGATATCAAAGCAGGGTATCCCCGAATGCTCCTGCTGCATGGCCTTTTGGATTAAAACTGCTGTACAAGGTATCGGCTGCTGCATCGTTCCACTCGTACATACGATGCAATCAATATCTGCAAAAGTAAGTCCAGCGTTTGCGAGTGCTCCATATGCTGCACTCGCACCCATTTCCGCTGCGGTCTCATCCTGAATGAAATGCCGGGTTCTGACATCTGATTTCCTGAGAACCCAACCAGAAGGAACCTGTAATTTAAGATCCATGTCATCGCTAGTAATCAACTGTTTAGGTAAATAGATTCCGCTTCCAACGATCTTCACTTTACGTGGTTTCATGATGATTCTCCCTTCCGATGTCCATTTACCCTATATTGTAAAGAAATGCCGGAGAATGAAAAGTACTATATTCATCTAGTACCCAATTCGACATTGTTATATTGAATCCTTTTGAACAAAGCGAGTCATGGATCACCGACGTTGTAATAACGACAGTGTTAAACAAAAAAAGCCACATTATGGCTTCACCGTTAGACAGACTTTGGAAATAAAGTTATATATACTTGTCTCTGTAGCCGCTTACGAGGAAAGGAAAATAACGATGATCGTTTATGTGGATCTTATTTTCCTGATGAATTTGGTCATTGATGGTTTGCTGCTGTATACGACGGCGCGAATGCGCAAAATTCCGATTGTTTGGTGGAGACTTGTGATCGGAGCAGGCATCGGGGCGATGTATGTCGTGTTTATGTTTGTTCCGGCATTATCTTTTATGTTTACTTTTGTTGTTAAACTGTGCTTTGCATTAATCATGATTGTCATCAGCTTTGGTTTTGCCAGCCTGCAGCATTATTTGCGTAATTTGGGTGCCTTTTATCTGATTAACTTTGTAGCTGCCGGAGGTATTCTGGGGATCCATTATTTGTGGGCAAACTCGAATGAAGTGCTGAACGGTATGGTGATCAGCCAGTCCGGAGGCTTGACGCACGAACTGCAATTTGGTGTTACATTCATTGCCATTGCATTGATCGCGGTGATTGGATTCTACAAGAAGGTGTTCCAAAGTGCTAGGCAGCGAGAGGAGTTGACTTCTTTTTTTGCTCAGGTTCACATTGAGATCGGTGCGGTGCAGCTGCACTGCACAGGTTTGATTGATACCGGAAACCAGTTATACGATCCGTTGACCCGTACACCGGTTATGGTGCTGGAAGTCTCACAATGTCAGGACTACATTTCTGAGTCATGGATGAGGAAGATTCGTGATGCTGAGGTGGATCAAATGATAGCGGCGATCGGGACCGACGATGAGACCGACCCCTTCATATGGCAGGACCGGCTGCGGCTTGTACCTTATCGTGGGATCAATAAATCCACCCAGTTTATGCTGGCCATTAAGCCGGATCGAGTGATTATCAGTTATCAGGACAAGCAAAATGAATCGCACAAGGTGCTCATTGGACTGGATGGAGGCAAGCTCAGCTCTGATAATTCATACCAAGCTATCATACACCCCATGCTGATGCAGAGATAACCTACAACAAGCGTAAGGAGGATAAGGATCATGCTGTTAAAATGGAAGCTGCGTATGCAAATCAGCTACTACCGTCTGATGATGATGCTGAAGCTCAAAAGCGAGGAAATTTACTACATAGGAGGGAGCGAGGCCTTGCCGCCGCCGCTTACCCGTGAAGAGGAAGAATATTTGCTTGGCAAGCTGACGACAGGTGATTCGGCCATTCGAGCCATGCTGATTGAACGTAACCTGAGGCTGGTCGTGTACATTGCCCGCAAATTTGAGAACACCGGCATTAATATTGAGGATCTGGTCTCGATTGGCGCAATAGGGCTAATAAAAGCGGTAAATACTTTTGATCCCGAGAAAAAAATCAAGCTGGCCACTTACGCCTCTCGTTGCATCGAGAACGAAATTTTGATGTACTTGCGCCGGAATAACAAAATCCGCAGTGAAGTTTCTTTTGATGAGCCTTTAAACATTGATTGGGATGGCAATGAGCTGCTCTTGTCGGATGTCCTGGGTACCGAAAATGATACGATTTACCGTAATATAGAGGAGCAGGTCGATCGCAAGCTGCTGCACAAGGCTTTGGATAAGCTTTCCGAACGCGAAAGAACGATTATGGAGCTACGCTTCGGTCTACAGAATGGAGAAGAGAAGACGCAAAAGGATGTTGCGGATATGCTTGGAATTTCCCAATCTTATATATCCCGTCTCGAAAAAAGAATTATTAAGCGACTGCGTAAAGAGTTTAACAAGATGGTGTAGATCTCAAATGGATTTCAGCAGCTCCGGGCCCAATCCGGGGCTTTTTTGGCAGTAATAAAAGTATTTTTTATACTCATGAAAGCGGAACCTTTGTTATTAAGCCTAAATTGGTAGCGCTTGCCTAATAAATTTATCGAAATTAGGCCACGAATAAAAATACACCTCAAGGAGATAATTAACAGTAATGTTTCTCCTTGGGAGGTAATCACGGTGACCCGAAACAAAGTCGAGATTTGTGGTGTAGATACTGCAAAGCTTCCTGTACTAACTAATGCAGAAATGCGCGAATTATTCGTAAAATTACAGACCCTTCATGAACGATCGGCCAGAGAGAAGCTGGTGAATGGCAATCTGAGACTGGTGCTGAGTGTGATTCAACGTTTCAATAATCGCGGCGAATTTGTAGATGATCTGTTTCAAGTGGGATGTATCGGACTTATGAAGGCGATAGATAATTTTGATTTAGGCCAAAATGTTAAATTTTCTACCTACGCGGTACCGATGATCATTGGTGAAATCCGCCGTTACTTACGAGACAACAATCCAATCCGGGTATCCCGATCATTGCGGGATATCGCTTATAAAGCTTTGCAGGTACGTGACAGCCTGACGAATCAAAATTCGCGCGAACCGACTATTTATGAAATATCTGAAGCCTTGAATGTTCCAAAGGAAGATGTCGTATTTGCTCTGGACGCGATTCAGGACCCTGTATCTTTGTTTGAGCCGATCTATCATGATGGCGGCGACCCGATCTATGTGATGGATCAAATTAGTGATGATCGGAATAAGGATGTGTCATGGATTGAGGGAATAGCCCTGCGTGAAGCGATGCACAAGCTGAATACCCGGGAAAAGATGATTTTGTCCATGCGGTTCTTTGATGGCAAAACACAGATGGAGGTAGCAGACGAGATCGGCATTTCGCAGGCTCAGGTATCGCGTCTGGAAAAATCGGCGATTTCACAAATGCAAAAGTATGTCAAAAACTAATCGCTTGTCCGAATCACCTAATATGGAAGGGGAACTTTCCTTGCCGGCCTCTCTGCTGAAATCAGCAGGGAGGTTTTTTTGTGGAAGATGACATTTTGCCCAAGTCTCACATATAGTAAATAAAAGAGATCAACAATCCAATGAATACGTGGTGGTAGCAACGTGAAAATATCAGATTTTCAAACCAAGGACGTAATCAATATTGTGGACGGAAAGAAGCTAGGTCAAATCAGCGATTTGGAGCTGGATCTGCGCAATGGGACCATTGAGTCGATTATTGTGCCTAACAGCGGCCGGTTTTTTGGCTGGTTTGGGGGCTCAACTGATGTCGTTATCCCCTGGAAAAATATCGTGAAAATCGGAATGGATGTCGTTCTGGTCAAAATTGATGATGTTCGCAGCTTTCGCCAAAAAGAAGAGCCTGAGGCGTATCATGAATTTAATAAACAATATCGGGGACAAGGCTAAGAAAACGAATGTATATGCCAAGATCGGGCTGCATAAGGGGTGCTGTTTAGCGCGGCTTCGTGTATACTGGTAGAAAGCGGATATGAGTAAGCTGTCAAGCATACAGGAAACTTACACACACCGAAATGGATAACTGACAGATTGACGAAGGGGGTCTTACAACTATGGAGCCGTTCGTGCCGGAGCAAGCTGATAATGGGTGCGAATTGTTGTTTATACGCAGCTGGATGGAACGCGACAGCGGACTTACAGCCGGTTTCACCTCGCGTCATGGAGGCGTTAGCAGCGGTGAATTTGGCAGCTTGAACTGCGGTTTGCATGTTGAGGATATACATGAGGATGTCGTAACCAATCGTCATAAATTAGCAGAAGCTCTGCATGTCGATTTACAACAGTGCACTTATGCGGAGCAGGTTCACGGAAATAAGGTGCTTAAAGTAACCCGGTCCCATGCTGGGGCAGGTATCGATTCGCGTGAACGAGCGATTCAAGCAACGGATGCTTTTATAACCAATGAGTCTGGTCTGTTTCTGCACGTGATGTTTGCTGATTGTGTGCCCCTGTATTTTTACGATCCGGTGGGGCGTGTGATCGGACTAGCTCATGCGGGGTGGAAAGGGACTGTACTTCAAATAGCAACTCATACGTTGAACCTTATGCATCAGGAATATGGAACGAAGGCAGAGCACGTAATGGCTGCAATAGGCCCGTCGATTCAAGGGTGCTGTTATGAGGTAAATGATACTGTGGTCTCGCAATTTAGCTCGCTCATGCAGAAGTTAGACATATCCAATACAGAAGCAAATGGAAACATCCCTATCTATGAAAGCAAACAGAATGGGAAATACAACTTAAACTTGCAACAAATGAACCGACAAATTATGATAAAAGCAGGAATTATGCCATCCCATATCGAAATGAGTAGTTTATGCACAAGCTGCCGCTCCGATATCTTTTTTTCTCATCGCAAAGAAGCGGGAAAAACAGGCAGAATGGCTGCCTGGATTGGTTTGTATGAATAGAGGTGACCTCCCGTTTGAAGCTGAATCAGCATATTGAATTTGTAGAAGATAAAGTCAAGGAAGCATGTGACCGTGCGAATAGAGACCGTCAAGATGTTCAGATCATTGCTGTAACGAAGTATGTTTCGCTTGCAACCACAGGTGAGGCCATCCGTTTGGGGATGAACCATATTGGGGAAAACCGTTGGCAGGATGTTCAGCCCAAGTGGGAAGTTTTTCATGATCAGGCAGTGTGGCATTTTATAGGGCATTTGCAAACGAACAAGGTAAAGGATGTCATTGGTAAATTCGCTTACATTCATTCACTTGACCGGCTATCCCTAGCTACCGAAATTGAAAAGAAGGCTGCCGCTCAGAGTCTGACTGTATCCTGCTTTATACAGCTGAATGTATCCGGGGAAGAGACCAAATATGGACTGCCTCCTGAGGAACTGGCCTCTTTTGTTGACAAGCTGCGAGATATGCCGCATATCCGAATAGTTGGCTTGATGACAATGGCGCCCTATGAAGCAGAGCCTGAATCGACCAGACCGGTATTTCGTGAGCTTCGTCGATTGCGGGATGAATTAAATCGCGAACAGGTATTGGGTTATGAAATTAAGCATTTATCTATGGGCATGTCCAATGATTTTGAAGTCGCTATCGAAGAAGGCGCGACCTGGATACGTCTCGGAACCGTATTAGTAGGTAAAGAATAGCCGCGCAATATGCTTAGGAAGTCAGTTTTATACGAAAACTATAAGGTGATGCTTACGAAGACAGTTTTATACGAAAACTATAAGGAGGAGATTTGTGATGGGTGTGATGAATAAGTTTATGAATTTTATCGGGATTCAGGAAGAAGAAGAGATCACGGAACGTGAACATGTCACTGAGCATGCCGAAGAACATGAAACCAATCCCGTGGAGCAACGTAAAAATAAAGGAAACATTGTCAGCATACATTCAGCCAAGCAAGTGAGAGTCATACTGAATGAGCCAAAGTCCTATGAGGACACACAGGAAATTGCCGACCACTTGCGTTCACGCCGCCCAGTCGTTGTCAATCTTCATCTGGTTCGTCCGGATCAGGCAACCCGCATTGTTGACTTTTTAAGCGGCACTGTTTATGCGCTCAATGGTTCGATTTCCAAAATTGGTCCTAATATTTTTCTGTGCACACCGGACACGGTTGAAATTCATGGCTCGATTTCGGAAATACTGAATAACGAGGGCTAGCTCCAACCACATTCTAAATCGAGGTGAATCGTTTGTTTGCTATTGTTGGCTACGTTAACACACTTATTGAAATCTATACATACATGCTGATCGCCTACGTGCTGTTATCATGGCTGCCTAGTGCAAAAGAAAGCTTTATTGGTGAAATATTGGGCAAGCTGTGTGAACCGTATTTGTCCATTTTTCGTCGGTTTATTCCACCTATCGCCGGAGTTATCGATATCTCGCCGATCGTTGCGCTAATTGCTTTACGCTTTGTTGGGCAAGGTATTGCAGCTGTTCTGTTGTTTTTTATTAAATGATGGAGAAGAACAGGGAGCAAGTATACACCCACTTTCATCCGGATGAGCATCGTTTTGTAGATAAGGCTGCCGAATGGATCGCGCGGGCGGAACAGCATATGGTTAAATTAACCGATTTTCTGGACCCCAGGCAGGCTTTCATTTTATCTACGCTTGCAAATCGAAGCATGGATATTCATATCCGGTTTGATGGTGGACATGAGCAATCCGAACGAAAGAGAGCTTTTGTAGCACCTGAATATCGTGCGTTGGATAAAGAGGATATGGGAATCAGCCTGATTTCTGTTACATCATTGGACAATCAGCTGAAGGATCTGGACCATGGGGATTACATGGGTTCGATTCTTGCGCTCGGTATGAAGCGTGAGAAAGTCGGAGATATTTATGTAACCGATCAGGGCTGTCAGTTTATCGTGGCATCAGAAGTAGCTGATTATATGCGACTCAATTTGCAGCAGGTGCATCGCGTGCATGTTCAGACCCAGCAGCTAACGATTGACCAACTGCAAGTGTCCCCTACGAGGCTCGAAGAAATGACGCTGTCTGTGGCTTCGCTTCGCTTGGATGGTATTGTCAGTGACGTTTATCATCTGAGCCGTGCCAAAATCCTGATTCCCATTAAAGCGGGACGCTGCAAGCTGAACTGGAAGCAGGAAGAGGATCCGAGCAAGCCTTTGAAATCAGGTGATGTTGTATCCTTGCAAGGCTTTGGGCGGTTTCAGGTGCTGGAAGTAGAAGGTGTCACGAAAAAAGGAAGATATCGGTTAAGAATCGGCAAATATGCGTGATTGCCGATTTTTTTTGTTAAAATTTTCAGGTTTTTTTGGATAAATGAAGGAAATAACGAAGGTGTCGTCGAATATAGCAATACGCGTCGGACAGCAAGTCTCGGAGATTCCCGGACTGATGTCAAATTTTCAGGAGGTGCAGCAATGGCTTTAACACCGTTGGATATACATAATAAAGAATTTGGCCGATCATTCCGAGGTTATGATGAAGATCAAGTAAACGAGTTTTTGGACCAAATCATCAAAGATTATGAAGCAAATATCCGTGAGAATAAGGACTTGCAGAATCAGCTTGCTGCGATCCAGGAGCGTCTTAATCATTTTTCCAGTATCGAAGAAACCTTGAGCAAGACCATTATCGTGGCTCAGGAAGCTGCCGACGAGTTAAGGAGCAATTCCAAAAAAGAGGCGCAGCTCATTATAAAGGAAGCCGAGAAAAATGCGGACCGGATTATTAATGAATCCTTGACCAAATCCCGCAAAATCTCTGTGGAAATCGAAGAGCTCAAAAAGCAGGCTTCGATCTATCGTACACGCTTTCGCACTTTGTTGGAAGCACAGCTTGAACTGCTCGGTCAAGAAGATTGGAATGCTATGGAACGGATCGAAATTGAACAAGCTTAAGTCGGCTTGCCTATTGCAAAATAAACTGCTACAATGATCACAAAAAGCGATGAGTGGGAAGAGTAGGTTACGTACGCAAGGAAAGCGAGTCGGGGATTGGTGCGAGCCCGATCTTTGCAGTAATGGAAAATCACCCAGGAGCATTCTCTTGAACCACAGCAGTAGAGAGGATCGGCTAATCCCGTTAACGATTATTGAGTGAAGGCTATTGGGCTGCAAGCCGAAGATTTCTGAACAGAAGTCTGGCGCACAGCTGCAAGTCTTAATCAGGGTGGTAACGCGAGGCTTCTCGTCCCTATGGGGATGGGAGGTTTTTTTGTATATAACGAAGGAGATGGACACTAATGGATTATGGCAAAACATTAAACTTATTACAAACTGATTTTCCGATGAGAGGCAACTTGCCGCAAGCAGAGCCAGGTATGCAGCAGCATTGGGAAGAAATTGATATTTATAGCAAGGTACAGGAGAGCCGCAAGGGAAAACCTAAGTTTATTTTGCATGATGGCCCTCCTTATGCGAATGGTGATATTCATATTGGACATGCGTTGAACAAGGTACTGAAGGATATTATTGTACGTTTCAAAACGATGCAGGGCTACGACGCGCCCTACGTTCCTGGGTGGGATACACATGGTTTGCCGATTGAGCAAGCTGTTGCCAACAACGATAAAATTGATCGTAAAAAAATGAGTGTTCACGAGTTTCGTGAATATTGTAAGGACTACGCACTGCAATCGGTTGAACGGCAGAAGGCGCAATTCAAACGCTTAGGCGTTCGTGGCGATTGGAACAATCCCTATATTACACTACAGTCCAAATACGAAGCTCAGCAGATCCGCGTATTCGGTGAAATGGTGAACAAAGGCTATATTTATAAGGGACTTAAGCCTGTTTATTGGTCTCCGTCCTCGGAAAGTGCACTCGCTGAAGCAGAAATCGAATACCAGGATAAAACGTCTACTTCTGTGTATGTCGCTTTTCAAGTGAAAGACGGTAAAGGCAAGCTGCCTGAGGATGCTTCGATTGTGATTTGGACAACGACACCTTGGACGCTGCCTGCCAATCTGGGTATTTCCTTGCATCCTGATTTCGAATACGCGCTTGTCGAAGTGGATGGTAAGAAGTATGTGGTAGCTCAAGGCTTACTCGAAGCCGTATCCAAAGAAATTGGTTGGACAGATGTTAAGGTATTGTCGCAAATTAAAGGCAGTGAGCTTGAGCATGTGTTGTGTCAGCATCCGTTCTACGATCGGACATCACTTGTCATGGTAGGAGATCATGTCACACTGGAAGCGGGTACGGGCTGTGTACATACGGCGCCGGGTCACGGGGAAGATGACTTTGTGATTGGTCAACGCTACAATCTCGGTGTGCTGTGTCCTGTGGATGATCAAGGTCATTTTACGGCAGAAGCGCCAGGCTTTGAAGGGATGTTCTACGATAAAGGCAATAAAGTGATCACCGAAATGCTGAAAGAATCAGGGCATTTGCTTCATATGAGCTTGATCCAGCATCAATATCCGCATGATTGGCGGACAAAGAAGCCGGTTATTTTCCGTGCCACCGAGCAGTGGTTTGCATCTGTAGACAAGTTTCGTGAAGAAATGTTGGAGGAAATCAAAAAGGTAAAATGGACTCCGGCTTGGGGCGAGGTTCGTCTGCATAACATGATCGCAGATCGTGGCGATTGGTGCATTTCACGTCAACGGGTGTGGGGAGTACCGATTCCGATTTTTTACGGACGAAACAGCAATGTGCCGCTCGTCAATAAAGAAACGATTGAGCATGTGGCTCAAATTTTTGAACGTGAAGGTTCCAATGCCTGGTTTCAAAAGGATGCATCCGAGCTATTGCCAGAAGGTACGGTTTGCCCGATAAGCGGGGATACTGAATTCCGTAAGGAAACCGACATCATGGACGTATGGTTTGATTCGGGCTCCAGTCACGTAGCTGTTCTTGAAACAAGAGACGAGCTGGAATGGCCCGCAGATCTGTATTTGGAAGGCTCTGACCAATATCGAGGCTGGTACAATTCTTCTTTAATTACGGGTGTTGCTGTGCACGGACAATCGCCGTATAAAGGAATTTTGAGTCATGGGTTTACGTTGGATGGTGAAGGGCGTAAAATGTCCAAATCACTGGGCAATACCATTGACCCTAATAAAGTATGCGACAAGCTGGGCGCCGATATTTTACGCCTGTGGGTTTCTTCGGTTGATTACCAATCCGATGTGCGTATTTCGGACAATATTTTGAATCAAATTACGGAAGTGTATCGCAAGATTCGGAACACGCTGCGTTTCCTGCTGGGGAATTTATCTGACTTTAACCCGACAGCAGATCGTGTGGCTCCTGACCAAATGAATGAGCTGGACCGTTTTGCACTGGCACGTTTGAACCGGATGACAGACCGTGTTATCAAGGCATACGACGCCTATGAGTTTCATATTGTGTATCAGTCTGTACACCATTTCTGCGCCGTGGAGATGAGTGCTTTTTATCTGGACATTATTAAAGACAGACTTTACGCAAGCGCCCCGTCCGATTCGGGTAGAAAAGCAGCACAAACCGTATTATATGATGCCTTGACGGTAATAACTAAGTTAATTGCTCCGATTTTGCCGCATACCGCGGATGAAGTATGGAAGTACATTCCAGGTACTGAGTTGGACAGCATTCAACTAAGCGAGCTGCCGGAAGTGGATACGACGCTGTTCGATGAAAAGATGGAATCCAAGTGGGAGCAGTTTATCGTTGTTCGTGATGATGTTCTGAAGGCTTTGGAGGATGCACGTAAGGAAAAAATGATCGGAAATTCGCTTGGTGCAGCGGTTCATCTATATCCTAATGCGGAGCAAGCGCAGCTGTTAGCTGGCTTAGAACAATTGGAGCAATTGTTTATTGTTTCTGCTGTTGAGGTCCATGAGGCTGGAAAGACGGCACCAGAGGGTGCTCGTTCATCCAAAGGGTTGTCTGTACAGGTGAAAATAGCTGAAGGTGAAAAATGTGAGCGCTGCTGGAATGTTACCAAGGATGTGGGTCTGGATGCAGATCATCCGACCTTATGCAAACGCTGCGCGGAGGTTATCAAGCAGAGGGTAGAGGTTTAATCAGAATGGGACTCATCCCGCGGCAGAAAGCAAAAGATCCTGCTACCGGGATGAGTCTGATGAGAAAGTCTGGAGGAATGGGCTTGAGCGGACATCAAACATTGCCGGACCGGAAGCTTATGGAAAGTATCCACCAGCAAGTGACCAAGATTGCAAATCAGATGGAACGAACCCAAATTGCCGATTATGTGGATCTGCTCAACAGTCCGCGTAAGCTCATTTTCTCGAATTTACTGGCTGGTTTAGCAAGAGGTGTCGGGATCGCGATTGGCTTTACTGTGTTTGCTACGACAATTCTGTATGTTCTTCAATTGTTGGGAGCTTTGAATTTGCCGATAATCGGAGACTATATAGCTGATATCATCAAGCATGTCCAGTATCAATTGGAGGGAAGAACCTATTAGCTAAGTGAGATCCGTATAAGTATCATCTTCGCCATCCTGCGGATCAAGCTCTAGCAAACCTTCACCTTCATTGTTATGGATATACTCGTTATAGGCTCGATTTCTGATCAAAGTAACATGTTGACCATATATATCCGTTGCCAAAAAGCTTTCAAAAGCTTCCACGTAGCCAACCTGCTCGTCAGCTTCAATTTCCATGTCGTTATAGTTATTTGAAATGTTAGGGTTGTCTGCCATAGCAGGTGAATTGGAGCTGCCCCAGCTTTCAACGATTTGCCAGGCATCTTCGCCGTCAAATTCGGTTTCCTTATCCAGTTCGTCCAGACTCGTTCTGCCGAACGGCGGGGCCAGAATATCTTCTTCAACTGGACGATATTCCATGTCAGGAGCATCAGGGACGTGTTTTTTGCAATATAAGGTAGTAGGCACAGCCTCTAGTCGTTCAAAAGAAATAGGAGCGCCACAGCTCTGGCAGATGCCATATTGACCATTGTCGATTCGTTCCAGTGCTTCTGCAACTTGGGTAAAATGACTTTCCAGATTAACGTTTAAAGCTATATCTTTACTGCGTTCAAACATTTCTGACCCTAAATCGGCAGGATGGTTATCATTAGTGGATAGCTCACCCGTCTGATCACGAAGGGAGTCGGAGAGACCAAAATGGCTGTTGCTTTCTCTCTCTTTCTCCAGCCATTGTTTTTCTTCAAGTAAAATTGAGCGTAACGATTGCAATTGCTGAGAGCTGATTGGATGAGGATCATGAGTCATTAAGTACGCCTCCTTTGAAAGCATTGCTGCTATTTTTTGCAGAAACGAAGTTTTTTACATAGGTAAATCATGGGTCTAAGGCGTAAATCAGGAGCAGGAAGCGAAAAAGGAGCTGTAGCGTTGAGATATTATTTATATGCGTTAGTGGTACTGATCTTGGATCAGGTTACCAAATGGCTGATTGTGAATCGGCTTGAATTGAATGAAGCGGTTTCGGTTATTGGTGAATTTTTTCAAATTACGTCACACCGGAATCGGGGTGCTGCTTTTGGCATTATGCAGGACCAACGGTGGTTTTTTATTGTGATCACGTTGGTGGTTGCAGCTGGTATTATTATTTATCTTCGCAAAAGCTATAAAGAGGGTAAAAAGCTGCTGCCCGTTGCACTATGCCTGCTATTGGGTGGAGCATTGGGGAACTTTGTTGATCGGGCTTTGTTTGGTGAAGTGGTCGACTTTCTGAAATTTCGTTTCCAATTTAATGGTTTTGGTAGCCCTGTTGACTATACCTATCCGATTTTTAATATTGCGGATTCAGCGATCTGCATTGGTGTAGCACTCATTTTTATCGATTCCATCATCAGCTGGAGAAAAGAAAAGAGAGGCGCGTAATCTTATGTCTGTTTCTGAACAAGAAGAATTGGAGAATCGGAAAGAATGGATTGCAGAGGCTCAGGATCAAGGTGAACGGGTTGATAAATTCGTGGCTGAAGCATCGGATGAGGACGTATCCCGCAGTCTGGTCCAGCAATGGATCAAGGACGGCCATCTGAAAGTCAATGGTGCACCTGTTAAGGCGAATTATAAGCTGTCCGCAGGTGACCAACTGGAGCTGATTACACCTGAACCGGAAGAATTGAATCTGACAGCTGAGAACATTCCGCTCGAAGTGGTTTACGAGGATGGGGACATGATTGTCATCAATAAGCCAAGAGGGCTTGTTGTTCATCCAGCTCCTGGCCATTATAGCGGTACATTGGTTAACGCACTACTGTACCATTGTCAAGATTTATCCGGGATTAATGGGGTGATGCGCCCTGGAATCGTCCATCGAATTGATAAAGATACCTCGGGATTGCTGATGGCTGCCAAAAATGATACAGCTCACCAATCATTGGCCGCGCAGCTGAAGGAACATACGGTGGTCAGAAAATATTTGGCTGTTGTGCACGGGAATGTGACTCATGAGCAAGGTACGGTAGATGCACCAATAGGCCGGGACCCGTTCGATCGTAAATTGTATACCGTAACAGAGCGCAACAGTAAGAAGGCAGTAACGCATTTTGCTGTGCTTGAACGCTATGGTGATCATACCTTACTGGAGCTAAGGCTTGAAACCGGCAGAACCCATCAAATTCGTGTGCACATGAAGTTTATAGGGCATCCCTTAGTAGGAGATCCGGCATACGGACCTTCCCGCGGCAAAGGCGCAACGATGGATGGACAAGCCCTGCATGCGGCCATACTTGGCTTCACACACCCGAGAACCGGGGAGCATTTGCAGTTTGAAGCGGAAATTCCTGCGGATATGCAGCATTTGATCCACATATTGAAAAATCGCTAAAGATTGGGGAACCGACAATGGAACATTTGATCAATCCCGGTGTGAAGGATATTCAAATATCGGGAATCCGAAAAATCGCTAATCTGGTTAGTCAGTTTCCGGATGCACTTTCTTTAACCATCGGTCAGCCGGATTTTCCGACACCTGATCATATATTGCAGGCCGCCAAACTGGCAATCGATGCACATAAAACGACTTACACGGCAAACCCAGGGCTTCTGGAGCTTCGCCAGGCAGCTGCTGCTTTTGTACGGAATAAATATGAGATGCACTATACACCGGAATCAGAAGTTATCGTCACGACAGGGGCAAGTCAGGCACTGGATATTACGTTAAGGACGATCCTGGAGCCCGGCAGTGAAGTATTGATTCCAGGGCCGATATATCCAGGTTATGAGCCCTTGATTCGATTGTGCGGAGGCGTACCGATTTATGTCGATACGCGAAGTAATGGCTTTAAACTGACAGCCGAGCTGATAGAGCCTCACATTACAGACAAAACCCGCTGCATCATTTTATGTTATCCATCCAATCCAACGGGACGGGTTGTGAGTGGTCAGGAGCTCGCAGATATCGCAAGTCTGTTGGAGCAAAAATCGATATTTGTCATTTCCGATGAAATTTATAGTGAACTTATTTACGATCAACCCCATGTCTCCATCGCTACGATTCCTTCCATGCGGGAGAAAACGATTGTCATTAATGGATTGTCCAAATCGCACTCGATGACCGGATGGCGGATCGGATTCGTTTTTGCACCGGAGTATGTGGCTAAGCATATGGTTAAAGTGCACCAGTACAATGTGACATGTGCAAGCTCGATCAGCCAATATGCGGCGCTGGAGGCGCTGACGAACGGTGTGGATGATGCATTGCCTATGAAGGAAGCTTATATGCAGCGTAGAGACTATGTGTACAATCGCTTACTGCAGATGGGATTCGAACTGGAAAAGCCGGAGGGAGCTTTTTATTTATTTCCATCAATAGAAAGATTTAAGCTATCCTCGATGGATTTTACAATGAGGTTGTTGAATGAGCATAAGGTTGCTGTTGTGCCAGGTGATGCATTTTCCATCTATGGAGAAGGCTACATCCGGATATCCTATGCTTACAGTAGGCAAGTTTTGGAACAAGCGCTAGATCGCATGGAAGATTTCGTTCGCAAATTGTAAACAGTAAAGCTCCTTGTACCGGTTAAGGTGTAAGGAGCTTTATTGTTGTTTCTTATTTAATCTTGCTCCGATAACCACCTGAAGTAGCTGCCAATTAGCTCAATCGCGAGATCGATGGCATGCTCATTGGGTTCGATTTTGGAATGATGCAGACCGTAAGGCGTATCCACCCCAAGCCAAAACATAAAGCCAGGAATGTTCTCCAGAAAATAACCGAAATCCTCACCAGTCATAGCCTCCGAGCATTCGATTACCTTCATAGTATCTGTTTCGCGAACCCAGTCCATAAATGCTTGGGTAGTTTCTGCATGGTTGAATACCTGCAAATAATTAGCTCCGTAATCTATATCAACCTTGCAGTCATAGGCGGTTTCCATACCGTCGGCCAGCGCTTCAATGCGCGATTTGATTAGCAGCATCGTTGCAGCGGATAAGGTACGTATGGTTCCTTCCAAACGTGACTTCTCGGCGATAATATTTTGCTTGGTGCCGCCTTCAATTTTACCAATCGTAATAACGGCAGAATCGAGTGGATTCACATTGCGTGAAATAATAGTTTGCAGCTGTGAAACCAACTGGCAGGCTGTAATCACCATATCATTGGCAAGGTGAGGGTAAGCAGCATGTCCGCCTTTACCAGTAAGGTCTATGAACAGTTCGGAGGTATTGGCAAATAAAATACCCGGCTTTGTAGCGATCGTGCCAACCGGATATTCGGGGGCAATATGGAGTGCTACGATTTGGTCAGGCATCCAATCCTGCAGTTCCTCACATTCAAGCATAGGCTGTGCTCCACCAGGACCTTCTTCCGCTGGTTGAAAAATAAACGTGATATCGTCCCTGATCGGATTCTGTACAATTCGGCTCAAAATACCAAGCCCGATCGACATATGAACATCATGTCCGCAAGCATGCATAAGACCAGGATGGGTGGACCGAAATTCATAGCTGGTATCTTCCATGATAGGTAGACCATCCATATCAGCTCTGTAGCCAAAGCGACGTTTGGGGGAGGTTCCTTTTACATTCACGATTATACCTGTCCGCCAGGTCCGGATTTCGAGTCTCTCCTGTGGAAGAGAATGAAGATAATTCAGCAGAAACTGCTGAGTTTTAAACTCGGCAAAGCCTGGCTCTGGAATTTGATGCAATTGTCTGCGGATTTCTACAAATGGACTTGGTGCCGCGCTAATGCTCGAAGTCGAATGTGTCATTGAGTGGTCAGTCCTCCTAACAGGTAATGAAGAGTAAAAAAAGCCCGGCGATATACGCCGAGCGTTAAGCCAAGCACCTTAAAGGGTGCGGAGGTCTTGCAAAATTTCGGTTTTGGATTTTGTTTTGGCATCCACCATTTTGATAACTCGTGCTGGCGCCCCAGCCACAACCGTATACTCGGCAACGTCCTGAGTAACGATAGCACCTGCAGCAACGACTGAACCTTTACCAATACGAACACCTTCAAGGATAACGGCATTGGCACCAATCAAAACGTCGTCTTCAATGACTACGGGTTGAGCGGAAGGAGGCTCAATAACACCAGCAACGACCGAACCTGCACCAATGTGACACATAGCTCCAATAACCGCGCGGCCCCCAACTACTACATTCATATCAATCATGGTACCTGCACCGATAGATGCACCGATATTAATGGAAGCTCCCATCATGATAATTGCATTGTCGCCGATAGATACTTTATCACGAATGACTGCGCCTGGCTCAATACGTGCGTTAATGCCTTTAAGGTCAAGCATGGGGATTGCCGAATTACGACGGTCATTCTCAACCACATAATCTTCAATACGGCTTTGGTTTTCGTCTAACACACGTTTTACTTCAGTCCACTCACCGAAAAGTACACCGCTTTTGCCGGAAATAAAGGATTGAATCTCGGAACCAAAATCGATGGATTCCAAATCACCTTTTACATATACCTTTACCGGTGTTTTCTTTACGCTGTTTTTAATAAATTGAATAATCTCTAAAGTGTTCATCTCAGTCATTCACATTCCAACTCCCTATATCGTGTACCGTGTAATCATTCATGACACGGGTAAAATCTCTCTTAATCTTTATAGCATAAAAGCTATGTTCAAGCAATATTTAGACTGACAAATTACGACGGGATTACTCCAAACCTTGTCTGTTTCGGAACTCGCGTGGACTGATACCATAATACTTTTTGAAAGTTTTGGTGAAATGGGGATAATCCTCGTAGCCTACCGCTTCAGCAACCTCATAGGTTTTGGAGTGGGGATTGGACAGCAGGCATTTGGATTGCTCCATTCTAATCTGAATCAAATATTGTACGAAGGAGGCTCCCATAGCTTCTTTAAAAATCTGACTGACATAAGATGGCGATAATCGAACGTAATCGGCCACACTTTGTAAGGAAAGCTCCTTATCCATATAATTCTTTTCCATAAACGCAGCAGCTTGTTTAATCGTATGATAAGCGCCGTGGTTTCGTTTGGTTCGGATCACATTCATCCATTCCGTAAGCAGGGACTCCGTGAGCTTGTGGATCGTGTCACCATTTTTGGCTGAACGAAGTGCATACAGATTCGGTTGATTCAGTTCAGCACCACCATAATTTTGCAGATTTTTTAACACCCAGCTTACATATTCCACAGATCGATCTTTACAGCTTGGGTACTTATGAGCACCTTCGATCCATTGGGCGTAAAATTGTGATAGTTCATGATGGATACCGATCTCGTCCATATGCCAGATACAATCGGCCATGCGTTTCGCTGCATTCGGATAGTATACGAGCCATAGATCATAGTCCATCCAGGCGTTGCGTTTATGGTCAAGGACTGTTTTCATCTTAACTAGAGTAAATTCCAATTGTTCGGGTCGTATCGGTTTTAATAAATAATCGGCAACACCGTAACGTAAAGCTTCCTGAGCTAACTCAAATTCTCCATAGCCTGATAGAACAATAAACTGGCAATCCAGATTGGCTGTTCGGGAGTTCCTGATAAAGTCCATACCTCCCATAACCGGCATCTTAATGTCCGTCAAAATGAGATCGGGGGTTAAGGAGCATGCTTGCTCAAAAGCTGCCAATCCGTCTTCTGCTTCACCAACCACAGTAAAGCCGATAGGACTCTCCGATATCATTTTGTACAAGCTTCTACGAATCAATTGCTCATCATCTACAATCATTACGCTGTACATAACGGATCCTCCTTCGAATACACAGCTGCTGAGATGTTCAGGGGGAAAGTCAGTGTGATTATGGTCCCACTATCGTCCGATTGTGTGATATAAAGGCCGAAATGAACACCGAATAACAGCCGTATCCTCGCATGAACATTCATCAGTCCCACATGTTGTTTTTCTTCGTCAGAAAGCTGATTTCTTTGAGAGATGCTGTCAATATCTACGGCTTTAAATACGGAATTGTAAGCCCTCAAGATATGCGGAGGCATGCCTTTCCCATGATCAACGATTCGAATGATGTATTTGTCATGGACACGTTGTCCAAAAACTCCGATATAAGAAGGCCTCAATAAATGTTCCTCATATCCATGAATAAAGCAATTTTCAATTAAAGGCTGGAGCGTCAGACGGGCTGTGAAAACGCGATGATAGCCTTCTTCCTGCTCCAAATGGATATCTACCCGCAAATCGGAAAAACGTTCTTTCTGGATGTCCAAATAGGTACGAACATGGTCCATCTCATCCTGCAAAGGTATGACATACATAGAATCCTTCATACAAAAACGAAACATATCGGCTAAGGCGGTAGCCATCCTGCTAATGGGCTTAAAGCCTTCGAGAATGGCATAGGAGTTGATCATCTCAAGGGTGTTGTATAGAAAATGCGGGTTAATTTGTGATTGAAGAGCACGGAGCATGGATTCTTTTTGTTTCAGCAGCAGTTCTTTTTCTCGAAGCTGTGAGGTATGAACTTCCTCAATAAGACGGCGCAATTCCCAAACCATCTGGTTAAACCCGCTGTACAGGCTTTTCAGTTCCTTGCCTCGACGTAGGGGGGCATTAACTGCTAAATTCCCATCCTGAACTTGACGCATTAATTTCTCCAGCTTGCTTAAGGAGCCTGTTATGTACAAAGAGTAGCCGCCAATGATAAAGCTTGCGACGAGAGTCAGCATGAGTGCAGCCCATATCGTCACATTTCTGAGCTCAATTAGATCCGCATTCAGCTCCTGGATAGGTACTTCCGAGACGATAGACCAATCTGTGTAAGTAGATTTGTTAAAAATTACCATTGTGTCTGTTTTGTTTTCTTTATGAATAAACGTGTCATTTTCTTGCAGTCCAGAAGCTTGGGTTGTAAACCAACCCGGTATTTGGGAACCAAGCTTGTCCAGGTCACGGTCATATATAATTCGGTTGTTGGAATCGGCTATCCAAATCGATCCGGTATTTCCCAGCTGAACCTGATTCACAATATTCCAAATCTCGTTCAATCGGAGATTGATAACCAATAATCCTGAGGTCTGGTAATGAGTCGTATCTGTAAATTTGCGGGTTATGGTCAGCAGTGGTGTATTGTTGATCCAGCGAATGCCCATCACATTGAAGTTGGCTCGATTGGATAACTGCATATAGGTTTCATAATCATCATCACTTAAATAGGCGCCTTGGTTGGAGACGTGAAGCCCATTTTCTGAATAAAGAGTGAAGGAAAAAATCTCCGGTCGTCCAAAAACTACCTGTTGAAACAGCTCACTCTCGATCTTGCGGGTAACGACAAAGCGGTTATAGGCCTCATTCTCGGTAATCGACATGAATTCCTTAATAAGCGGATGTGCAATTAATGGAAGCGTTGATCTTTCCAAATCAGAAAAATAAGCGTTCAACTGCCCATTCATTTGTCTAACAATTTGTTCATTAAATAATTTGGCTGAGTGCTCAATGGAATCCGTTGTTTTGTCGTACCAGATCTTGCTTAACACAAGTAAGGGTAGACAAAGAAAAACAATAAACAAAATAATTAAATTGGTTCGCAAGTCAACACCCCTCTAACGTAGTAGCTATTATTCTGGGATACTCTGATTTCGATGTCAATTCATTTATTTTTATTATGTAGGATTAACTGACATGAAAAAAGTTTGAACTTGAAAAAACACAGGTTTAGCAGGAAATGACATGTACGATTTAATTGTAACCGCTTAAAATGAGATAAAATCTAATACTGGAGGAAGGTCATGAATACACACTCGCCGCCTGTAAAGCTAACCGAAAGCCAGACGCGAAACCGTTCGCGGAGCCGTTATTGGATCAAGTATTGGCAAATCTACGCCATGATCATTCCGGGTTTTATCTATTTTATTCTTTTTAAGTACATCCCCATATCGGGCAGCATCATTGCTTTTCAAGATTATAACTTGTATACAGGTATTTGGAAAAGCCCATTTGTAGGATTCAAGCATTTTGAGACCTTGTTCACGTATCCCGAGTTTCTCAATATACTCACGAACACTATCCTCATCAGCATTTATCAATTGGTATTTGGCTTCCCCGCACCGGTCCTGCTGGCTATCCTGCTCAATGAAGTGAGGAAAATGTGGTTTAAACGCAGCATTCAAACGATTATGTATCTTCCTCATTTTCTGTCGTGGGTTATTGTAGGGGGGCTGGTCATTAATGTCCTGTCTCCGAATTATGGCATTATTAACGATTTGCTTGATTTTTTTGGATTTGAGCGCATCTTTTTTATGCAAAAGCCTGAATATTTCCGGTCGATTGTCGTATGGTCCGGCATCTGGAAAGAAGTCGGCTGGAACACCATTATATATTTGGCTGCACTTGCGAGTATTAATCCGGAATTGTATGAAGCTGCTGATGTGGATGGCGCAGGCAGGCTCAGAAAAATAATCAGTATCACACTCCCGGCGCTGCTGCCGACGATCATGGTACTGTTGTTGATCCGAATTGGTCATATATTGGATTTGGGCTTTGAGCAGGTATATATCCTCCTCAATCCGATAGTGACTGCCAAGGGTCAGATTCTGGATACGTATATTTATAGTATCGGGCTGCTGGGTGGGCAATACAGCTACACAACCGCGATTGGCATCTTTAAATCCGTTGTCGGTTTGATTTTGATCCTTGGCTTCAACCGGATAAGCAAGAAGCTTACCGGCCAATCCCTTTTTTAAAGGAAGGTGAGTGCAATGAACAAGAGGCTGCAGTGGTTTCCCTATATCAACGGTTTCGTACTCATTGGTGTAGGACTTCTCATGTTAATCCCGTTTTTAAATATATTGGCGGGCTCTTTCAGCAGTGGACAGGCAATCCTCCAGGGGAAGGTAACCATATTTCCGGTCAATTTTACGCTGGATAATTACGCTTCCGTGCTGCGCAATGCGGCGATCTGGCAATCATTTGGCATTACAGTCTGGGTGACGGTGGCAGGTACGCTTGTCAGCTTGTTGTTCACCGCTATGATGGGATACGGACTATCCAAGGAGCAATTGCGGGGACGCGCCGTAATTATGATATTAATCATTATTACGATCGTTTTCCCGGCACCTCTGATTCCTACTTATCTACTAATCAAATCACTGGGTATGCTTAATTCATTAAACGCCTTGATTATACCTGGTCTGATCAGCGCTTTTAATTTGATCATCATGATCTCCTTTTTTCGAAACATACCTGAGGGCTTAACCGAGGCGGCGACGATAGATGGCTGCAGCGAATTTAAAATTTTCAGGGTTATTGTTTTACCGCTTTCGCTGCCATCTTTAATGACTATCGGATTGTTTTATGCCGTGGGTTACTGGAATGGGTATATGAATGCCATTATGTATTTGCGGGACCCTGATCTCTACACGCTGCAGGTGAAATTGCGCCAGCTTATAGTGGAAAGTGATGCCGGGAGTATGGTACAGGGGATGCAGCTATCGGTAGAAGGAATCAAAATGGCAACGATTATTGTAGCCACAGTACCGGTGCTGTTAATTTATCCAATGATCCAAAAGCATTTTATCAAAGGTGCCTTGCTGGGATCGGTCAAAGGATAATTTATCATAAAAAAATCGAAGGTGGGGATATCAGTGAGCAATTTCAAAATGGCAATTTGTTTCACACTTGTTACCGCTGTAGCGGTCGGCTGTAGCAGTAAACCGGAGAATGCAGCATCAGATGTCAATAAACCGGCACCATCCATTAAAGTTGCTTTAAGCTCCAAATCACTTCCTTATGTTGAAGCTTCTCCCAAAATTAATGAGGACAAGTACGTGAAGAAGTTACGCGAGCTATCCGGAACGAATGTTCAATTCGAGCTGATTCCTCACCCGGACTTTGAACAAAAGCTTGGTTTGATACTTGCTTCAGGTGAGATGTCGGATCTGTTGGAGATTAGAGGTATCAACACCCCGGTTGCTGCTCCTGCGGTTAACAATGGAGCTTTCCTTGAGCTGAATGATTTAATTGATAAGTTTGCGCCTAACCTCAAAGCCAAAATTTCCAAGGAGGTATGGAACTCTCCAACTCTCAGCAAAGAAGGCAAAATCTATGCCATCCCCAACCTTACTGAGGTTACGCACTCCCAGGCCGTCTATGTACGAAAAGATTGGCTGGACAAGCTGGGTTTGAAGGTGCCCAAAACAATTGACGAGTATATAACGGTTATGAGAGCTTTCCGGGATAACGACCTGAACGGGAATGGTAAAGCGGACGAAATTCCATTCTCAGGCCGCAAAAATTTCCGATTTGCCGAGCTTTTCTTCGGTGCTTATGATGTAAGTCCAGGTGATGATCTCAAGCAAGGAGCCTGGAAATATGTGAACAATCAGCTCGTGCCCAACTACGTGCGTCCAGAGATGAAGGAAGCGCTGGCGTTGTACAAAAAGCTTTATCAGGAAAAGCTGATCGACAATGAGATTTTTGTACAGGAAGGCAAGGATTGGGATGCAAAAATTAAAGGAGCCGCGCGTGTGGGTATGTGGATGCATGATCCCAGCTACCCGGACAAATGGCTAACTGAAGTAAGGCAAGGCGATCCAAAAGCGGAAATTCTCGTTATTCCGGCTCCGGTCGGTCCGGATGGCAAGGGGGGCACCAGTATTGCATCTTCGATTGGTTCCGCGTTTGCGATCCCCAAATCAAGTAAAAATGCGGAAGCCGTTTTGAAATTTTTGGATTGGTTCTATTCGGATCAAGCTGAACAATTCATGACATATGGTTTGGAAGGCGAAGATTACACGATCAATAACGGCAAAATTGCGTATAAATATCCGACAACACCAGACGGGATCAACAAGGAAAACATGCACTTAAAATTCATTCGAATAACGGGTCCTTCCTATGTGGATAACAAAGTATTCATGAAGGGACGTAATGAAGGGGAACTCATATCTGCAGCTCTGGATGTTGCCAATGCTGAAGGACGCAAAAATGATGGGATCGATATGCCGCTTCCTCCTACGATGCAATCACATCCCGAGCTTGCCAAAAACGGGCTATGGATGGAGACAGCAGCAAAAATCATTATAGGAACGGAAAACGTTGATTATTTTGATAAATTCGTTGAGGACTGGAAGAAGCGCGGGGGCGATCAAATTATTCAGGAAGCAACGAAGTGGTATGATAGCAACGTAAAAAAATAAAAGCTGACATCCTTCATCCTTATACAAACCCGGGAGCCTGAGATAGCGGGCTTCCGGAATCCAATCATCAGGAGGAACCAAGAATGAGAGTTGCCGTTGTCGGTTGCGGAACGATGGGCAAAAGCCATATTGAAAATCTGGCAGCCATGCCAGGTGTGGAATTGGTCGCTATTTGCGACAATAACGAGATTGAAGTTAACAAAACGGCTGAGCACTGGCAATTAAGAGCCTACGTGTCTCTCGATGAAATGATAAACATGGAAAATCCCGATGTAGTGAGTATTTGTCTCCCCACCTACCTCCATAAGGAGTATGTGCTGAGAGTGGCTGCGTACGGTAAACATATCATTTGTGAAAAACCGATAGCCCCGTCGATAGAGGACGCAGTAGAGATGATTAATACCTGCAAGGAAGAGGGTGTCAGGCTGTTTGTCGGACATGTCGTAAGGTTCTTTCCCAACTATGCGGACATCAAAGCCAAAGTGGATGCAGGTGTCATAGGTAAAGTAGGCGTGATCCATACCAAACGGATCGGTTCGAATCCAGCGAGAGCAAGAGCCTGGTACAAAGACAGAAGTGGCGGCGTCATTATCGATCTGATGATTCATGATATCGATTTTCTTTGCAGCGTGATGGGCGAGGTGACATCGGTATATGCGCTCCAGACACAATCGGAGCAGAACGATTATGCCTTGGTTACACTTCGATTTGCTGGTGGAGCGATTGCCAATCTGGAGGCTCACTGGGGATATCCCGGACCATTCACGACGGCTGTCGAGTTTGCAGGGACTGAGGGTGTCATTCGGTTTAACAGTGAGGATGCCCTATCATTGAAGATCGTAAAGGCAGCATCGGCAGAAGACAATCAGCCGGCAGCAGTGGCCATTCCCCAAAGCCCTGCGTTTCATAATCCGTATTACTATGAACTGAAGCACTTTTTGGCATGTATTGAAAACGATACGGAATCTATAGTTACGGCAACCGACGCATTGAGAGCACTGAGAATTGCTTTAGCGGCTGCACAATCGGCACAAACCGGAATGAAAATTGATATCCATTAATATCATTGGAGGATCCAAGGGATGAACAAAATTAAGGTTGGTATCATCAGCTTTGCCCATTCTCATGCTATTGGTTATTATCATACACTGACGGCTCGACATGATGTTATTGTAGCAGCTATTGCCGACGAAGTCAGGGAGCGTGTCGAGCCATATATTAACAACGATACGAGCTATTATGCCGATTATCATGATTTGTTGAACCAGGATCTGGATGCTGTTGTAATTTGTTCAGAGAATGTATACCACGCCCAAATTACCAAAGAAGCCGCGATCGCGGGCAAACATGTTCTTTGCGAAAAGCCGCTCGGGATCAGCGTTGAAGAGATGCATGAAATGATACAGGTATGCAAGCAAAGTGGAGTGGAGCTGATGACGGCATTCCCTTGCCGATTCTTACCGCCCGTTATTAAGGCAAGAGAAGCTGTCAAACGAGGCGAAATTGGCGATATCATCGCTATCAAAGGAACCAATCGAGGTTCGATGCCAGGCAGATGGTTCATTGATCCTGCCTTGTCCGGGGGTGGAGCGATACTCGATCATACCGTTCACTTGATGGACTTGTACAATTGGTTTCTGGACAGCCGGCCAACGGAGGTCTATGCCGAAATGGGCACGTTATTTCATAATATTCAGGTTGATGATTCGGGCATGGTTCATGTCAAGTATGACAGTGGCGTATTTGCTGTTATTGACACTAGCTGGTCCAGACCCAAGTCGTTCCCTACGTGGGGTGATGTAGGTATGCAAATCATTGGAACCAAGGGAGTTATCACGATTGATTCCTTTGCCCAGAAAAATGATATTTACAGCAATCATGAGACCAAAGCCAAATGGAGCTACTGGGGTGATAGTATGGACCAGTATATGATTGAAAATTTTATTCTTTCTATTAAAGAGGGCAAATCGGTTCCCGTAACCGGTGAGGATGGATTGAATTCGGCTGCGGTTGCTCTTGCTGCCTATGACTCTGTTAAGCAAGGCAAGCCAATTCCAATTCCATATTGAAATGTTTCTGTTTAGAGGATTCAATCGTAGGGAGGTTGTCGACGTTGAACTTTGATCCACTTTACTATCCGCATGCATCCAAAAGGAATATCATCTACGCAAATAAAGGAATGGTTGCCGCTTCTCAGCCAATTGCCGCTCAAGTAGGCTTGGATATGCTGAAAAAGGGCGGAAATGCCATAGACGCTGCCATAGCGGTTGCCGCTTGTCTGACAGTGGTTGAACCTACCAATAACGGATTTGGCGGTGACGCGTTCGTATTGGTTTGGCATCAAGGAGAGCTTCACGGCTTAAATGCCAGCGGCCCTTCTCCTCAGAGTATTTCCGTCGAAAAATTACGTGAATCGGGTTACGACAAAATGCCTTCTCATGGTTGGCTTCCTGTTACAGTACCCGGAATTCCCGCAGCGTGGTCTGCTTTATCTGAAAAGTTCGGCAAGCTGCCATTTGCTGAGCTGTTCGAGCCCGCTATTCGTTATGCGGAAGAGGGGTATGCAGTCAACCCTACACTTGGATCGGATTGGGCAAAATTGTTTGCAAGGTATCGAGGGGAATTTATCGGAGAGGTGTATAAACCGTTATTTGACACGTTTGCTCCTGGTGGCTCAGTTCCCGGGATAGGCGAATTGTGGCGTTCACCAGATCATGCCAGAACCTTACAACTTATTGCAGAGACGAATGCTGCCAGCTTTTATACGGGAGAGCTTGCTGATCAGATCGATCAGTATTCAAGATTACATGGAGGTTATTTGCGCAAGGAGGATCTTGCTGCATTCTCTCCTGAATGGGTCAAGCCGGTTAGTATCAATTATCGAGGTTATGACATTTGGGAAATGCCCCCCAACAGCCAAGGGATCATTCCATTGATGGCTTTGAATATTTTGAAAAACTATGATCTGACAAAAATGAGTCCCGTCGACTTGTATCATACACAGTTAGAAGCTTTAAAGCTTGCCTTTGCCGATGGTGTGAATTATATCACACAGGAGAATCATATGAGTGTGACGGTAGAGCAGTTGCTCTCTGAGGATTATGCGCGGCATAGAATGAAGCTCATTGGGCCGACGGCGATGCAGCCGGAGAAAGGGAATCCGGTGCTTGGCGATACGGTTTATTTGGCTACTGCCGATGGTGAAGGGAATATGGTTTCTTACATTCAAAGTAATTCAGCTGCGTTTGGTTCAGGAATTGTCATTCCGGGAACAGGCATCGGCATGCAAAACCGGGGAAGCCGGTTTACTTTGAATGATAACGACGCCAACCGTCTCGAACCGGGTAAAAAGTGCTACCATACGATCATTCCGGGATTTATTACGAAGGACAATCAGCCCGTCGGTCCATTCGGAGTAATGGGCGGATTTATGCAGCCGCACGGTCATGTACAGGTAGTATGCAATACCATAGATTTTGGATTAAATCCACAGTCAGCTTTGGATGCTCCCAGATGGCAGTGGAAACAAGACAAAACGATCGAACTTGAGTATACAGTGCCGGAACATCTTGCACTTGCTTTGTCCAACAGAGGACATGATGTAAGAAGAGCGGTTGGCACCTTTACTTTGGGCCGCGGTCAGATCATCTGGAAAATGGCTAATGGTGTGTTGGTGGGCGGAACCGAACCCAGAACGGATTCGAGCATAGCATCCTGGTGAAACTAATTATGTCTTGTATAGATGAATATATGTTTTGTAAAGATCATTTTTTGCATCCTATTGACACATTGTGTCGAACATGGGATAATACTCGTAACTTAAAAGCACCTTTAAACTCAGTCCAGAGAGACTGGCAAGGTGAACGAATGGAAACAACGGCTATTAGGCACTAATGGGTCAGTCTCATTATGAAGTCTATTATCGTCCGTTATCTCCGTATGTCCGCAAACCTTGCCCTAACGAGCAAGGTTTTTTATTTTGTCTATCACTGGAGCAGGAGGTCGAAGACCTTGAGTCAGGAAGCAGAACGCGAGCATGTGCTTATGGACGAAACGGGGATGCGCCGAGCATTGACACGGATCGCCCACGAAATACTGGAAAAAAACAAAGGCTTTGAGAACTGTATGCTGATCGGTGTTCGTACTAGAGGTATTTACTTGGCGAATCGCATTGCGGAACATATTCTGGAAATCGAAAATGTTCCGGCACCTATCGGTGAAATCGACGTTACCAAGTACAGAGATGACCGATCTGGCAGACAGGATTCAAAAGCAAGCGGAGAGCCGCCTGCAGCCATTGATATTCATAATAAGAAGCTGATTCTGTTCGATGATGTTTTGTATACAGGCAGAACGGTGAGAGCGGCAATGGATGCGCTGATGGATATGGGACGGCCGCAGATGATACAACTCGCCGTGCTGGTAGATCGTGGACATCGTGAGCTTCCCATCCGTCCTGATTACGTAGGCAAAAACATTCCGACTTCGCGATTGGAAACGATTGAAGTACTGCTTCATGAAGTCGATGGGGTCGATCAGGTAGTTATTACTCAACAGAGGAGGCAGCAGAGATGACTCAGCTTCAGGTAGCATCACATAAGCATTTGCTCGGGACACAAGGTATGAGCGCTGAAGAAATTACATCCATACTGGATCGGGCTGCATATTGGGAGCAAGCTCCCACCAAGCTGTCAAATCATTTAAATGGCAAGTTTGTTGCCAATATGTTTTTTGAAAACAGTACAAGAACCAGATTCTCCTTCGAGGTTGCCGAGAAACGACTTGGTGCGGAAGTGTTGAACTTTGCTGCTGCTGTGTCTAGTGTTCAAAAGGGCGAATCGATCTACGATACGGTCAAAACGTTGGAATCCATGGGTATTGATGCAGGCGTGATTCGTATGAAACCTAATGGACTGCTTGCTGAGATTGCACAAAAGATTAAAGTGCCTTTAATCAATGCGGGAGACGGCAACAGCGAGCATCCCACTCAGGCTTTGCTTGATCTGTATACAATGCGTAAGCATTTTGGTGAGCTGCGCGGGCTGAATGTATCGATTATAGGGGATATTTTACATAGTCGGGTTGCACGTTCGAATTTGTGGGCGCTGAAGACTCTTGGAGCCAACGTCAGCTTTTGTGCTCCGCAAGTGATGCAAGCGCCAGAGCTTGCTGCTCATGCCCCTTATGTGAGCATGGAGGAAGCGATAAAAGGCGATGTAGTGATGATGCTCAGGGTTCAATTGGAGCGTCATGAAGAGGGGTTGTTCAAGTCCCAGGAAGATTACAGAGAAGCCTACGGAATGACTGTAAAGCGCGAGGCTTCGATGGCAGCTCATGCGATCATTATGCATCCTGCGCCGATTAATCGGAATGTAGAGATTGATGACGAGCTGGTGGAATGCGGAAGATCAAGAATTTTTGAACAAATGGGAAATGGTGTACCTATAAGAATGGCAGTCATTGAGCGGGCACTGAGCTAAGCTTCATAAACTTTAATTACAGGGAGGCCATTATGGGAATTTGGATATTGAATGCACAGACGGTAGCTTCGGGTAATGAGCTTGCAAAACGTCATATATTGGTAGAAGGTCAACTGATTGAACAGATTATCGAAGCAGGAGATACATTGCCAGATACCGCAGGGCACGAAGTGATTGACGCGGCAGGCAAGCTGGTTACAGCAGGCTTGATCGACATGCATGTGCATCTTCGTGAGCCAGGCTTTGAATATAAAGAGACGATTGCGAGTGGAACACGCTCAGCAGCACGCGGCGGCTTTACAACGATAGCCTGCATGCCGAACACACGGCCTGTTATCGATACCGTAGAAACGGTCAAATATGTGTTGGATAAAGCAGAGAATGAAGGAATTATACGCGTACTCCCTTATGCTTGTATTACCAAAAATGAGCTGGGACGCGAGCTGACCGACTTCGATGCTTTGAAGGAAGCGGGAGCTATCGGATTTACGGATGATGGTGTAGGCGTACAAAACGCGCAAATGATGAAGGATGCCATGACGAAGGCTGCATCCATTGGACTGCCGATTATCGCACACTGCGAGGACGACACGTTGACAGTGGGAGCATGGGCGAGCGAAGGTGCATTTTCACGTAAACACGGCTTAAAAGGAATCCCTAATGAATCAGAAGCGATTCATGTAGGCCGCGATGTTCTTTTGTCAGAAGCAACGGGTGCACATTACCACGTATGTCATGTCAGTACGGAGCAATCGGTTCGATTGATTCGCCATGCCAAGCAGTTTGGCATTAAGGTGACAGCTGAGGTTTGTCCGCATCACCTGCTGCTGTCCGATGAAGATATCCCGGGTCTGGACGATGCCAATTGGAAAATGAATCCGCCGCTGCGCACGCCAAGAGATGTACAGGCTTGTATCG
The DNA here is from genome assembly GCF_025567575.1 of Paenibacillus baimaensis. Lineage (NCBI taxonomy): Bacteria > Bacillati > Bacillota > Bacilli > Caryophanales > Paenibacillaceae > Paenibacillus > Paenibacillus baimaensis. The sequence continues at coordinate 65,402 of NZ_JAOQIO010000095.1, read as the reverse complement.
AAGGTTTGCTGGATGGAACTATCGATATTATCGTAACCGATCATGCACCTCACAGTGCTGAAGAGAAAGCGAAGGGTGTTGATTTGGCTCCTTTCGGAATTGTTGGATTCGAAACTGCATTCCCGCTGCTCTATACCAAGTTTGTTGCAACAGGACAATGGACACTGCAATTTTTGGTGGACAAAATGACCTCCTTGCCAGCACAAGTTTTCGGTTTATCACAAGGCTGGTTGGAAGCAGGTAAAGTAGCAGATATTACAATTATTGATTTGAATAAGGAACAAGCGGTCGACCCGGCGGATTTCCTATCCAAAGGACACAATACACCTTTCATAGGCTGGAGCTTGCAAGGCTGGCCGACGCATACGATGGTTGGCGGCAAGGTCGTTTGGTCAGAAGCATAAACGGTGCGATTGGCGATGAAGCCAATTCTACAATAAACAGGTTAATTACAGAGTTACCATTTAAAGAGCTGGAATCAAGTAGATAAGGAGTTGAAATCGATGCAGGCAAGATTATTGTTGGAAGACGGTACATTATTTACAGGCAAAGGCTTTGGAAGTGAGGGCGACTCGGTTGGCGAGGTCGTTTTTAATACAGGTATGACAGGTTATCAGGAGGTTCTTTCAGACCCCTCCTATTGTGGACAAATTGTAACGATGACGTATCCGCTGATTGGCAACTACGGTATGGCGCGTGACGATTTCGAGTCGATTCGTCCTTTTATCCATGGCTTCGTCGTACGTGAGCATGAAGTGGTTCCAAGCAACTGGAGAGCGGAATATTCACTGGACAGCTTGCTCAAAGAATACGGCATTATCGGCATTAGCGATATCGATACTCGGATGCTGACTCGACGGATTCGCCATCATGGAGTTATGAAAGCCATGCTGACGACTTCTACGAAGTCAGTTGCTGAACTGATGGAGCAATTAACAGGCAGCTCATTAATGAACGATCAGGTTTCCAGAGTTTCAACCAAAAGCGTGTTCAGCATTCCAGGACCCAAAGAACGGGTTGTGCTGGTTGACTTTGGCTCCAAAAGCGGAATTCTTCGTGATTTAGTTAAGCGTGATTGCGACGTTGTCGTCGTACCTCATGATACAACAGCTGAACAAATTCGCCGTTTGGGACCGGATGGCATCCTGCTGTCCAATGGCCCTGGGGATCCAAAGGATGTTCCGCATGCCGTTTCCATGATCGCTGATTTGCTTGGTGAATTCCCGATTTTCGGTATTTGCTTAGGCCATCAGTTGTTCGCTCTTGCTTGCGGTGCTGACACGGACAAGCTGAAATTCGGACATCGCGGCGGTAACCATCCGGTTAAGGATCTGCAAAGCAATCGTTGTTACATCACATCGCAAAACCATGGCTATACCGTTAAAGATGAATCCGTTGCAAACACGGAGCTTGAAGTTACACATATCAATAACAATGATGGTACTATCGAAGGCTTGAAGCACACCAAGTATCCTGCTTTTTCCGTACAGTATCACCCTGAAGCGTCCCCGGGTCCATTTGACTCCAGCTATTTGTTCGATGATTTCATCCAGCAAATACGCCAGTTCAAAGCGGATCGTCCGCAGCTCCCTAGACAAGCGCAAATTTCTGCGGCTTCCAAGCTAGGATTACAAGCAGCCGGTGCTTCCGGACCTGCAGCAAAAGGAGAACTAGACTATGCCAAAAAATAATAGCCTCAAAAAAATATTAGTGATCGGTTCCGGTCCGATTGTCATTGGACAAGCAGCTGAGTTTGACTACGCAGGAACACAAGCTTGTCAAGCATTGAAGGAAGAAGGCATGGAGGTCGTCCTGATCAACAGCAACCCAGCAACGATCATGACCGACACGAACATGGCAGACAAAGTATACATCGAGCCCATCACACTGGAGTTTGTTACGCAAATTATTCGTCAGGAGCGTCCTGACGGTTTGCTTCCAACACTTGGTGGTCAAACAGGTCTGAATATGGCCGTTGCTTTGGCTCGTGCAGGTGTGTTGGAGCGTGAAAATGTTAAGCTGCTGGGAACACAATTAACTGCTATCGAAAAAGCCGAGGACCGTGATCTGTTTCGTGATCTGATGAGAGAATTAGAGCAGCCCGTCCCGGATAGTGTTATCGTAACGACTGTTGAAGAAGCGGTTGATTTTGCGAATGAAATCGGGTTTCCATTAATTGTTCGCCCTGCATATACATTGGGTGGAACAGGTGGAGGCATTTGCGCCGATATGGAAGAATTGCTAGAGACGGTAGCATCAGGAATCCGTTACAGTCCAATTGGACAATGTCTGGTTGAGAAAAGTATCGCAGGCATGAAGGAAGTTGAATATGAGGTTATGCGTGATGCGAACGATAACTGTATCGTTGTCTGCAACATGGAAAACTTCGATCCGGTTGGCGTTCATACAGGGGACAGCATCGTTGTTGCACCGAGCCAAACATTATCTGACCGTGAATATCAAATGCTGCGTTCCGCATCACTGAAAATTATTCGCGCACTGAATATTGAAGGTGGCTGCAACGTTCAGTTCGCACTTGATCCTTTCAGCTATCAATATTATGTAATTGAAGTAAATCCACGTGTAAGCCGTTCATCCGCTCTGGCTTCCAAAGCAACCGGCTACCCGATCGCCAAAATGGCTGCCAAAATCGCTATCGGTTACACCTTGGACGAAATTATGAACCCGGTAACGGGTCAAACTTACGCTTGCTTCGAGCCAACACTGGATTATATCGTATCGAAGATCCCACGCTGGCCGTTTGATAAATTTACATCAGCCAATCGTAAGCTGGGTACGCAAATGAAAGCTACCGGCGAGGTTATGGCTATCGGTCGTACTTTCGAGGAATCGATTCATAAAGCGATCCGTTCATTGGAAATTGGCGTTCATCGTCTGTTCCTTAAGGAAACCGACTTGCTCGATCAAGAAACGTTGGAAACACGCTTGATAAAACCCGATGACGAACGGATGTTCCTGATCGCAGAAGCATTCCGCCGCGGTTATACGTTACAGCAAATTCAGGATTTGACGAAAATCGACTGGTGGTTCCTGAACAAGCTGGAAGGTATGATCCTGTTCGAAAAGCAGATCGCTGAGCCTGAGCTAAGTGATGAGGTTCTGCGTGAAGCCAAACGCAAAGGCTTTACAGATCGTGCTATCGCTGAAATTCGCACAGCAGCTAACAGCGGCTTGAAATTTACGAATGAGTCCGAAATTCGTGCTTACCGCTTAAACATTGGTCTGAAGCCCGTATACAAAATGGTAGATACGTGTGCTGCGGAATTCGAGGCCACTACGCCTTATTACTACTCAACCTATGAGACTGAAGATGAAGTCAAGGAAGCTACGAAGCAAAAGGTCGTTGTATTAGGTTCAGGTCCAATCCGTATCGGACAAGGTATCGAATTCGATTACTCCACAGTGCATGCGGTATGGGCAATTCAAGCTGCTGGGTACGAAGCTGTAATCATCAATAACAATCCAGAAACCGTTTCAACCGATTTTAATACTTCCGATCGCTTGTACTTCGAGCCTTTATTCTTCGAGGATGTTATGAACGTGATTGAGCGCGAGCAGCCAATCGGCGTTATCGTTCAATTCGGCGGTCAAACTGCGATCAACCTGGCTGCACCATTATCCAAAGCAGGCGTACGCATTCTTGGTACCGATCTGGAAAACATCGATGCAGCAGAGGATCGCAAGAAATTCGAAGCGCTGCTTCGTGGATTGAATATCGCTCAGCCTCCGGGCGGTACAGTAACATCAGTTGACCAGGCAGTAGGCATGGCTGCGATCCATGGTTACCCGGTATTGGTTCGTCCATCTTATGTACTGGGTGGCCGCGCGATGGAAATCGTCTATTCCGATGATGAGCTATTGAGCTACATGGAGTATGCCGTAAAAATCAACCCTGAGCATCCGGTATTGATTGACCGTTATATGCTGGGTAAAGAAGTGGAAGTCGATGCGATCTGCGATAAGGAGACCGTCGTCATCCCTGGTATTATGGAGCATATTGAAAGAGCCGGCGTGCACTCAGGTGACTCGATTGCTGTGTACCCAACACAAACGGTTTCGGATTCCATCAAGCAGCAAATCATTGAGATTACGACGAAAATTGCCAGAGGTTTGGAAATTGTCGGTTTGCTTAATATTCAATTCGTTATTTATCAAGATCAGCCTTATGTGATTGAGGTAAATCCGCGTTCGTCCAGAACCGTGCCATTCTTAAGCAAAGTAACCCGAATTCCGATGGCGAATGTCGCGACGCGTGTTATTCTTGGCGAGAAGCTTACCGATATGGGATATGAAACGGGCCTATGGCCAGAGGATGACTTTGTATCTGTAAAAGTGCCTGTGTTCTCTTTTGCCAAGCTGCGCCGTGTAGATACGACACTTGGACCAGAGATGAAGTCGACGGGTGAAGTAATGGGACGCGATAAAAGCTTTGCCAAAGCTTTATATAAAGGGTTAATCGGTTCCGGTATGAAAATTCCGCCGACAGGCTCTATCATCGCAACCGTAGCTGACAAAGATAAAGAAGAAGCCATTGAGATTTTAAAAGGCTTCTACAAGCTGGGTTATAAGATCGTAGCAACAGGCGGTACGGCCAAAGCTTTGGAAGAAGCGGGTGTCGTTGTAACGACTGTGAACAAGCTCAGCGAGGGTTCTCCAAACATTCTGGATTTGATCCGCAATGGAGAAGCGCATTTCGTTGTCAATACGTTAACCAAAGGTAAAACACCGGAGCGCGACGGATTCCGTATTCGCCGTGAATCGGTAGAGAATGGCATTGTTTGTATGACATCACTGGATACGGTGCGGGCGCTTTGGCATATGCTGGAGTCCATCAACTTCCAATCCGAAGCGATGCCAGCCAATCATATATAACAGCTTAAATCGATTAGCACAGCAGCCCAAGACTTCAGAGGGAAGCTGTGCTAATCCCATGATAAGGCGGCTGAGCCGCAAGGTGTCAACTGGAACGCAGTATGAATCAGGAGGCGATAGGGGAATGACAGTACCAGCAAAAGTAGCAGAACGTATTATGGTGGCACTCGATTATGCGGAAGCCGGTCAAGCTCGTCAGTTAGTGGAAGCGTTACAAGGCATTCCTTGCTACATGAAGGTAGGGATGCAGTTATTCTACAGCGCGGGTCCCCAGTTCGTGCTCAGCTTGAAGGAACAGGGCTACAAGGTGTTTTTGGATCTGAAGATGCACGATATACCCAACACGGTAAAAGGCGGCTCTGAAAGCATCACAAGGCTTGGAGTTGACATGTTTAATGTGCATGTGGCTGGCGGTAAGCAAATGCTGGAGTCAGCCATGGAAGGCGTAGATAAGGCATTAAAGGGTGGTACGCATGCTCTCGCACATCCGTTGGTTATTGGCGTGACACAGCTGACAAGTACAAGCCAGCAGGTAATGAACGAGGAAATAGGGCTTGCAGGCTCCGTGGAAGCAACAGTTCTTCGTTATGCGGCCATGGCACAATCAGCTGGACTGGCTGGAGTTGTCGCTTCTCCATTAGAGGTAGTTCGCATCAAGGAAGCCTGCGGTTCTGGTTTTGTAACTGTAACACCGGGTATTCGTCCGGCAGGGTCAGATATTGGCGATCAGTCACGGGTATTGACACCGGCAGAAGCTTTTGCACAAGGTACGGATTTTATCGTAATTGGAAGGCCAATCACGGCTGCCCAGGACCCTCGTGGTGCACTGGAAAGTATTATTGAGTCGATCCAATAGATGGTATCGAAAGCTATTGCAGCTTGGCCTTGCCAAGACGTTGCATCGACAAGTTGTGTGGTACCAATTGTATAATGATGGCAGTGTAACAAGACATAGATGGAGCCGGTTCACCACTAATTGACTATCTAAGGAGCGATGTATTTATGAGTACACAATCAATTAAGACGAACCCACAGCTTGCCGAGCAAGTAGCCAGTTCTTTACTGCAGATCGGTGCGGTAGCACTTCGGCCTGACCAACCGTTCACCTGGACATCAGGACTCAAATCACCGATTTATTGCGATAACCGTCTTACGATCTCGTATCCGGACATTCGTGAGGCGATAGCAGAAGGTTTTGCTGCTCTGGTTCGTGAGAATTTTCCAGATGCGGAAGTTATTGCAGGGGCTGCTACTGGGGGGATTCCACACGCGGCATGGGTAGCTCAAAAGCTGAACCTGCCCATGGTTTACGTTCGTGATAAAGCGAAGGGACATGGCAAGGAGAACCTTATCGAAGGCAGCATTCACCCAGGACAAAAAACCGTTGTTATCGAGGATCTGATCTCTACGGGGGGCAGTTCATTGAAGGTTGCGCTCGCCGTAAATGATGCTGGAGCGAAGGCGCTGGGTGTGCTTGGTATCTTCTCTTATCAATTCGAGAAAGCAACCGCAGCATTTGAAGCGGCAAATATTCCATTCGAAACCTTAACCAATTATTCCATTTTACTGGATGTAGCGTTACAACAGGGCAGTATTCAGCAGCGGGATCTCGAAGCCTTGAGATCATGGAGCAGCAATCCAAGTGAATATGGAAGATAATTGAATTTATCATAACTTCTCTATAGAAGTAGGTTCCTTAGATAACATCAGTGTCGAGAAAAAGCCTCAACTTCTGTTACCGCCAGTCATCACTGAGCGTCAACAAAAGTTGGGGCTTTTTTTAATTAAGACCATGTGTGCCTATGGAGATTGATGGGAACTATTTTTTTAATAACTCCATACGGTAGACGTATTCGAACAAAAACTCAAAAGCTTCCAGATTGCGTTTGGCTTCAAAGCAGTTGGCGCCCCATGCGTAAATACCATGCTTGCGCAGCATAATGCCTGGAACCTTGGGTACGATTGCACCTTCCACCAGCTCAGCAATTCGTGGGATGTCCGCATAGTTAGGAAGAATAGGAATTTCAATATGAGCTTCCTCATCCCAAATGTTGAAGGCTTTGATCAATTCGACGCCATCCACTGGAATCGATTTGCGCTCCCAGAACAGCTCCGAGACGATATTGTTGAACACGGTATGTACATGCAGAATAGCGCCACAGCCAGTTAAACGATATATCTCCTTATGAATCAAAGTTTCTGCTGAAGGCTTGAGCCATGTAACCTCTGTCGGCTTGCCTTCTTCATTGACCAACAAAAAATCGGATGGTGTATGCACTGACTTATCTTTACCGCTCGCGGAAATCGCAAAGGTAAACTGATCAGGTGCAAAATCACCAACACGTATCGAGAGATTGCCGCTTGTTGCTGGAAACCAGCCTTTGTTGGCCAATGTTGTTTTAATCTCGCGCAGCTCAGCAAAAGCCTGCTGCTTATCCTCCAAGCGAAGCTCAGCCGGATTTGTCATTGCACGCTCATCTCCTCTAAACGCTGGATTACCTCATGAAAATCATTAAATGGGAAATAATTCAAACCGAGTTCGCTGCACAGATCAATCAGATGTGAACGGGCAAATACGGTTTCAACGAGCTTTGCGCCTTCGAAATCGGTCACGCTGTCCCCTATCAGGATGCGTTCGTAATCATCAGGGGAATAGCGTCGTATAATCGTCGTTTTGCACATACCGCAGTCATTGTGACAATGCTCATCACAAGCATGCGGCCACACAATCTCAATATGACTTCCATTGAAATTACTGGCGTTGCAATAAATATGGTCATCTGGAATCGGAAAGACAGACAATACCGGATAGACGAAAAAATCGATGCCGCCGCTGGTCACATAAAATTCAATGCGCTGCTCCTTACAGTAGGCTAACAGCTCAGCAAACCCATCACGGATCGTCACGTTGTTGATCGCATAATCGATGACCTCTTGCCTGCGTGAGGTTGGCAGTAAGGCAAACATCTGCCCGACACCTTCCCGGATTGTCATTTTCTTAGAAATCACCTGTTCGACCAATGATTCCCAGCCATCCGGTTTAAAGTGCTTCATGATAGCTACGATATTGTCATTGACGGTGATCGTACCGTCGAAGTCGCAAAAGATAATACGTTTACGACTCATGATTCTCTAAGCCCCCAGGCTTCAATCGCGGCGTTAAGCTCTGGATGTTGAAGGGCATATGTTTTGAGGGATTGACCTGCCAAGCATCCATCAATCGCTTGGCGAAATGCATGGCCGCCAGCAACAGTACCCATCGGATGGCCATGAATACCTCCACCAGCGTTAACGATCGTTTGATTGCCAAAATCCTTCAGGATGAGTGGAACCAATCCCGGATGAATGCCTGCCGATGGAACCGGAAAGCTGCTGCGCAGAGAAAGTGCCTGATGTGAGGATGAGTGAGTATTTTCTTTGATCGTACGCTCACCATTTTGTAAATTAAACATATAATCGGCCTTGTTCTCAGTAAGTAATGCTTGCTTGATCGCCATATTTTCTTCACGCGGCATTACGACAGAACCGTAAGGGGATGGAAACAATACGATATCGGCTCCTGCCAGACGCATCAGCTTGCCGAGCAGGACATTAGCCGAAATTCCATGATATGCTGAAGGATACAAGGCTCCGGCCATTGCCGGATGGGCCATGATGGGCACCTTAATGTCGGGATGGCGGCTAAGTTCATTCAATACATCGAAGCCATAAGCCAATACATTGAACAGCAGAGCGTTGGCACCAGCTTGAATCGCTTTACGGGCTTGATCCAGCAGACTGAAGGTTGGACCTGTCAGATTAACGGCATACAGCAGCTTTTGCCCGGTTTCTTGTTCGGCTTGTGCCGCAGCTTCCATGCACACCTCAACCCGCTTTTCCAAAGGCGTAAGAGGGTTTTCAAACAATATTTCATCGTCCTTGATCAGATCGACTCCACCAAGCGCCTGCAAATAGAATTGCTCACGGAGTGTCGGCAAATCGTGACCGATAACAGATTTGAAAATACTCATCAGGAGAGGACGGTCTGGGACTCCAAGCAGCTTGCGAACGCCCTCGAGACCAAATTTCGGTCCTTGGAAGCCGGATAAAAACTCCTCTGAGAATGATAAGTCGATTAGCTTGATTCGACCATCCATCGAAAGCTTGCCAAACACCGTCACCAGCAGGGCCGGGATGTCACGGCTGAAGTTCAAGTCCGGATAAGCGATCCGGATATCAGCGTACCGCTCAGAGACGGTTTCTCCGCTGCTGCTATCAGGTTCATGAACGTCAACGCTAATCACTTTACCGAGATGCCGCTCCATATCTGCTTTTTTAGCTTCAGGTAAATCGGTCCAGCTGCCGACGGTCAAGCCGACGGCGATACCGAGCGCTTTTTTATTGAAATCAGCCTTTTCGTCATAGCAGCGATAAGTTGCTGAACAGTAAGAATGAAACAAAAGGTTCACCTGCTTAATTAGAATTTGATTTCACTTGCCTGCGCACTGATCGTTTTGCCAAGCTCATTGGCACGTTCTGAAGCGCGTAAAACAGCCTTCGTCACTCCAATAGCAAATTGGTGCTGGTCCAGCATTTCAATGGCTGCTTGGGTGGTGCCATTCGGAGAGGTTACCTTCCGACGGAGATCAGCAGGAGCTTCTCCGGTTTGTTGTACCATTTGCGCTGCCCCGAGCACGGTTTGGATCGTAAGCTCTTTGGCAGCTTCTGGCGTGAGACCACCCCTAACACCGCCTTCGATCATGGCTTCCATCATATAATAAATGTAAGCAGGTCCACTTCCTGACACACCGGTTACAATGTCCAGTCTGGCTTCCTTAACAATCGTGACGATGCCGGTCGAAGCAAACATTTGTGTGGTGAGCTGCTGCTGCTCAGTCGTGACACTTTTTGAAAAGCTGATGCCAGTTGCTCCGAGCCCGATAGCGCTTGAAGTGTTCGGCATGGTACGTGAGATAGGCTGACCCGAAGTACCAAGGATCATTTCCATAGTCGTGATGGACAAACCTGCGATAACAGAAACTAACAGCTGTGAAGGCTTTAATAATGATTTGATCGATAGGAGCCCTTCAATAGCATCCTTGGGCTTAAAAGCTACAACAACAACATCAGCAGCAGCAATAGCTTCAGCCCGCTGCTCTGCATCGACTGCAAGGCTAACCCCGTAGCTTTGCTGCAGGAATTGCAGACGGTTTACATCGGAGCGATTCAGGACGGTAATCCGCTGTTTATTGCTGTTTTCATCAGCGGTGAGTCCGCGTAAGATCGCTTCGGCCATCGAGCCGGCTCCGACAAATGTAATACGAGCTGTAGATAAAGACGTCAATGTAATTTCTCCTTTAATTAAAACGATTCGTCGAGTCGAGACTGCTTGAACACGTTCTACTAGCCGCGGATTTGCCCATTGCCCAAAACACGGAATTTCGTAGAGGTTAATGCAGGAAGTCCCATCGGTCCGCGCGCATGCAGCTTTTGTGTACTGATGCCGATTTCAGCGCCGAATCCGAATTCGAATCCATCAGTAAACCGGGTGGAAGCGTTGTGGTATACCGCAGCCGCATCGACTTCCTGCAGAAAACGTTCCGCGTTGGCTTCGTTGGTAGTGACAATACATTCGGAATGCTGGGTGCCATGGAGACGTATATGCTGTAGAGCTTCATCCAAAGAGCTTACGATTCGGATATTCAAAATATAGTCGCTGTATTCCGTATTCCAATCCTCGTCAGAAGCGGGTTTGATTGCTGAAAACAGGGCTTGAGCCTGCTTGTTGCCACGCAGCTCGACATTGTTGGCGATAAACTGCTCAGCAATCGATGCCAGGTGCTGTTCTGCAAACCGTTCATGCACAAGCATGGTTTCCATCGAGTTGCATACGGATGGTCGCTGTACTTTAGCATTGATAGCGATTTGCAGAGCCATTTGGAAATCGGCGGTTTCGTCTATATAAGTATGGCAAATTCCTGCGCCTGTTTCAATGACAGGAACCGTTGAATTTTTGACAACATTCTGAATCAGAGAGTGTCCACCACGAGGGATAAGTACATCCAGCAAGCCATTTAACTTCAGCATTTGATCTACCGAGCTCCGATCAGGATCTTCGATTAATTGCAGGGAGTCGGCAGGGATATCGGAGCGGGTGAGTGCTTCATGAAGCACCTCTACGATACGGCGATTGGAGGATAGGGCTGCAGATCCTCCACGCAGCACGACCGCATTGCCAGTCTTAAGACAAAGGGCAGCTGCATCAACGGTGACGTTTGGACGAGCCTCATATATAATCCCGATGACACCGATAGGTACACGAATTTTTGTAATATTCAAGCCGTTGGGACGCGTTGTTTGTTCTAATATATCACCAACAGGATCAGGCAGCGCCACAACCTGACGCAAGCCTTCTGCCATGGCGGCAATACGGTGCTCATTCAGAGCAATACGATCCAACAGGGAATCGCTAGTCCCGTTTTTCCGCCCAAGATGCAGATCTTCAGCATTAGCTGTTAATATGGAGGGTGTCTCTTCTATAAGAGCGTCAGCTATCAGTAGCAGGGCGGTATTTTTTTGTTCAGTTGTCAGCAGGCTTAAACGGGGAGCAGCCTGTTTGGCTAAAGTTGCTTTTTGTACGACCTCGCTGGTTGTGATTGTTTGTTGATCCAAAGATTCCATAGGGAGTTCCTCCTGAGAAAGTTTATTTGTGGACGGATAAAGTGATCCATTCATCCCGATGAATCACTTCGATCCGAGGGACCTCAATTCGTTTTTGAACTTCCTCCGTACTGAGGCCTGCGACAGCTTTAAGCTGCCAGATCGTGTAATTCACAACGCCTCTGCCAATGATTTGTCGTTGGTTATTGATGACTTCCACCACATCGCCTGGGTGAAAATCACCTTCAACCTCGGTTACTCCTGCGGGGAGTAAGCTTCGGCCACCGTCAACAAGCGCGATCTCAGCTCCAGCATCGACCATAATATGGCCAAGCGGCATGGAGTGGAAGCCAAGCCATTGTTTTTTCATAGGCAAATTGTGCTGACTCGTATCAAAATAAGTGCCCTTGCCCGTGTTGCTGGCAGCTAGCTCCAAATCGCCATCCTCGAGGACACGTCCGACAAACACGGGAACACCGCCGCGCATTGCGATCCTGGCTGCCTCAATCTTGGAACGCATACCGCCGGTTCCAACAGACGAGCCGGAGCCTCCGGCAATACGTATCATTTCTTCATTGATTTCCAGTACGCGTTCAATTCGCTTGGCATCTGCATTTTTGCGTGGATCTTCCGTATAAAGGCCATCTGTATCCGTAATGATGATCAGCTGTTTGGCTTTGACCAGGTTAGCGACGAGAGCGGATAGTGCATCGTTATCACCAAATTTCAAGTTGAGCTCATCAACCGCTACAGTATCGTTTTCGTTGATAATCGGGAGTATTCGATGCTTTAACAGCTCCTCAATCGTCATGGTTGCGTTATGGATTCGTTTGCGGTTGGAAAAGTCCGAACGTGTCAGCAGTATTTGTCCGACACCAATTCCATGAGCGGCAAAAGCTTCGTTGTAGGCTTGCATCAGCAAGGCTTGCCCGACTGCTGCGGATGCTTGCTTTTCATGAACATTCTTTGGACGAGCCGTGTAACCTATTTCCCGAAAACCTGCAGCAACAGCACCCGAGGTCACGAGCAGCAGCTGAAAACCTTGTCCATGCAGGCGTGCCAGCTCGGCGGCAAAAAATACGATTTTACTTCGATTAAGCCCTCCCTCATCGGAGGTAAGAGAGCTGCTTCCAATTTTCACTACAATGGTTTGATACTGCACAGTTCCATCACTCATTTCCCGATTAATGCACAAAAAGCCCCCGTCCTCTAAGGACGAAAGCATGAACTTCCGCGGTACCACCTTAATTGATGATGAACATCCAACTTAATAGGCCTTAGGTAACAGCAAGGCAGGCCGTCCAGCTCGTCACTGGCCGTTCCGGGGCGGGTTCGATAAGTCTTCGCGGTAAATTCTTGCAGCCAGTGGAATTTACTCTCTGTACACGGGGGGCTTTCTACTAATCCCATCATAACGTTTGCTTTTTATAGCATAGCATGAGGCCATTCGGTTGTAAAGGAGCAAGCGTTCGCTAGAAACCGTTAATGGACAGAACCAAATTAATCAAACAAGTGCAGCTTCGCGATCCGCTCGACGGCTTCCTGCAATCGGGGTTCCGGTGCCAGAAGTCCGAGTCGGACGTAGCCTTCGCCGCTTTCACCGAATCCGATTCCGGGTGCTACCACGATCTTGGCCTGCTCAAGCAGCAGATCGGCGAGCGATGCGGAGGTGTGGCCCTTAGGTACAGGCAGCCACGTAAAGAAAGAGCCTTGTGAACGTTGTGCCTTCCAGCCAATCTGATCCAGAGAGCTGTATAATGCATCACGACGACCTTGATATGTAGCAAGCAAGGAGGCGACACAATCCTGTGGACCCGTTAGAGCAGCAGCGGCAGCGGCCTGAATACCGCCAAACAGACTGCAATAATAATGATCCTGAATGAGATTAATTAAACGGACAAGCTCTTTATTACCGAGTGCAAAGCCGACTCGCCACCCTGCCATATTATAGGTTTTGGACAGTGTATAGAACTCTATACCGACTTCCTTGGCTCCTGGCAATTGCAAAAAGCTGACCGGCTTATGACCGTCAAAGCCAAGTGCACCGTAAGCAAAATCACTTGCAACCACAATACCATTTTGCTCGGCAAAGCGAATCGTATCTTCATAGAACGAAGCCGGTGCTGAGGCTCCTGTAGGATTGTTCGGATAATTAATGAACATCAGCTTGGCTTTGTTAATATCCTCTGCGGACAAAGCGCTGTAATCTGGTAAAAAGGCGTTGGACTCGCGCAATGGCATGAAGGCCATTTTGGCTCCGGAAAGCGCAACTCCTGACCAGTAATCCGGATAGCCGGGATCGGGAACAAGACAGACGTCGCCTGGATTAAGCAGGCATTGGCTTATTTCCACAAGTCCCGTTTTACCGCCGAACAAGATGGCAACCTCGCTATCCGGGTCCAGATCAACATTATAATCCTCTTTATACCGCTTGGCGACAGCTTGCTTAAGAAAGGGGAACCCGTTGAAGGGCGGGTACCGATGATACAGTGGATTTTCGGCAGCAACCTGTAATTCCTTGACGATATGAGCAGGAGTAGGTTGATCCGGATTGCCTTGTCCCAAGTTAATGACGTCATGGCCAGCAGCTATTTGTGCATTGGCTTTACTAACGAGAGTGGCGAAAAACTGGGTAGGAAGCTGCTGCATACGCTGTGCTGGCTGAATGGAAAACGCGGGTTTACTTGATGAAGAAGCTGAACTCATCTATAGTCACACTCCAGTAATTGTATAGGATAAGGGTGAATTGCCCAGATAGCCTAAATGTAACATGAAACGCAAGCAGTGTATAGAAGTAAGTATGGATAATGCGTTACGCTATTGTTATTTGGGTTACTCTGATGGTAAAATGATACCAACCAAAAGTTTCATTCAACAGTATTTAGTTTCATTTGATGAAATCATATTGAATGAAGGAGGTTTGCTAGATGTCCATTGATTTTCACGATCCGAAGAACACAACCAGCTATACCAACCGAAGTGTGGATAACGACTGGAAGCAATTGATAGCCAGTAAGGTCGATTTAAAAGGAATTCAGGCTGCAGATGTTGGCTGTGGAGGTGGCATTTATAGCAAGGCTCTAATCGAAATGGGTGTGGAATCAGTCGTTGGTGTGGATTTCTCGCAAGTGATGCTGGATGGAGCCACGGCTTATGCTGCCAGTCATCCGAACATACGATTTCAGCAAGGAAACGCGCTGAGTACTGGCTTGGACGACGAGAGTATTGATCTTGTGCTGGAGCGGGCGCTCATTCATCATCTTTCATCAGATGAGCTAGCAGGCTGTATGCAGGAAGCTAATCGGATTTTGAAACGGGACGGTATGCTTATTGTGCAGGACCGGACACCTGAGGACTGTGCGTTAGCTGGAAGTAAAGAGCATGTGCGCGGCTACATCTTTGATAAATTCCCAAGTCTATTGGTACAGGAAAGCAGTAGACGTCACAGTTCTGACCATGTACTGGACGCATTAAGGACAGCTGGCTTTAACCAAGTGCAGGAGATTTCGCTTTGGGAAGCGAGGAAATCTTACCATCATTTTGCGGAGTTGCGAGAGGATCTGCTGCTGAGGACTGGACGTTCGATTTTACACGAATTGTCGGATGTGGAACTGGAAGATTTAATTGTCTATACCCAGCAGCAGTTGACTGCAGAAGGCATGGAGGCTCTCGACAAACCATTGGTGGAACAAGATCGATGGAGCATATGGTTCGCCCGAAAGGATTGAAGTTCAGTGCATCATCGTCTATGATGAAATCACGACTATATTACGAATCCACACACAATGACGCCATAAGTCGTTATCATATAAATCATAAAGGGTGAAGGATATGACATTAAATAATCGGAAATGGAACCTTGCTTTACTACAAATGGACATTGCAATCGGAGAACCTGAGCTTAATTATGCGAAGCTTGAGAAGCTGCTGGATCAAGCTGTTGAGGGCGAGACGAAACCGGATGTCATTATATTTCCAGAGATGTGGAACACAGGCTATGCGTTGGATCGTATTAAAGAGCTAGCAGATGAAGAAGGGCAACGTACACATGCGCTGCTGTCGGAATTTTCTCGCAAGCATCAGGTGAATATCATCGGGGGGTCTATTGCCGAGAAGCAGGGCAGCCAGATATACAATACGATTTATGCGTACAATCGTGAGGGCAGCCGCGTAGCGGATTATTCCAAAATTCATCTATTCCGCTTAATGGATGAGGAAAAGTATTTAGAGGAAGGCAGCCATATTGGACAGTTCGAGCTTGACGGAGTATCCTCCGGCATGATGATCTGCTACGATATCCGGTTCCCTGAGCTTTCCAGAAAGCTGGCTTTGGGTGGAGCGCAAATTGTGTTTGTACCTGCGGAATGGCCGAACCCGCGATTGCACCATTGGCGCACTTTGTTGATGGCGCGGGCAATAGAAAACCAAATGTTTGTCGTTTCCTGCAATCGTGTAGGAATCAGCGGGACCACCGAATTTTTTGGGCATTCAATGGTCATTGATCCTTGGGGAGAAGCGCTTGCCGAAGGGGATGAGACGGAGCAGGTTATTCGCGCTCAGATTGATTTGGCACTTGTAGATGAGGTGCGAAGCCGTATTCCGGTTTTCGAAGATCGGCGACCTGCGTTATATTAATTTTTGATGACGTCATGGAATGTTTTCATAAAAGCGCCTACGGCTTTAGATAAGTAGCGACCTTTGCGGTAAGCGATAACGAGTGTGCGTGTAGGCTTGGTAGTAAGGGAAAGATAAGCTGGAGCGTGTTCGCTCCAACCACCTCTGGACACCATATGTGGAACAAAAGCAATTCCCATTCCTGCTGCTACAAGTGATTGCACAGTCTCGATATTGCTGCTCTCAAACACGATGTTGGGTTTGAAGCCGGATTCTGCACAAAGCTCCAAAGCAATCTGGCGGAAGCCCTGTCCTTTCTTAAGCGCAATGAACGGTTCGTCGCGGAGTTCCAGGATGTCTATGGTTTGCTGTGGTTCGGATACTCTTGCTGCCAATCGATGATGCTGGGGAACTGCGAGCAGTATTTCTTCCTCAATGATGGGCTCATAGGTCAGAGACTCATCTTGGAGCGGGATCGACAGCAAGGAAATATCGATCTGTCCGTTGGCTGTCATTTGCTCCAAATGCGCAGATGTCTCCTCCATCAGAACAATTTCGATTTCTGGATAATTCGCTTGGAATACAGGCAGCACCAGCGGCAGTACATGGGCTCCGGTAATAGGCAAACTGCCGACGACGAGTCTCCCTTTGCGCATTTGAGAAATATCCTCCATCTCACGCTTCAACTGCTCTATCATGTCAAGAATCGTTTGTGCCTTTTCTACAAACAAGGCTCCGGCATAGGTCACTTCGACGGAGTTGGTTGTCCGCTGAAACAGCAGCAAGCCGATTTCCTTTTCCAGCTTGGAGAGCTGTTGGCTGAGAGATGGCTGGGCAATGTGCAGCTTTTCAGCCGCTCTGGAGAAGTTTTTGTCAATTGAAATTTGCAGTGCATACTGCAGCTGTCTGAGTTCCATAAGAATGCTCCTTTATATAGCAAAGCTATCACATTTATAATCGTTTCCTATTAAGCTTATTCATATTATACAGGAAACAATCTAAACAGCCTACTATCCATTATTGGAGAGCAGGCTGTTTTTTTTGTGTCTAAGGGATAACTCGGTTCAAGGTGTAGCCAGCTTGTTGCGGTCGGGTGCTTGTGGTGGCTGTTCCATCCAGCCATGCTCTATCATGATCTCGGCTCCATCCTCTGCAAAAGCAAGAACCTCAGCCGTCAGACTAATATAACGTGTGGATAAATCCTTTCTGGCACTCATACCAAGACTCGTTCCATAATGAGCGATTCCTGAGGCATTCAGTGCTGAAACTTGAAACATCATCATTTTATCTGAAAATGGAGGTATGGTTGAATTTGTCGGAAGAGTGTCCCATACACTTGCGGATGGAATGAATTCATCACTCAGCAACGAGCCGAAAATTTCGACATGCTTGTCTGCAATATTCCTTCCCCGCAGCATATAATTACGGATTTGCTGTGTACCTGCCGTTTGACTGAAACCCATGAGTAGAGAACGACCTAGCTGGTTTTGGATCAAATTAAAATAGAGTCCGGATATTTCAATCACATTCAGTGCTCTTTGCGGGCCAAACCATGTATTCATGTAGCTGTTTTTCTGAACATATTCTTTGGCTGTGGGGCTTGGAATATAAGGAGCTCTTATAAAAGTCCCTTTTGCAAGCAAAGCATCTGTGGACCGGTTAAATATTTGTACCGATTCATTCAGACAGTCAGTGAAATATTGGCTGACATCCGCCCGTGCAGAATTAGAAAGAGCCATCGTATACTGGCGCATCCCGACTTTACCGATATTTTCAATATAGAACAAGTAAAAGTCATCGGTATACAAGCGAGGTGCTTGGTGGGTATCAATGCTTTCTTGGAAGCCGTCAGGTACAGGAATTTTTCCTTTTGTAAAAAAAGCCTGCAGCTTCTGAACATGCACTTTGGATTGTTGATACGCGAATTCAAGTATGGATTGGGTTTCCGGATCTTCGACATGCTGCAAATAAACTCCTATGGTACAAACAGCCAATGTATCACTTAAATAGGAAGTCCAAAGGCTGGCGATTTCAGCTGATGTCAGTTCTACTTTTTGTTCAGTTTGAGGTGAGGGCTGAAGCTGTGTAGGGGTCATTGCTATGTCCTCCATTTGTAGATTTGTATGTCTAGGATTCTCAAAAATTCAGAAAGTATGCTCCCTGCCGCCACAGTAATTGTTGATGCTGTCCAATCGAACTCTAGCAAATCTGAATATATTGTATGGAGCGTACATGCCTTGCCAGCGGAGGAAAGGGGGGAGCCACTTTTGACCAGAGAAACGGCCTTCAGCAGTATCGTGGCGATAACAGGTCTAATTGTAAATGCATTTCTGGGAGGCTGGGATATCGGTTTACAGCTGTTGATTTTTTGTATGGTAGCTGACTATATAACGGGCGTTCTGGGAGCAATCAAGCAGCGTAATTTGAATAGTGAGGTCATGTTCTGGGGGGGGATCCGAAAGAGTGTGATTCTCGTTGTTCTGGCACTTGCAGTTATGCTGGATGAGCTGGTGGGCAATGCCGCACCGATATTTAGGACACTGGCCATTTATTTTTATGTTGGTAGAGAAGGATTATCGATCGTTGAAAATTTGGGGGTTATTGGTGTGCCTCTACCACACTTTATTACCAAAGTGCTGAAGCAGCTAGAAGATAAAGGGAAAGGGGAGGAGGATAAGAAATGACCCAGGGCTTTGATTGTGCAACACCGCTGACGGTAGCTGTCACTGCTGCTTTTCGGTCACAGAATTTTGAGTTTGTTGCCCGTTATCTGGTTCCCAGCGGCTGGAAGGCGCTGAGTAGGAAAGAAGCGGAAATCATCACAGGGGGTGGACTGCAAATTGTATCCGTATTCGAAACAACGGCCAACCGGCCTCTGGACGGTAGGGAAGCCGGTTTAAGTGATGGGGCAACAGCTCTACAGCTTGCCATTGATATCGGGCAACCGGCAGGAAGTGCGATTTATTTTGCCGTGGATTTCGATGCCACCATTGCGCAGATGAATACAATAGCGGACTATATAGCTGCTGCAGCTGAGGCAACGCCAGGATACTACACGGGCGTCTATGGCTCCTATGCGGTGATTGAAGAGATGAACAAACGCGGCGTTTGTTCCCGATTCTGGCAAACCTATGCCTGGAGCGGCGGAAAGAAGTCGGAGGTTAAGAACATTTATCAGTATCAAAATGATATAACCTTAAACGGAATCAATGTGGATTTGAACGAATCGTACGGTAAAGAGGGCTGGTGGAACACCAATGAAATTCCCGAGGAGGATGAGATGAATATGCCGATGAAGCTGGAGCAATGGCAATGGGATATGCTGTACCAGGTGCTGGGTGCTGCCTACAATGCGGACCAGCTTAGCTGGGAGTGGATGCAGAAGATTGTGGACAAGACATTGACGGTGACGGAATTGGTATTTCTGAATACCGTATTGGATGGTAGGGTGGACCGTGGAATTAAGGTATAACTGTTTAATCCAATAGGTAACGAGATACCCAGGATATTAGGACCGCGTAAGCTGCGGTTCATTTTACATAAAAAATTCATTTTGGCTCTTGCGCGTTCGTGTTGTGTTCGTATAAAATATGTATAGAACGAATGTTCCTATAAGTGGGAGGTAATGAAAATGATGAATGTAGCAAAGCGACCAGAAAGAGATGAGTCCGATCTGGAAGAATTGGGAGATAAGCTGGGTGAAGCGAAGCATGAAAGAAGCGAAATGCTGCTGACTGTATGGGGAAAGTCCGAGGTAATTCGTGGGCGGATTGTGGAGTTGGATGCCAACACCCGAAAGGTTCATGTAACCCAATTTGGCGGTGAGATGGTGAAGATCCCGTTCATGGACATAATGAGGGCTGAAAACTCCGGTGCCTGAGGTTTTGAATACATTGTGTATGCGTCGATGATACGAGAATAACTTGTTTCATACGAAAAGTTAGCTATGAAGCTATATGAGAATCTGAAATTATTAGGGCTGACTTCATATGCAGGTTCATATGGAAAACGGCTGAGTCACATATACTAACCAATCGAGTCCTTTTGGGTTCGATTTTTTTTGTTATGGATATGTTCAAAAAGCAATTATCGTGTTACATTCTAATATATTCGTAGCACCAAATAATAAACAGGAAAGCCAGGTAAAATAAATGATGAACAAAGATAATCTCGGGCAGAGTAAGTCTTGGATAGGTTATTCTGGTGCTGTTCTTATTCTTCATATTATGGGTCTGATGTTTTTATATGTAGCGGCACGTAACAATCCAGCCCTCTGGGGGATGGGACTGCTTGCTTACACGCTTGGACTCAGGCATGCCTTTGATGTGGATCATATTGCCGCTATTGATAACACCGTCCGTAAGCTGGTGCAGCAAAAAAGGAATTCACTTGGGGTTGGTTTTTACTTTTCATTGGGACATTCCTCGGTGGTGCTGCTCATGGCGATTGTCACTGCTTTTTCGGTTAAATGGGTACAAAGAGAACTGCCGCAAATGCAAGAAATTGGTGGCTTGATAGGCGCTTCCGTGTCCGGATTGTTTTTGCTTATTATAGGTATCATCAATCTTATTGTACTGATTCAATTATTTCAGTTATTTGTTCAATTTCGTAATGGCGCGCACAACCAGGATGAATTTGAGAGACTTCTCGAATCCAGAGGATTTTTCTCTCGGCTCTTAAGACCTCTTTATAAATTTATAACCCGCAGCTGGCACGTGTATCCGTTAGGTTTTTTATTTGGTCTTGGATTTGATACCGCAAGCGAGATATCGCTTCTTGCGATTTCAGCTGGAGCCGCTAAAGAGGCCATGCCATTTGTCGGTGTACTTTCGTTCCCTATTTTGTTTGCTGCGGGGATGAGCTTAATGGATACGGCAGATGGGATGTTCATGACCAAGGCTTACAGCTGGGCGTTTTCCACACCTCTTCGTAAGCTTTACTACAATCTTTCCGTTACTTCACTGGCTGTCGTCGCGGCACTACTCATCGGTATGGTTGAACTCTTGCAGGTGCTTTCCGAAAAATTGGGCTTGAACGGTGCTTTTTGGAGCTGGATTCAGGACCTTGATTTTGGATCACTGGGGTACATGCTGGTTATTTTGTTTGTTCTCGCTTGGGCTATTTCAGTTGGTATCTGGAAAGGCATGCGTCTTGAGGAGCGGTGGGGGCCTGGAAATGTGTGAGAGCACCCCCGCTAACGATTTTGTTAATGGGGGTTTCATGTTGAGGATTTTCTACTCTTTCTCTTTATTCTTTTCAGCTTTGTTACTTTTTTTGTCAGATGTCCGTGTGGTTGTGTTTTGAGCTGCATGTCCCTGTTGCTTACCCATTTGTGTGTCCCTCCTTAATTGGCATGGGCTTATTATTGGTCGAGAAAGTTAGCGTTATCCAGTATGTAAATAGTTACTAGTGAAAAACCGCCTCCACAATGTAATGGTAGGCGGATGAATAATCTTTAGATAAAGGCACGGCTAATAATTACCAGCAAAATGAACAATACAAGAATCGCCCCAGTAGATGTTCCGAGCCCGTAACCTCCGCAACTACCACCAACTCCTAATCCCATATGTCCCCCTCCTCTCGCCTTTCCTTCTGTATATTATGAATGCCTGCGGCTCTTGGATTGGACCTATCAAAGAAATGTATATTCTAATCTTGCTTGATTTGTTGAAAAGCCGTGAAAGCGAGACCCGCTAGCAACAAGCTAACGGGCCCCTACCGGTGAAGGGCTAGATGCCTTTCGCTCTCAAATTTTTATTTCTTGATTACTTCTGGTTGTCTTCCTGCCGCGGCTGAATGCTAATATTTCTTCGTGCTAATTCCCTTTCCAATAATTCAATAAATTCTTTATCTACGTGATGTTCGAGTTCGATTGCCATGCTGTAGTAAACAAGCAAATCCTCGTTATTCAGCTTTTTAAGTATTGAAATCAATCTCCCTGTAGCGAAGGCTCCTATCCCTACACCTATAAGCAGTATGAATGATTTGGGAAAATATAGGTGTTAAAAATTGCACAAATCTTTTGGTTTTTCTAATGCTTGAGTACAAGGTACGTAGAGTAATTTTTTTTCTTATGCTTATTCGATTTACCTATCAATATTATAGCTATTATATCTTGGAACAATGAGTATAGAAATGATAGGATTGGATAATGAAGTACCAAGAGATATTTATTCCTGATAATGAGGTGATACTGATGGCAAAAACGTTGTTCGAAAAAATTTGGGACAATCACGTAATTCATCAGGAAGCAGGCAAACCAAGTATTATTTATATCGACCTGCATCTGGTGCATGAAGTTACGTCCCCGCAAGCATTTGAAGGGCTTCGCCTGACTAACCGCAAGGTTCGCCGTCCTGATTTGACTTACGCTACTATGGATCATAATGTGCCGACGAAAGATCGTTTTAATATTACGGATCCAATCTCCAAACAGCAAATCGATACCTTGTCGCAAAACTGTAAGGATTTTGGCGTTACGTTGTTCGATCTTGATAATATTGACCAAGGTGTCGTTCACGTTATGGGACCTGAGATTGGCCTTACACACCCAGGCAAAACCATCGTGTGCGGTGACAGTCATACGTCTACTCACGGTGCATTTGGCGCCCTGGCATTTGGTATCGGTACAAGTGAAGTTGAGCACGTTATGGCAACTCAATGCTTGCAGCAGTCCAAAGCCAAAACGCTTGAAGTTCGCATCAACGGCAATTTGAAGCCTGGCGTAACTGCAAAGGATTTGATTCTTGGCGTAATCGCTAAGTATGGTACGGATTTCGCAACTGGCTATGTTATTGAATATACAGGTGAAGCGATTCGTGGTTTGACTATGGAAGAAAGAATGACTGTATGTAACATGTCCATTGAAGGCGGCGCAAGAGCAGGTCTGATTGCACCGGACGAGATTACTTTTGAATACCTGCGTGGTCGTCAATATGTACCACAGGGTGCTGCTTTCGACGAAGCTGTAGACAGATGGAAAAAGCTGACTACCGATGATGGCGCTCAATATGATTGGGTTGTTGAATTTGATGCGGAAAGCCTGATCCCGCAAGTGACCTGGGGAACAAGTCCTGGTATGGGAACCGATGTAACCGCGCTTGTACCAGATCCACAAAGCTTTACAACTGAAAATGAGCGTAAAGCTGCTGAAAAAGCAATTGAATATATGGGCTTGACACCGGGTACTCCGATGACTGAGCTTGCTGTTGATTATGTCTTTATTGGCTCCTGTACAAACGGCCGCATCGAGGATCTTCGTGCAGCGGCAGCGATTGCTCAAGGTTACAAGGTATCACCTACTTTGACAGCTATCGTCGTTCCTGGCTCCGGTCGTGTGAAGCTGCAAGCGGAAAGAGAAGGTCTGGATCAAATCTTCACAGAAGCGGGCTTTGAATGGCGTGATGCTGGCTGCAGCATGTGCTTGGCGATGAATCCGGACGTATTACAACCGGGCCAACGCTGCGCATCGACCTCCAACCGTAACTTCGAAGGACGTCAAGGACGCGATGGACGTACGCATCTGGTATCTCCTGCAATGGCAGCAGCGGCTGCGATCGAAGGTCATTTTGTTGATGTTCGCGATTGGAAATTTAAAGTGAAGCAGCAAGCTTAATTCAATTACGTGATGTGAGGAGACGAAATCCATGGAACCATTTATCAAGCATACGGGCCTTGTGGGTCCGGTTGACCGTGTGAATGTAGATACAGATGCAATTATCCCAAAACAATTTTTGAAACGGATTGAACGTACAGGATTTGGACAGTTTTTATTTTTCGAATGGCGTTTTACCCCGAAGGGTGAGGTTATCCCTGAGTTTTCTTTGAACCAGCCGCGTTATCAGGGCGCTTCCGTTCTGATTTCCCGTGCTAACTTTGGATGCGGTTCTTCCCGTGAGCATGCTCCATGGGCGATTCAGGATTTTGGCTTCAAGGTTGTTATTGCACCTTCGTATGCAGACATCTTCTTTAACAACTGTTTTAAAAACGGAATCCTGCCGATTAAACTGAGCGAAGAGCAGGTCGAAGAACTGTTTCAGCGTACAGCGAAACAAGAAGGCTATAAGCTGACTGTAGATTTGGAAAGCAAAAAGCTGACCGACGATCAAGGTCTTGACATTGATATCGAAATTGATGAGCATCGCCGTCAATTTTTGCTGCAAGGCTTGGATGATATCGGCTTGACGCTTATGCATGAAACAGATATCACAGCTTATGAGCAAGCACACACAGCTATCCTAAGTACAGTTAAGCATGAAGAAGCCTACAAATAATAAGAAGTTCATACAAACAGGCTGTCTGGTATATTACCAGTACAGCCTGTTTTTTATTGTATGGAGGAGCTAGAATCAACTGCAAATGATTTGCTCAATCTGATGCTATACAACTAAACAAGTTCTCATCCATCATACAGGGCTGCTTGGCACCAGTGTCTCGATTCCATTCATATAAGGCTGCAGCGCCTTGGGAATGTAGATGGAACCGTCCTCTTGCTGATGATTTTCGAGCAGTGGAATAAGAATTCGTGGTGAAGCAACGGCTGTATTGTTCAAGCTGTAGCAATAGGCAAGCTTGCCCTCGGCATCCCGATACCGGATCTGCGAGCGTCGGGTCTGGAAGTCGAGCAGGTTGGATGACGAGTGGGTTTCACCGTATGCCTGTCTGCTGGGCATCCAGGTCTCAATATCGTACTGTTTATACGTTTTTTGTGACATATCGCCCGTGCACACGGTCATAACCCGATAAGGCAGCTCTAACAGCTGTAATAACTGTTCAGCATTGTGTGTGATTTCCTGCAAAATAGCATCAGCCTTCTCCAGACTGGCTTCACAGAGAATGACCTGCTCGACCTTGGCAAATTGGTGAACACGATATAGACCGTGCACATCCCTTCCTGAAGAACCGACCTCATTACGGAAGCAGGTGGAGACGGCAGCCAGACGGATCGGCTCTGATACATCGACAATCTCGTTGCCGTAAAACGCGACAAGCGGAACCTCTGAGGTGCCAACCAACCACTTGTCTTCACCTTCAATCCGGTAAGTCTGATCCTCCCCAAGCGGGAAAAATCCGGTGTTGGTGAGTGCGGTGCTGCGTACAAGCAGAGGAACCTCCAAAAGTGTAAAACCTTTTTGCAGGAGCAGGTCGAGAGCTAGCTGCTGTACAGCGCGATGAAGCATGGCTCCTGCACCTTTTAAATAGTAGTTGCGGGTTCCAGCTGTTTTGACACCACGGGGGAGATCAATGATTTCGTGAAGCTCGCCTAAGGCAACATGATCACGAAGCTCGAAGTCGAATTCCGGTGGCTCCCCATGAGCGCGAATTTCGATATTATCTGCATCTGAAAGGCCGACCGGGGTATCGGGTGACACCAGATTGGGAACGAGCTGCAGGAGACTGTGATAAGGCTGCTCCACATCGGCAAGTCTGGCTTCCATCACGGTTATTTGGTTATTAATCTCCTTAACCGTCAATTTTAATTGCCGGGCTTCCGGGGTATCGTGGTTGTTCCCGTTGGCTGTATGGTTCTGAGTGATCGCTTGAAATTGCAGTGTGTGCTTGTTTCGACTCTGCCGCAGCTGTTCCACCTGTTGAAGCAGCTTTCGTTTCTGATCATCCCATTCAAGTAATTGTGCAATGGATACGTGAATTCCTTTCTGATCAGCTACTTCCTGCAGCCTATCCTTGTTGTCCCGGATTGTTTGAATATTTAACATGACACCGCGCTCCTTATAAGTTAGAATGCAAAAAACGCCCTCATCCCATGGGACGAGGAGCGTTGTTCTCGCGGTGCCACCCAATTTGACCAGACAGTATAGTGCTGTCCGATCTTCTCTGGTTCCGCGATAACGGGCGGTCCGGTTAACTTAGGGAGAACAGGTCATCATGCAATGACCTTGATTTCCTTGACGAGAACGCCTCCGAGTTGGAATCTCTTCATCGGCTTATTGTTCGGTAATTTACGAGCATGTAGTCTGATTATAACCTAAAAGAAAGATTTTTTTCAATAGAGACACCGAAAATGGATGAAAATACCAAAATGAAAGGTGGATTTCAGGAAATAACGAAAATACCCTTGATATATACCCAATCTTCATATAATATTAACTTACATAAAACGAATAAAATCTAATTCGACGTTATATTACCTAACATTGGGTTTGGGCTGATGAGAAGTGCAATAATCGTTATAGAAGGTGATCACATTCTTTCACTAGATACTAATGAAGGCAAGAAGCAGCTGTGTCACATTTATAATGATATTTCCAAGGAGCTATTCGGTTTTGGAACAACCTTATTAAAGGTTACCTTTGATAATCAATTAATTACATTTGTAGCCAGGCATCGACGCTCACCCCGATCCGCAGCATTAGAGGGGGAAGCACCCAATCTTAAGTATGAGGTCGATTTTTATATGTCTTCGATTTATAAGAAGAAATTAAAAGAACGGCTGGAAGAAGAGCTTAAGCTGGACATGGAAGCTGTTTTGAGAGATTACGATCCACATACGCAATGGGCGATTACGAACATCATTGTCAGACAAGCTTAGAATGAATCGAATATGTGAACGATCTCTTTTGATCTATCTTAAGAGATAGCCACCTTTTTTCCCAACAAATATCGCTTTACTTTGTTTACAAAGAAAAGTGTTCTTGTTAGAAGCTTTTATTCTACCAGGAGTACTTTTCTTTTTTATTTTTATAGCTTGCCAAACTAACAAAAGGGATAGGTGGAGATTAGATGATGAAGAAAAAAATGATCAGCAGCGCGATTTCAGTTACATGTGTGGCATTAGCTTTAGCAGGATGTGGTACAGATGGGAAGAGCAGCAGCGGGACTCCTGCAGCCTCAACACCGGAAGCGTCCAAACCAAGCGGCGAGCCAACCAAATTGGTCATCTCAACATGGGCCAATGATGATTTTACGAATAAAGAAGTGATTGTACCTTTTGAGAAAAAATTTAATGCCAAAGTTGTGTTTGAAATTGGGAATAATGCGGAACGCTTAAATAAGGTGCAGCAAGGAAGCTCGGCAGTGGACGTTCTGTTCCTATCCGATTATTTCACACAGCAGGCGATTGATGCTGGGGTTATCGATAAGATCGACGCTGCAAAGCTGACTAACCTGAATCAGCTCTATGATATTGCCAAAGCACCGCTTGGCGCGGATTATGGACCGGCCTACACAGTCAATCAGCTGGGTATAGCTTACAATCCAAAGCTGGTAAAAACAGAAATTAAATCATGGAAAGACCTTTGGAGTCCGGAATTAGCCAAAAAGCTGACACTGCCTGGTATTACGACAACTAGTGGTCCGATGATGATCGATGCGGCTTCGCTGATTGCAGGAAACAGTACCTTCAATGAAGATCAAGCTTTTGCCAAATTAAAAGAGCTGAATCCATCAGTCGTTAAATATTACGGGAAGACAGCGGACTTTGTTACGATGTTTGCGCAAGGCGAAGTTGCCGCGGGTCCTTTTATGGACAGCTACTTTAAGGATCTTCAAGCCGGAGTGCCGGATGCCAAATTTGTGACGCCGCAAGAAGGCGGATATGCAGTTATGAACACAATCAATGTCGTAAAAGGTTCTAAAAACAAACAGCTTGCTGAAGAATTGATCAACTGGTATTTGAGCAAAGAGGTACAAGAAAAGGTGGCTAAAGCCAAAATTACGTCACCGACCAATAAAGAAGTGAAACTGACAGATGAGGAAGCCAAGGGATTGACCTATGGTGCCGACGTTATCAACAAGCTGCGTAAGCTGGACGTTAAGTTTGTCAATGATAACTTGAAAAAATGGACCGACCGTTGGAACCGTGAGCTTGCACAATAAACCTGGAAGCATGGGAGCGAAGAGTACAATGAACAAAAAGGTTATCCTTGATGTGGATACCGGTGTGGATGATGCCTTAGGCATCATCCTTGCGGTCCAAAGCGGTGAAATGGATATTGTGGGGATTACGACTGTCAATGGCAATGTTTCGGTGGACACAGCGACAAATAATACATGCAAAATTTTGCAACTGCTCGGAGTTGAGCAGCAGATTCCTGTTGTCAGAGGAGCAGCTAAGCCTTTATTGAGGAAGCCTGTTTTCGAGCATCGGGTACATGGTGAAGATGGAATTGGCGGCGCACTCCGCGACATGCCGGTACATACTTCGGTCACGGAAGGGTTTGCGCCAGATTATATCATCGAGCAGGTGCTGCGTTACCCGGGAGAGATTACGCTGATCATGACAGCGCCCATGACTAATCTAGCATTGGCCTTGATGAAGCGTCCGCAATTGATTCACGAAATCAAGGAAGTTATTTTTATGGGCGGCGTGGTTAAAGGGGTTGGCAATGTGACGCCAGTCGCTGAATATAACATGTATGTCGATCCGGAGGCTGTCAAAGTCGTTCTTCATGCGGGATTTCCTTCATTGACGCTTGTTGGGCTGGATGTAACACGGCAGGCACTGCTCAGTGATGCACATATTACAGAGCTGGGTGATACACCGATCGGTCGTTATGTGAAGGAAAGCACCTCCGATTATATGAAGCGATATTTTGAAAGAAACCAGGTACAAGCCTGCGCGCTCCATGATCCATTGGCTGTAGGTGTGGCCTTGCGTCCTGAGTTGGTTACAACTCATGCTTATTATGTCGATATTGAGACTCGCAGTGAGCTGTGCGACGGTCAAACGATATGTGATTTTCAAAACCGATTGAAGCGGGAGCCTAATGTCCGGGTATGTACGGATGTGGACGCCGATGCATTTTTGCGGCTGTTTGTGCAAACGCTGCGTACTTAGGGAACCGGGAAAAGGGGGTAGCTTCCGTGAAAAAGAAATACGTCTATTTATTAATGCTGCCGGGACTGTTATTCCTGACCCTGTTCATGCTCGTTCCAATTATCATGACGATAGGAACAACTTTTTTTCAAAAAGGGAATTTTACGTTCAACGGCTATATGCATTTTTTGCAGGATCAATATTTTCTGAATATCCTGCTCACCACGATGCAGGTGAGTACGGTTACGACAATTTTATGTATCATCATCGGGTTTCCGGTTGCTTATTATGTTTCCAGACAAAGCCCAAGAACCAAGGGCATTATGCTCGCTCTGGCGATCTTCCCGCTGCTTACGAGCTCAGTGGTCAGGTCTTTCAGCTGGATTATTATACTGGGCAAAAACGGGCTGCTTAATTCTTCCCTGATGTCACTTGGACTGATCCAGCAGCCGCTGGAAATATTGTATACGCCGACGGCGGTGATGATCGGACTGATTCATCTCTTCCTGCCGTTGATCATTATTTCCTTGGTCGGAGTGATGGAGAATATCGATCCCGATCTGGTCAAGGCAGCGGAAAGCCTGGGTGCCTCCCGATTTACTGTATTCCGCAAAGTCATTTTTCCACTCAGCATACCTGGTTTGATTCTTGGCAGTATCTTGGTGTTTGTAGGAAGTATGACTGCGTACACTACGCCATCCGTGCTGGGGGGCAAGAAACGGGTCATATCCACCTTTTTATATCAAAATGCGATTACTTTGAATGACTGGTATTCGGCATCGGTCGTTGCGACGATCATGATGGTCATTACCTTAATAGTTATCGGCTTGATGACAAAAATTTCGACTAAATTAAGTGTGAAGGGGTAGGGGCATGCAGGAGAAGAATCGAGGGCTAGCCCTATTTACATTACTTATTTATATACTGCTGCTGAGCCCCTTGCTTATTATCGCCGCTACCTCATTCGAGCCGGGCACGATCATGAAATTTCCACCGCAGGGGTTTTCCTTGAAATGGTACGAAAATATTTTTAAACAATCGATGTTTATGGAAACGTTCAAAATCTCGATATTGGTTTCCTTGGTCGGTAACCTGTTCGCGCTGCTGATCGGGATTCCTGCTGCTTATGCGTTAAGCCGGTTCGATTTTAAGGGGAAGGAAGCATGGAACTCCTTATTCATTTCTCCTATATTAATACCGGGAATTGTAATGGGCTTTACGATGCTTAAATATTTGATTGTCGCTTACCAGTTACCTATGATGACTGCGCTGTTTATCGGGCACACGGTTATTATGCTCCCATTTACGATTCGTGTTATCGCGTCGAGCTTGTCCAATTTTGACTTTTCGATTGAAGAAGCGGCATTAAGTCTGGGCTCCAGCCGTTTGAAAACCTTTTTTATAGTGGTGCTGCCTAATATCAAGTCAGGTATTTTGGCTGCCATCATCATTGCTTTTCTGGATTCCTTCAATAATGTGGAAATATCCGTCTTTATGACAGGACCGGGAGTCAGTACGTTCCCCATTCAGATGTTATCATATTTGGAAAATCATTTTGATCCGACGCTCGCGGCGATTTCCGTGCTGCTTATGCTCTTGACTATGGTTTTATTATTCCTCATTGAAAGACTTCTGGGATTAAGCTACTTTACAAAACGATAACGGGGGTTTTTCACTCATGACATTGCTCGCTTTGGAAAATGTGTCGGTTGCGTACAATCATCAGCATTACATTTTACGTGATTTTAATTTAAATATTGACAAAGGGCAGTTCATTTCACTGCTCGGACCCAGCGGCTGCGGTAAAACAACGACCTTGCGTTTGATTGCCGGTTTTTTGGAGGCCAAGCATGGCAAGTTTACTTTTGACGGGAAAGATTATACGCGGGTTCCGGTTAGCAAACGAAACTTCGGTTTCGTGTTTCAAAGCTACGCCTTGTTTCCGCATCTGTCTGTTTTTGAAAATGTAGCGTTCGGCTTGCGCCTCAGAAAAGTGTCGGAGTCCGAAATTGGGAAGCGGGTAGGCCGCATTCTGGAAGTCGTCAGCTTGACCGGCTTTGAGAAGCGTTTTCCGAAAGAATTGTCCGGTGGTCAAAAACAACGGGTAGCGATCGCTCGGGCACTTGTTATTGAGCCTGATTTGCTGCTGTTCGATGAGCCTCTCAGTAATCTGGATGCCAATCTGCGTACCCATATGCGTGTAGAAATACGTCGAATTCAACAGGAATTGGGCATTACCACCGTTTATGTATCACATGATCAAGAGGAATGCTTTTCGATCTCCGATCAGGTAGCTATTATGAACAATGGGATTATCGAGCAGTTGGATCGTCCGGCAACGATTTTTAAATATCCGAAGTCCGAATTTGTTGCACGATTCATAGGTTTCAGCAATTTTATTAATTTTAGTCAGCGGATTGATCACGACGAGGAAATCGTATTGAAGGAAAGCGACTATGAGTTCCGCGTGCTGAGACATCAGGGAACCCAAAACACTACGGGCCGCAAAATCGCCATTCGTCCTGAGGACATTCTCATCACAGCCGATTCATTAAAAAGTGCTGCAGATAGTGAAAATCAGGAAATTACCAATGTCGTATCAGGCCTCGTCACCGTTAGCACCTTTCTTGGACGCAGCTATCAGTATGTCGTGAAGACGGAGCTGGGTGATTTTATGGTCAATAAGGAAATGGAGGAGCCTTTTGGGAATGGATACCGGGTTCAGCTTTCGTTTCCCTCGGAAAAATTAGTTATCGTCGATTAACGCAGCAGGAGGTGCACATATGCATGTAGATTTACTTATCGAGCAGGTTCGAATGTTTAACAGCTATACCAAAAAGTTTATCAAGGGTAATGTAGCGGTGCTGGATGGCCGTATTCTTTATATGGGCGATCGCGGACAGGAAACGTTCGAAGCCGCCGAGATTGTCAAGGGTGAGGATCGTTACTTGCTTCCCGGACTCATCGATATTCATCTGCACATCGAAAGCACGATGGTAACACCAGCAACCTTTTCCTATGGATTGATACGTAACGGTGTGACGACGATCGTACCGGAGCCGCATGAGATCGCGAATGTATTTGGTCTTGCCGGGGTTAAAGAGATGCTGAGAGCAAGCGAGGAATGTGTTGCCGATATGTTCTACGCGGTTCCAAGCTCAGTCCCGGCAACTTCTCTGGAAACGGCTGGCGGGTCCATCGAAATTGCCGATCTGGATGAGCTGCTGCAAACAGAAAGAATCGCTTGTTTGGGCGAAATCATGAATTATGTGGATATTATTTCCAGCTCGGACAGTAAAACCAATCACATTCTGGAGCATATTCGAAGTCATTATCCGGATTTGATTATAGAGGGACATGTTCCCAAGCTGCTGGATTTGGATCTGCACCGAGTCATTTATGCCGGCGTGGATTCAGATCATACACATCAAACGATTGAAGGTATGGAAGCTCGGATTAATGCTGGAATGTTTATTGAAATTCAGGAGAAATCGATGACCGATGAAGTCATGAATTATTTGATCGAGCACGATGTATCGGAGCATTTTTGTTTTGTGACCGATGATGTGATGGCGGATTCGTTTCAACGTCGTGGTCATCTGAATCACTTGGTTCGCAAAGCTATAGGAATGGGAATGGACGCCGAAAAAGCGATCTATGCCAGTACCTTTACACCTGCCCGTAGAATGAGAATGCATGATCGTGGTGCCATCGCGCCCGGCAAAATTGCCGATTTCCTGCTCGTGTCAGACCTGCAGAGCATGATTATGGATCAGGTGTACAAAAAAGGACAAAAGGTATATGACATTCACGAAGCTTACCTGCCCAAACCGAGTAAGCACTCATTTCCTGAGCATTATTACACGAGTGTCAAGCTGCCGATATTAACCGAACAAGACTTCGCTGTTACCGTACAAGCAGCAGATAGCCGTTACTCATGCCGGGTGATGATAGTTCAGGATGGATCGACCTTCACGAAGGAGCACCATGGCGAGGTGGAGATTCGAGATAACCAGCTGTGCTGGGAGGAAAGCCCATACGGCCTGATTGCTACATTTGAGCGTTACGGGAAAAATGGAAACCGCGGATACGGGTTAATCGGCGGAGATACGATCAAGCGCGGTGCGATAGCGACAACGTATTCGCACGATAATCACAACCTGCTGGTCGTTGGTCACAATCCGCGGGATATGATGCTTGCAGCGAATGAGGTTATCCGCAATCAGGGTGGTTTCTGTGTGGTTGACAATGGCACCGTGCTGGCGAATCTTCACCTGCCTGTAGGTGGGATTTTGACAGAGGAACCGCTGGAGCAAACCGCTGCTGAGGTTCATCAGCTTACCCAGGCTATGGAATCGCTCGGTTACCGACACTATAATCCGATTATGTCGATCAGTACACACTCCTTACCGGTAAGTCCGGCTTTGAAAATAACAGATTTAGGCCTTATCGATGTGAATGAAGGCAAGGTTGTTTCTCTGCTCATTCAGGGCTAGCGCCAAATATGAACAAGTTGTGAGGTGTTTGCCATGGGCAATCGTATCTATTTAGCGGGATTTGAAGTCTTTTATCCAAATGCACTTGAGATCGGTGCCAACCTGAAAGCCGAATGTGCAGAACATGGCTTTGTCGGTTTGTTTCCTATGGACAACGTGATTAACAAGCAGCCAGGCCGCAGCAAAAGAGAAATTGCTTCCGATATTTTTCAAGCCAATATTAAGCTGATCGAAGGATCGGATATCATTGCCGCTAATTTAAACAGTTTTCGCGGGGCAGAGCCTGATTCAGGGACCGTATTTGAGGTAGGTTATGCATGTGCCTTAGGCAAAAAGCTGTACGGGTATATGAGCGACGATTCTCTTATATGGGAAAAGGTAGCTAAACACTGGGGAGATGTCCGTCTCGGAGATAATGGGAGATATGTGGACAAAGAGGGCATGCATATCGAAAATCTGGGTATGCCGATCAATTTGATGCTCGGTGTTCCTGTGAATATTGTGATCGGTACGTTTGAGGATTGTCTGAAACAGATTGTAAGGGATCAAGCAGAGGCAGCCGTGTAGAGAGATGGGTAAGTAGTTTAGCATGAGATATAGAAGAAAATAGTGCGCCGTAGGTTTATCGTTAACCTACGGCGTTTTTGCGTTATAAACGTGTATTACTTTTGTGAACCCATGCTTACAAAATATCCTCAAACAAATCCGCCTGCTTGGGTGGCAGTGCTTGGGTTTCGAGACCGAGCATTTGCATAAGCTCCTTCGCATTATCGGTTGCGTCGCCGCCGGAGTTGTTATTGAAAACAACGTAAATGTGTTTGCATGACTTCTCCAGCTCAAGCAGCCTGTCCCGCCACTCCGTCAGCTCTTGCGTGTTATATCTGTACAAATAACGCAGCTTACGCCAATCTGGATGGTTGCTTTGATGCCAGCCTTGCACATTGCGTCCATGCATACGCACATAGGTGATCTCGGGTGAGGTCGCTACGGATACGATCGGAATGGAGCCTTCTCCAGCTTGCGGTTCATCGACAATCGTATGAATCCAGTTCTCTTTGCTCATGAAATCGAGGGTTCGCTCGCGAAATTCAGGGGCATACCAGCTCTGGTGTCGAAATTCGAGTGCACAAGGCACGGTCCCCATCCGTTTCCGCGTATCGCGAAGTATGGCTACATTTTCACGACTGCATTCGAACCAGGGTGGATATTGGAATAAAGCCATTGCCAGCTTTCCGGCATCGATAACCGGTTGGATAGAGATGTGGAATGCTTCGTACATAGCATCCGTGGTGTCAAAAAAGTTTTTCTTTCCCCGAAGATGTCCCGTCATTCCCTGATAAGCTTTTACGATGAATCCAAAATCCTTCGGTGTGTCATTCACCCATTTCAGATAGTTTTTGACCGGCTGCACAGCATAAAATGGGCTATCCAGCTCCACGATGGGGAAATGCTCGCTATAGATAGGCAGCCGTTTTGCCTGAGTAAGCTTGCCATACAATTCTTCGTGATCGCCAAATCCGGTTAGGCCGACTTTTATCATAACTTCACCTCTGCAATGTTTTCAACAGGAAAACCGATTTTGTTTAAATATCAACTTAGGCAAGAAAATAATGCCAGTTCCTATTATTACACAAAATCGGCGTCATCGAAAACCCATAAGCGTGGAGTTGTTTGGAGAATTGTATGAAACTGCCCAACTCCCTTATCCCGTATTTCACAGTGTTATCGGAAGGCGTACATAGATGATGAGGCTTAAATTTCGTTATTCCAGGCCGCTTCAAGCAGCTCGCTATTGATCGTAACCGCAGTCAGTGCTCCTGCAGCGGCAGCGGCAATCAGCTGATATGCTGCTGAAGCAGAATCTCCGGCACTGTAGACACCGGGTACATTGGTTTTACCGAAGCTATCGACGAGGACAGCCCCTGTTTCTGTTATTTGGCAGCCTATTGCTTCCGGTAAGTCTGATCCTGGGACAA
Source organism: Paenibacillus baimaensis (assembly GCF_025567575.1). Taxonomy (NCBI): domain Bacteria; kingdom Bacillati; phylum Bacillota; class Bacilli; order Caryophanales; family Paenibacillaceae; genus Paenibacillus; species Paenibacillus baimaensis. The sequence goes on along the minus strand of NZ_JAOQIO010000095.1, from coordinate 30,009 downwards.
GCGTCGGTGCAAAGAAGATCCCCGTGCACGCAATTTCGCTGCCGTCCTCCAGGACAACCTGCTGCACTTTACCATCCTGAGAATCAATGCGCAGGATCGGACTATCGAAAAACGGCACTTTGTGCTGCCTCAGCTCGTTACGCTGTTCATCTGTCCATTCATCAGGTCCGTTCGTGCAGATTGTATATTGGCGGGACCATCCCGGCAATATTTTGGCCATGTGGTGGGCTTTGGCGCCGTTCGCAATCAACACCAGGGGCTGATCTCTTAATTCCCAGCCATCACAATAGGGGCATACAAAGGCACTGCTTCCATATACATCGATTAATCCCTCAATGTCGAGGGGGGCATCCTTCATTCCAGTTGCAAAGAGCAGCTTTTTGACTCGAAAGGCGAGCCCTTGTGCGGTAGTAATTTGAAAATCTCCATCGGTTCCTGTGATCGTTACCGCACGATCTGCAACAAAACGGACGGAGGGATAAGCGGTTACTTGTTCCCTGGCAATTCTCCGAAATTCGCTTGGTGTGATACCGTCTCTGGTCAGAAAACCATGGGATTCGTGTGTTACCCGATTTCTGGGACGATCTTCATCTACGACCACAACTGTTTTTCTTGCTCTTCCCAGCATGAGGGCTGCATTCAGACCTGCCGGTCCGCCACCAATAATACCAACATCATGTAAAGCTTCCATTATAACCATCCTCCCGAAACTGAATTTGTAACTGATTTTTGATGATAAATAAAATCTATTAAAGATCCTTAATATCTATAATAAAAGATTCGAATGCAGAATGCAAGTAGAAAAACAACCACCTCCGACAGGAAGTGGTTGCCTCATTTCTTATTTGCCGCGGTGCTTGAGTTTGGCTTTTTGCGTTCTGAGCTCATACTTGTGAGCCTGAAGTTCTTCGCGCCGCTCTCTGGCACGTGATTGTCGTTCCACCTTCCGATGTTCGTATTCCATTTGAATTACCTGCTGCGCATAGGTCGAGCCTCCACGTTGTGATAGCTCTCTGGCCGCGAGGCGAGCAAGCCTTTTGGGATTGGTATACCCTTCTCGGCGTGGCTTCACATCAATCGACCGTGTCGTCGTTGACAACAGTGAAAGCATCTGGAATTGAATAAATTCGAGAATCTCTGCTTCTTTAGGTTCCCTGCCAAATAAGTGTCGGCATGCCTTCAATTGGTTGTGTTCCTCGGCTTCAATCAATCCGACCCACAACTTCAGCTGGTCATCAAAATATACGGTAAGCTTCATCCAGCTTCCCCCTCTAATAAAGATTAGAGTGACGGACATCCCGAGGGGGGAAGGCTACTGACAAGAAGGCACTGCTATTGCAAGCCCTTATGCGCCCGGACTACCGACCGGACCGTGATTTTACACTCCAAATTCAGTATAAAGGATGGAAGGTACGCGTTTCAACATGTTTCGGTAACACCCTATCAGCCTATGCTACGAATGCATCGATTCTAATTCCTTTTTCTCCAGCTGACCTGACTGAATGTTGATCCTGAACGTCTTGGGCGATACGCCGTACTTGTCACGAAACACACGGTGAAAATACGAATAGCTGCCAAAACCGGAGGTTTCTGCAATCTGCTCCAACGTTAAATAGCTGTAGGCCATGCGCTCAACCGAGGTGGACAGGCGGATTTCCTGTGTGTACTGAATGATCGTTTTATTGAAGCATTCCTTGAACAGATGGACCGCTCGGGAGACGCTAATACCAACGTGCTGAGCTACATCCTCAACTTTCAACGGTAAAATGGCGTGCTCCTCAATAAAGCTCTTCATTCTTGTCGCCAGAAAGGAGCTGCCGTGACGTGAATTGTTTTCGGTAATCGCACGATCTATGTATAGGCAGAGCGCACGCAGCAAATAATCGGATAGCTCCTTGTTATCTTCTTCAAACCGTCGTTTTTCCAAAATAATTTGCCGCCAGATCGTAAGTATACGTTCATTGACTGCAATCCGTACCTTTTGTGGTTTTCTCGACTTGGCCCACCATTCGTCAATCCAGTCGCCTTTACACATAATATAGTAGTCACCACTTGAGACAATGGATTGCTGCAGCTTGTTTGTATGCTCGTCGACCCTTAGATCATATGCATCACCCGGCTTGAACAAGAGGAGATCGCCGGTTTCGATCAATGTCATATTGCCGTTGACCTGTGCATAGCAGCAGCCTTCGGTTTGCAGCCGGAACAAATAGGTGGTTACGCCTTCTTTATAGCTGTTGGTGAATTTTTGTGAATGATACGAGTAACCGCAGGTTAATATATGGGAGTGCACGATAACACCTCGTTTGATTTTGTAGCCAGATCGTTCATGTGATAACCACATCGTTCATAGCTATTATAGGGCATTATTGATTACAATGGAATCAAATACAAATACTTTTGAAGGAGACCTAACCGATATGAGAAGAATGGGTGTTGGCTTACAGTTGTATACGCTTCGTGATGCAATGGCAGAGGATTTTCGCGGAACCTTACGCCGTGTGGCAGAGCTTGGATATGAAGGTGTTGAATTCGCGGGTTATGGCGGTTTGGAAGCTGAAGAACTGAGAGATCTGTTGCAGGAACTAAACCTTAAAGCTATTGGTGCTCATGTGAGCCTGGTCAATACGCGCGCCCACATTCAAAAAGAAATCGCTTACCTGAAAACGATTGGTGCTGAATATTATATCATTCCACATATTGTTGCAGAGGACCGTCAAAGCCCGCAAGCTTGGCAAACGCTGTTCGAATTTTTTGAACATGCAGGTCAAATCGTGCGTGAAGCAGGACTTAAATTTGCTTACCATAACCATGCTTTTGAATTCGAAATGAAAATCGGCGACGAGTTTGTATTTGATGCGATGTATACCGCTACTACCCCTGAGAATGTGCTTGTAGAAATGGACGTTTGTTGGGTGCAGTTCGCCGGTCAAGACCCGCTTCAATATATCAAAAGCTATACAGGCAGACTGCCATTATTACATTTAAAAGATTTCAAAAGAGGCCCTGAGGCTCAAATGGACACGGTGGAGCTGAGCAAAGGCGAAGTTGATCTACAAAATGTAATCCAAGCCGCTTCTGATGCTGGTGTCGAATGGCTGATCGTGGAACAGGACCGCTGCGCGAACCCGCCGATTGAAAGTGTAGCGACAAGTCTGCAATGGGTTAAAGAACATTACCTGTCTGCATTTTCGCAATAGAAAATTAACGATATCAATTGTTCAAGCCAACATAGTCGAATGGGAGAGTTGAGAAAATTGAGTAAAATTAGAGTAGCTGTTATCGGTTGTGGTTCCATTGCTGAAAAAAGACATATCCCTGAATATGCGGACAATCCGAATGTGGAATTGATTGCTTTTTGTGATGTTGTGAATCAACGTGCTCAGCATTATGCAGATTTATACGGAGCCAAAGCTTATACCAATTATGAAGAAATGTTAAGCACCGAGAAGCCGGATGCAGTTAGTGTTTGTTTGCCGAACATCTTGCATGCTCCTGCTTCTATTGCTGCTGCCAATGCCGGTGCACATGTACTGGTTGAAAAACCGATGGCAACCAATGAAGCCGATGCACTGGCTATGATTGAAGCGGCTAAAGCCAACAATGTGTATTTGATGGTAGGTCACAACCAACGCTTGATGCCTCCACATGTTAAAGCCAAAGAAATTCTGGAAACGGGCAAAATGGGTAAAGTATTAACGTTCCGCACATCATTTGGTCATCCGGGTCCGGAGGGCTGGAGTATCGATGGACGCAACAGCTGGTTTTTCCGTAAAGAAGAAGCCATTATGGGCGCAATGGGCGACCTGGGCGTACATAAATCCGACCTGATCCGTTGGCTGCTCGAAGATGAAGTTGTTGAAGTGGCAGCTTTTGTAGGTACTTTACACAAAGAAGGCACAGACTGCGATGATAACTCAACTTGTTTGCTGCGTATGAAGAGCGGCACGATCGGAACGCTTGTAGCAAGCTGGACTTATTACAAAGGTCAAGATAACAGCACAGTTCTATGGTGCGAGAATGGCTGCTTGCAAATTGGTACAGACCCTGAAGATCAAGTTATTGTTCTGATGAGAGATGGTTCGGTAGAAAAACATAGAGTAGGAGCCATGGCGACTAACGAGAAGCAAGTAACGAGCGGCGTTATTGATGAGTTCGTTGAAAGTCTGGTGACATCTACACCTCCACGCATTTCCGGAGAAGAAGGTTTGAAATCATTGAACGTTATTATTGCTGCATTTGAATCGCAAGATACCAAAAAGATTGTTGCTATAAACGGTGTATAAATGACTAGTTTCATATAGAAGATTTATGGAAAGCTCGTGCTGCTGTGGCAGTCGCGGGCTTTTTGTTTGTTTACCGATTTTCTTATTTTTTTTTCGACCCTATGTTGTGTATAATGACTCTGATAGGAGTTCCTATAGAGAAAGAGATCATGCGTCCGGGGAGGACTGTTGTATGCAATGGAACAAGGTTGGTGTTGTTGGCGGAGGCACCATGGGACAGGGGATTTCGGAAATGCTGGCGGCCCAGGGCCTCGATGTAATTTTAATAGACAAAACGACACAGAAGCTGGAGCAAGCCTGGGAGCATATTGAAAATAGTCTGGATAAGCAGATGGAAAAATGGGCGATCACGGCTGCTGAGAAAAAGCTGATTTTATCCCGCATTCATAAAAGTACCGATATGAGTTTGCTAACGGACTGCGACATGGTCATAGAGTCGATCAGCGAGGATTTGGAACAAAAGAAGCAGCTGTTTCAGCAGCTGGACAGGTTGTGTCCGGCACCAGTTATTCTGGCAAGCAATACCTCGACGCTCAGTCTGACTGAAATTGCGGCATCCACAGCGCACCCGGAACGGGTGATTGGCATGCATTATTTGTATCCGGTATCCCGGATCCATCTGGTGGAGATTATTAGAGGATTAAAAACCTCAGAAGAAACGTTCTCACAAACGAAGAAATTCGTTGAGACGACGATCCAAAAGCACGGGGTTCAGGTCTATGAATCTCCTGGTTTCGTGACGACGAGATTGATCTGCGTGCTTATTAATGAAGCTATGCATACGTTGTCTGAGAGAGTGGCAAGCGCTGAGGATATTGATATGGCGATGCGTTTGGGCTATGACTTCCATTATGGTCCGTTGGAGCTGGCTGACCGCTTCGGATTGGATTCAGTGTTGGTGGCGATGGAGCGGATGTTCCGAGAGTTCGGAGATGTCAAGTATAGACCGGCCGTACTCTTGAAGCAAATGGTTCGGGCAGGGGAGCTCGGCACCAAGACTGGGCAGGGCTTTTTCCGGTATGATAGGGATGGTGATCGTTTATGAATATTTTAGTTATTAATGCGGGAAGCTCATCATTGAAATTTCTTATGTACAATATGGTTAATGAAGAGGTTCTGGCCAGTGGCAGAGTTGAACGGATCGGTATGGATTCTGCGATTCTGAGCTATGAGCCTGCAGGCAGGACTGAAATTCGCGAGGTAGCCGAGATTTTGGAGCATACTACGGCTATTCGCAAGGTGCTGGATATACTAGTGCACAAGGAGCACGGGGTTCTCGCTTCTTCATCCGATATTGATGCGGTTGGTCATCGCGTCGTGCATGGTGGTGAATCATTCTCCAGCTCCGTGATTGTCAATGAGGAGGTCAAGCGGGAAATCAAGCGATTGTTTGATCTTGCTCCGCTGCACAATCCTGCGCATATGCTGGGTATTAACGCTGTAGAGTTGAATATGCCTGATGTTCCTCAGGTTGTTGTATTCGATACAGCCTTTCATCAGACGATGCCTGCGAAATCTTATCTGTATCCGATTCCACTTGTTTTATACCGAAAGCATCAGGTCCGGCGTTATGGCTTCCACGGAACATCACATGATTATGTGAGTGAACGTGCGGCCAGGTTCTTAGGGAAACCGCTTGTCGAGCTGAAAATGGTGACCTGCCACATTGGCAATGGAGCAAGCTGCGCCGCGATACTTAACGGTCAATCCGTCGACACGAGTATGGGAATGACGCCGCTCGAAGGATTAATGATGGGCACTCGCAGTGGAGACATTGATCCGGCCATTGTCCCTTATGTGATGGGCAAAGAGGAACTGACGATGAATGAGGTCAATTCCATGTTGAATAAGCATAGTGGTTTAATGGCGATTTCCGGTTTAAGCAGCGATATGCGGGAAATCCAACAGTCAATGGCTGCAGGTGATGGGAGTGCCGTATTGGCTTTTGACATGTATGAGTATCGCTTGCGTAAATATATTGGCTCGTATGCCGCGGCTATGAATGGGCTGGATGTCCTTGTTTTTACGGCAGGAGTCGGTGAGAATTCATCCATTCTTCGTGAATCGGTATGTCGGAACTTGACGTTCCTGGGGCTTGAGCTCGATGAGGAAGCTAACAGTCAGCGCGCGCATGGAGACCGGGTGATTTCGACCGTCGGATCACGTGTAACAGTGCTGGTCATTCCTACGAATGAGGAATTGGTCATTGCTCGTGATACATATCGTTTAATATTGGCTCGGCAGAAAGCATAATAAGTATATGCGTTTCATAAGTCGAGCTTATGTGTGACTTCATGATCAAAAGTGGACTTTTGAACAAACTTTTGCTGGAAAACGGATATAATGGATGTAGCGGATATAGAATGTAGCCTACGGAATAGCAGTGTAAATTAGATTCTGGAAGGATGGGATCAAGCGATGAGTCCACATTTAACGATGATTCGAGAGGTTGAGAAGCACGCTAATGAAACAGTGAAAATGGGTTGCTGGCTGCACAATAAGCGCTCCAGCGGCAAAATCCAGTTTTTGCAGCTGAGGGACGGATCGGGCTACATTCAGGGTGTAGTCGTGAAAAGCGAGGTATCGACAGAAGTATGGGAAGCAGCCGCCAAGCTAACGCAGGAAAGCTCGCTGTATGTTACAGGGACTGTTCGGGAGGATACTCGCAGTAAGGGCGGCTATGAGCTGAATGTGACGAGTATTGAAGTTATTCAGATTACCGAAGAATATCCGATTACGCCCAAGGAGCATGGTGTAGATTACTTAATGGACCATCGCCACTTATGGATTCGTGCGCCGCGTCAGCGTGCCATCCTTGTTGTTCGTGCACAAATCATACGTGCGATTCAGCAGTTTTTTGACGAACGCGGCTTTCAATTGGTCGATCCTCCGATTCTAACCCCTTCCTCCTGCGAGGGGACGACGAATTTATTTGCTACGAAGTATTTTGACGAGGATGCCTATTTGACACAAAGCGGTCAATTGTATATGGAAGCGGCAGCGATGGCATTGGGACGTGTGTATTCATTTGGACCTACCTTTCGGGCGGAAAAGTCCAAGACACGCCGTCATTTGATCGAATTCTGGATGATTGAGCCGGAGATGGCGTTTGTGACCCATGAGGAAAGTCTCGTTATACAAGAGCAGTTCGTCTCTCATATCGTTCAATCGGTACTGCACAACTGCCGCAAGGAGCTGGAGGTTCTGGAACGGGATGTGACCAAGCTTGAAAGCATCACAGCACCTTTTCCAAGAATATCGTATGACGAAGCGGTTGAATTCCTCCAAGCAAACGGACATGAATTTGCATGGGGCGAGGATTTTGGTGCGCCGCATGAAACGGCGATAGCAGCTAGCTATGATAAGCCGGTATTTATTACGAATTACCCTACAGAAATCAAAGCATTTTATATGAAGCCAGACCCGAATCGTGCTGAAGTTGTGCTGTGTGCCGATATGATCGCACCTGAGGGCTACGGGGAAATTATTGGCGGAAGCCAGCGGATTGACGATCCCGAATTGATGGAGCAGCGTTTTGCGGAGCATGAGCTTTCCAAGGAAGCTTATCAATGGTATCTCGATTTACGTAAGTATGGTACAGTACCGCATTCCGGCTTTGGTCTCGGTCTGGAGCGGACGGTTGCCTGGATTTGTGGATTGGATCATGTACGGGAGACAATTGCATTCCCGCGGTTGTTGTACCGGTTGTATCCTTAATGGTTTGGCGTGAAGAGGTGGATCGATGAAACAAAATGAGAAGGATCGTGAGCGGCAGGAGCTGCTGAGTGCTTTTGCAGCTGGCTGGAAGGCGGGGCATATCGGTGTCCCTTACCTGCTGATCAAGCATTACCATCAGTTGAAGCTGACGGAAGTCGATGTGATGCTGATGATTCATGTGTTGGCTTTTATGGAAAAGGAACGCAAGGAGTTTCCCACGCTAGAGGAACTGCAGGGACGTATGTCCGTAACGCCAGAAAAGGTCATTGCTTCGCTGCAAAAGCTGTTGAAGGCGGGCCATTTGACCATTGATGAAGCGGTTGACCCGATTAGCGGGATACAGGGAGAGAAATACAATCTGGATCCGCTGCTGGAACGGTTGGCCGGCTTCTGGTATGAGGAGGAACTGCAGCGCAAAAAAGCGTTGGAGCCTGCAGAGCCGGAAACCCGGAAGGATATTTTTTCGATATTCGAAAAAGAGTTTGCCCGTCCGTTAACACCGATGGAGCTCGAATCGATCACGGGTTGGCTGGACAAAGATAAATATATGGAGCCGTTGATATTGGCTGGACTGAAGGAAGCGGTATTTGCAGGCAAGGTGCATTTTCGCTACATTGACCGGATTTTGCTGGAATGGAGCCGCAATCGGATTACAACCGTTGAGCAGGCCAAGGAGCATTCACAGAAATTTCGCTCCAGATGATAGCGGTATTCGCTTAATTGAAGCCTCCATGATGGATGAAACATCATACTAATAAACAGATCGTGACCGCAGCAGCGGTACGACTGTGATAAGGAGTCATCGGAATGCGTGCACTTAGTGATCTGAGCGCCAACGAATTGGCAGAAGCTGAATTGAACATACAGGAACAATATGACGGTTACAAAAATCGCAAGTTGAAGCTGGATATGTCCAGAGGCAAGCCGTCTCCAGAGCAATTAGACCTGTCGATGCCAATGCTGGATACTGTACAATCGTCCGGTTTATTGAACGCAGCAGACGGTACGGATTTGCGTAATTATGGTGGTATTGACGGAATTCCGGAGGCGAAGGCGTTATTTGCCCGATTGCTTGAGGTGGACTCCAAGGAAATTATCGTTGGTGGCAATTCGAGCCTTAATCTGATGCATGATACGATAGCCAGAGCGATGATTCATGGTGTGTACGGCAGTGAGACCCCTTGGGGGAAGCTGACGGTTGTGAAATTTCTTTGTCCGAGTCCAGGGTATGATCGACATTTTGCGATATGCGAGCTTTTTAATATTGAAATGATTGTGATCGATATGCTGGATGATGGACCAGATATGGACACGATTGAGCGGCTGGTTCGCGAGGATGATTCGATTAAAGGTATCTGGTGTGTGCCGAAATATAGCAATCCCGAAGGCATCACTTATTCCGATGAGATTGTAGACAGATTGGCAGCGATGCCTGCTAAAGCGGCTGATTTCAGAATTTTTTGGGACGATGCTTATATGGTTCATCATTTAACTGACCGTCCAGATCCGTTAAAAAATATGCTGGCAGCGTGTAAAGCGGCAGGGAATGCGGATCGTGTCTTCGTATTCGCTTCAACTTCCAAAATCACCTTCCCTGGTTCTGGCGTTGCCGTGATGGCAGCAAGTGTCGCTAACGTTGGTTATATTCGGAAGCAATTATCTATTCAAACTATTGGACCTGATAAAATTAACCAGCTACGACACGTTCGATTTTTCCCTGATCTGGAGCAGATCGCAGCGCATATGAACCGGCATGCAGCTATAATTAAACCTAAATTTGATACGGTGTTAAACAAACTTGAAACAGAGCTTGGCGGAAAGCAGCTGGCATCCTGGAAAAAGCCGGGCGGCGGATACTTTATAAGTCTGAATACGTTGGATGGCTGTGCCCAAGCCGTGATCAGTCTGGCCGCAGAAGCCGGTGTTACCTTGACTCAGGCTGGTGCAACGTATCCGTATGGCAAGGATCCCAACGATCGGAATATTCGGATAGCTCCGACATTCCCTTCATTAGAAGAGCTGGAAACAGCCATTGAAGTTCTTTGTCTTTGCATTCAGCTGGTTAGCATTAGGAAGCTTCGGGCGGAAATTACAGCAAGCTAAATAAACAGGAACCTTTAGCTCCACAAGACTGAACGGTAACCCGCAAGAGGGCACTTCTAACAAGTGCCCCATTGTCGGGCTATCTTTCATAGAGTGGGCCTGAAGGTTCTTTAATTTTCCCATTTTGTTTGAAGGATCTGAGAGTCCGTGCAACGGATATACTTCACTCGTTAATTATGTTATTATTTATTTACGTAATAACGTAATTATGAGATTCGGAGGTGTTCGTTTGACTCGTGATCTGGGATTGGAATTGGATGAATTGAAGAAGCAGCTGAATGAATTGCAAAGGTACGTACAGCTAAGCGGGATTGATGCCAATCGGAAAAGTGTGGTCATAAACGATCGGGCATATCCTGATGACGAAGAGAGTGGTGGGGCCGGGCTCATTTATTATTCCGGTCAGTATCGAAATTCCACAATCAAATACAAGTGGGAAGCCCAGGAGCAGCAAATCAGCAGTTTGCTTAACCAGGATAGCGAGAAGCTGGCCAAGATATTATCAGCGCTTGGGAACAAGCAGCGTCTGGATATATTAAGGTCTGTTCTGCAAGGCCCCGTCAATGGTACGGATTTAGTGGAGCGGCTTCATATGGGGACAACGGGTCAATTGTATCATCATACAAAAGCATTAATGGGAGCAGACTTACTCATTCAGGAAGAACGGGGAGGTGAGTACAGCCTGCCGGCACATCGGGTTCTTCCGGTTCTGCTGCTGCTCGCAGCTGCGGCTGATTTGGCAGATACCGGGAATTATATGGATATGGCCGAAGCCAGAGATCACGCAGGTTTATATTTAGGTGCAGGAAAGACGAAGTATGACCCCCACTTGCTCGTTTGGGCGTTAATCGAAAATTCCATTTTGGAGCACCAATCCGGGTATTGCAGTCAGATCGATATTTATTTGCACGATCAACGAAATGTGACTGTTGCAGACAACGGTCGGGGGATTCCGATCAGCGCACTCAGCGCACCTGATAAACCGAATTTACTGGCTGTGCTGACCGATATTCAGCGTCCTGGTTTAAGTGCACCGTATTTTGCAGCAGGCAGTGAAAAAGGGATAAGTGTTGCTGTAGTTAATGCTTTATCGTATCAACTAGCTGTGGAAATACGCAGAGACGGCCATGTGTACAGACAAAATTATAAGCACGGTATTCCGCAAACGGGTGTACGGGTCGTGGGAGCGACAGGTGAAACGGGGACGAGTGTAACTGTAGAGACAGATCCGGATCTGTTTGCAGCCGACTTTGAGCTTCATATTCTGGAGAAAAGAGCGGCAGAGATCCAGGTTGCGTATCCCAAACTCACCGTCTTGGTCCACTAAGCAGCTCTTCTTACGAATTGAAATAGGGAATCAGAAAAAAACGGCAGTCGCCTCTGATGAGGGGATGCCGTTTCTTTTTGTGGTGAGCATGCAGTAGGTACGGCTTGTACTCCTTATACCAAGTCCGTTGTGATGAGGTTGAGAAGCTCTACGTTAGCCGAATTTTGGGCCATATCGACAGGTGTTACCCCTTCATCGTTGGCAGCTTCAGGGTTTGAGCCATGCTTGAGCAGAAGTGTAACCATCTCGATATGCTGGTTGTGTACTGCTGAATGCAGCGGCGTCCAACCGCTTTGCTGGCGAGCATTCGGGTCTGCGGCATGCAGCAGAAGTACCTCGGCGATAGAAGTATGCCTGCCAGCGGCAGCCGAATGTAGTGGTGTCACACGCATGGTGTTGTAAGAGACGGTATTGACTTTTGCACCGCGTTCGAGGAGAGCTGCGGCTATAGTGCTATGCCCGAAGAAAGCAGCCAGGCCAAGCGGTGTATAGCCGTCATGTGAATAGCTATCCATAAGCGCCGGTGACTCCTCAAGCAGATCGACTACAACCGATAGCTTGCCAACTGCAGCGGCTTCATGGATATTTAAGCTTACATGGAGGTCAAGCAATAAAGTGACTATCGATTTGGCTCCATAGTATTGGGCAATCAGGATCGGGCTGTTTCCTTCCGAATCCTTGTGCCTTGCCACATCTGGATGTTCATTGAGTAAGTTGGCTGCTTGTTCCATATCCTTCGCTTTAATGGCTTGCATGAGCTGTTCTATTAGTGTTGATGACATGAATAGTAACCTCCCGAAGTCTTCTATAGCATGGTATAGTCTGATAAAATGACGTCTTTGCAGATAAAGGTGAAAATATGTTGACCTGTAATTATATAACAATTCGGTTTGTTTATCAATGCATGGTTGTAGATTCAACGAAATTCGATAGTATTCATCAGACTAGCTAATTTTTATCCTGTTTCTGTAACCTTTTGCCGATTCGCCTCGTCTAAGATTAGGGAGATCATTTTGTCATTCGCAGGTCAAACTGCTGTATGCTAGCAGATCAGGAAAAACGAGGTTGATTCATGGAAGCTTGGCGAGTCATGATGAAGCTGGCTGTTTTTATGAAGAGTGCAGTTGGAATCTTACATAGTTCGTTATTCTTATGGGTAGCGATACCTGGAAGAACACTTATAGGAGGATCAAAATGATAGGTTGGCTTCGTCCAAAAAAACAAACAAGCAAGGTTTCTGAAGGGCGAGAGCTCAACACAGAAACTGATTTACAACCTGTCATGAATGATGGTGCTGTGGCTACGAAGGCGGAAAAGGTTATCATTGAGCAGCGTTTTGACATTACCCAGCCGATTCTTACCGTATCGGGAGTAGAGCGTTCCTTTCCCGTTGGAGGCAGTCAACTGCATGTACTCAAAGGCATCAACATGTCCCTTTATCCGCTGCAGCTCGTCATGCTCAAAGGCCGTTCAGGCTCAGGTAAAACAACACTGTTGAATTTGATCGGAGGGCTGGATCAGCCTAATACGGGTGAGATTATGTTTCTTAACCATCCGTTTCATCGCTGCAGTGACGATCAGCGCACACAGATTCGTCGTAAGGAGATCGGTTTTATTTTTCAATCGTACGCCTTGATGCCCTTGCTTTCTGCCTGGGAAAATGTTGAACTGGCGCTGCGTATGGCAGGGGTTCCGCGATCAGAATGGAAGCAGCGAGCTGCCCATTGCCTGGATCTGGTAGGTCTTTCCAAACGTATGCATCACCGTCCTTTCGAGTTATCGGGAGGCGAGCAGCAGCGTGTGGCTATTGCCAAAGCGATAGCGCATAAACCTTCTCTGTTGTTGGCCGACGAACCGACAGCAGAGCTGGATTCCCAGATGGGTGCACAGGTGATGGCGGTGTTTCGTGACATTATTACGACCGAACAAGTAACGATATGTATGACGACACACGATCCGACAATTATGGAGGTTGCCGACCATGTATTCGAAATGGTGGATGGAAAATTTATCAGCACGTAGTCTGTCCGTGCGGCCTGTCGCAATCGCTTGTTTAGCGGCTGTGCTAGTGCTTGTATCGGGCTGCTCCTTGCTGCCGAAGGAGGATGAAGAGGAGAAGCTGCCGGTCATAACAGCTCCCAAGCTATCCAAAAAACCGGAGTACATCGTGAAAACCGATACACTGGAAACCAAGGTGCACGGTTCTGGCAAGCTGATGGCTACTCAGGAGGAAGATCTGTACTTTACCGATGAAGCCAGCCGCAGAATCAAGAGTGTTCTGGTGAAGAGCGGTGACAAGGTGGAGCAAGGTCAGATTATTGCCGAGCTTGATGTGACGGAGCAGGAGAGCCAGCTGAAGCAGAAGCGTCTGCAAACACGCAAGGATGAGCTTGTTATGATCGAAACCTTGCGCAAAGCCGACGAAATGACTGTGGAGTCGCTGGAGCAGGCAAAAATCGATTTTGAACTGAAACGTGAGGAATTGAACAAGCTGGAAAACACAATTGCCAAGGCGAAACTGACGGCACCCTATGCCGGTACGATTGTTTCTGTATTTCTGAAAAAGGGTGACACCGCACAAGCGTATGATGCCGTTGCCACGATTGCTGATTTGTCTCAACTGACTGTTGTCGGGAGCTTAAGTGCTGATGATTTGAAAAAGGTCGCGGTCGGCATGGAGGTTGTCGTGGACATTAATGCTGCAGGTCAGCACAAAGGAAAAGTACTACAGCTGCCTAATCCTAAAGTAGATACAGGTAATGGCGGCGTTGGTGGTCAGGGAAGCAATGGGCAGCCGAAGACGCCGGATACGATTGACAATTATTTGGTTGTACAGCTGGATCCTTTTCCGCAAGGACTGAATCGGGGTACACGGCTCAGTGTGTCCGTCATCATCCAGCGCAAGGAAAAGGCAGTCACGATTCCTTTATCTACCTTACGTTCTTATTCGGGACGAAACTATGTGCAGTTGGTAGACGAGCAGGGTAACAAAAAAGAAGTGGATGTAGAGATTGGCCAGCAAACATCGACGGATGTGGAAATTCTTAAGGGACTAACGCCGGGGCAGAAAGTTGTGGGTCGATAATGTCGATACCGATGCTTCGGTTTTTATACCGCAAGATGTGGAACACGCGCTGGCTAACCTTAAGCTCACTGCTCGGCTTGATCATGGCTGTTGCTTTTACGACAAGCATACCGATGTATGCCGATGGATCCTTGAAGCGTGTGGTCAGCAAATCGCTGGAAGAGAAGAGCAATGGACTACCGGCAGGCTCACTGCTAATTCGTTATCAGGCAACGGGGAGTGAGAAAGCGGATCTGGATGCACTTGCCGACGTGGATCAATACATCCAAACCGAACTTCCTAAGGACGTTGCCTTTCCTAATCAGGCCTATGTCCGCAGCTATTCGATCCGATCCTCCCAATTGGCACCCGATAACCCCCAAACCGTGGATCCGAGCAAAAAACGCCAGATGACCTTGATGTCACAAAGCGGTTTGAAGGAGCAAATCGAGATCGTACAGGGACAATGGTATGCGGATCAGATTCAAAACGGTATCGTTGAAGCTGTTATTCTGGAAGAAGCGATGTTCCGTAACGATATGCATATCGGTGATGTATTCAATTATCCGATTAGCGGGGGTTTAGGCATCGCACCGCTCAAGATCAAGATAGTGGGTACGGTCAAAGCGGGCAAGGAAGGCGATCCGTATTGGTTTCAAGGCATGGAGGGGTTGGTTAACACCCTCTTCATGAGCGAGCAGTCATTTCAAACCTACATACTTCAACAGAAAAAAATTCCGCTCAATTTGGCCAATTGGTATTATGCTTTTGACCTACGGGAGATTCAGACAAGTCAATTGTCTCCGCTGCAAAATAAACTGGAGCGTCTGGATATCACCTTGTTTCAAAAGCTGAAAAATACACGGGTCGATTTATCGTTTATTCCTATTCTGCAGGAGTTCAGATCGCAGAGTCTGCAGCTGCAAATTTTGCTATTTACATTAGCTGCACCCATGATTGCGATGGTTTTTTATTACATTGTGATGAATGCGCGTCAATCTCTGGATCGGCAGCGCAGCGTAATTGCTGTTCTCCGAAGCCGGGGCGGCAGTACCCGACAAATTATTGGCATCTATTTGCTTGAAGGGTTTCTGCTGGGGGTGACTGCGTTAATCGTAGGTCCTATGCTTGGCTGGTTCATGGCCAAGAGCATAGGCTCCTCCAGCGGCTTTCTAACCTTCGTTGACCGCCAAGCGGTACCGGTAGGTGTCTCGACCGAAGCTTTGCTGTACGGGTGCGCGGCTGTCTTCATAGCGATCCTGGCCAGCGTTATACCGGCCATTGTATATGCACGCTCCTCTATTGTCAGCTATAAGCAGAAGCTGGCTCGTGCCGACCGGTCGCCATTTTGGCAAAAATGGTTTCTGGATGTGGGATTGATCGCTTTAGTAGGTTATGGTTACTACTTGTTCGACCAGCGGCAGCTGCTCACGGCTCAAACAGGACTTACTACCGATCAATTACAGGTGCATCCGTTGCTGTTTTTTGTACCGGCCTTATCGATTATTTCCTTGGGATTATTTTTTCTGCGGCTGTTTCCGTGGTTGCTCCGCTTATGGAGCTGGATAGGCAAGCGATTCCTGCCGGTGCCGATTTATTTGACGTTGACGCAACTGTCACGTTCGGCCGGGTCTTATTACCCGCTGATGCTGCTGCTCATTTTGACCCTGGGGCTTGGTGTGTACAATGCATCGGCGGCCAGAACCATCGATTTGAACTCCACGGATCGCACTCTGTATGCCTATGGTACGGATGTGATTGTGCAGGCGGTCTGGACTGGAGTATCCGATGAGCTTCCACAGGATCAAAGTGCAGGTCAAAATGGTGGAAACAGCGGAAGTGGGGCCGGTGGCTCCCAGGGAAACGGTGGCTCTCCAGGTGGCGGTAATAGTGGTTCCGGCCAACAGGGCGGAGGCGCACCCGGTGGTGCTGGCAGTGGCATGGAAGGACCTCCTCCCAAGCTGCGATATGTGGAGCCTCCATTCATTGTTTTTCAGCAGACGGAAGGCATCGACCACGCAGCACGAGTGTTACGGACCAAAGGTAATGTCGTGGTTTCGGGAAAATCGTTAGGGCAAGGCATGTTGATGGGAATCGACAACGTGGATTTTGCCAAAGTCGCCTGGTTTCGCAAGGACTTGTTCAAGGCGCATCCCAACGCCTACCTGAATCTGCTTGGCACGTATGAGCAGGCTGTCATTATTCCGACGTCCTTTGCCGAGAAGAATCACATTAAGGAAGGGGACATCATTAATATTTCCATTCAACAGCAGCAGGTGGAGTTTGTCGTTGTTGCCACGGTTCCTTATTGGCCAAGTCAATATCCGGATCAAACCCCATTTTTCATTGCTAATCTGGAATACATTTATGATCAGGCCCCGATTGTTCCTTATGAGGTGTGGTTAAAAATGAAGGACGGTGCGAAGGTTACACCCATTGTCGAAGCACTGACAGCCAAACAGATTGAAATTGCCAGTGTCAAAGACGTGCGCAACGAACTGATTATCCAGAAAAAGCATCCATCCCGTGGTGGCGTATTTGGCATTTTGAGTCTTGGATTTCTGGTTTCCGTGCTTGTGTCGTTAATCGGTTATATCCTGTATTGGTTTTTCAATCTTTCCAGCAGAGTTGTGCAGTTTGGCGTACTACGGGCGATGGGACTCTCTCGTAGACAGCTAACGGGAATGCTTTTGTTGGAGCAGGGCTTTACAGCAGGGCTGTCTATCGCCCTCGGTATAGGAATTGGGAAGCTGACCAGTTATTTATTCCTGCCCTTCTTGCAGACGGCAGAAAACGTGCAGACCCAGGTTCCACCGTTCCGTGTAGTATTTAATGCCCGTGATACCGATCAGTTATATATTGTCGTGGCATTCATGATGCTGACGGGTGCTGCACTGTTGTTCCTGCATATACGCAGGCTGCGTGTTCATCAAGCTGTGAAGCTGGGAGAGGAGAAATAAGCGATGATCAGCTGTGAAGAGCTTGTCAAAATATACAAAACCGACGAGATCGAGGTCGTCGCTCTCAAAGGTCTTAATATTTCTGTTGCTAGTGGCGAAATGATGGCGATAATCGGCAACAGCGGCAGTGGTAAGTCCACATTGCTGAATATTTTAGGAGGTCTTGACCGTCCATCGGCAGGGCAGGTTCAGGTTGGAGAATGGAATTTGCTGAAAATCACTGACGAGGAGCTTGTCCAATACAAGCGTAAAACCGTCGGATTCATTTGGCAGAATAACGCCCGCAATCTGGTTCCTTACCTGACCGCGCTGGAAAACGTCGAAATGCCGATGATGCTGAGTGGTCAATACGATAGAGCCTACGCCAAGCAGCTGCTGGAATGGGTTGGCCTCAAGGAGCGAATGGGAAATAAGCTGCAGCAGCTCTCTGGAGGCGAGCAGCAGCGGGTAGCGATTGCGATTTCCTTATCCAACAAACCGACACTGCTGCTGGCGGATGAACCAACGGGCTCAGTCGATACACGAACCTCGGATATGATCATGGATATTTTTCGAAAGCTGAACCGCGAGCTGGGGGTTACGATTGTTATTGTAACTCATGATATGGAGCTCGCCAGCAAGGTGGATCGTGTTGTAGCAATTCGCGATGGGATGACCAGCACGGAGTTTATTAAGCGCAATCCGAATCTGGATGAGGCCGGATCTGAAGTTTCTTCTGGCTTACATTCGATGCAGGATGTGCATGAGGAATATGTCGTGCTGGATCGCGCCGGACGGCTGCAAATCCCGAAGGCCTATTTACAGGCACTGAAAATTGATAGCAAGGCGTCAATGGAGTTTGATGGGGAGAAGATCATTATTCGCCCTCCTAAGAGTTTGTCCTGATGTATTTCGATGACTTCATGCGTCTTCATTATATACACATAAATCATAAGTGCTTCAAACAACTACATAAGGCAATTACATAAGGACAACCACAGCAAGCCAAATTTAAGCAACAACTATTACAAAGGGGGATTTTAGTTAATGAAACCATGGGTTAAGCAAGCTATGCTGCTGTCCATATGTGCGGGACTTACGATTCCGCTGCTGGCGGCCTGCACAAAAATGCCGGGGGCATCGGACAAGACGGAGCGGGTTCTACGAATCGCAACGACAATGGGCGGTAGCGAGGATGAATATTTCCGCCAGCAATTTACGGAGATCTTTGAGTATGCCAATCCTAATATCAAGCTGGAAATCGTATCAACCATAGACGAGAGCGCTAGATATGGCCGGCCGGATCCAAGTAAAAAGCAGGTCGATCCACTCGATAAGCTCAAGGAAGTCATGCAGGGTGACAATCCGCCCGATGTGGTCATGGTCGGTTATGACCAGTTGCCTGAACTGATCAGCAACAACTTGCTGACTCAGCTTGATCCGATGATTACCAAGGACAAGTTCGATACCTCCGATATGGTTCCTGCTGTCATCGAAGGTTTGAAAAAATCAGGGGATGGCAAGCTGTATGCTTTGGCCCCAACCTTTAACTCCTCTGCGCTTGTCTATAACAAAAAAATGTTTGATGAAGCCGGAGTAGCCTATCCCAAAGACAAAATGACGTGGGAGGAAGCTTTTGATCTGGGAAGACGCTTGGGTAAAG
This sequence comes from Paenibacillus baimaensis, assembly GCF_025567575.1. Lineage (NCBI taxonomy): Bacteria > Bacillati > Bacillota > Bacilli > Caryophanales > Paenibacillaceae > Paenibacillus > Paenibacillus baimaensis. The sequence continues at coordinate 10,910 of NZ_JAOQIO010000095.1, read as the reverse complement.
GCGAGGGTGAAAACCGCAAATACGGATTTTCCTTCTCGACCCAATCAATGGGCGACTTGTTCTATTCGATCCAGATGTACACAGCTCCTCTTCAGCTAAGGATGTACGATGAGAAGGGCGATAAAATGACGGTCGATACTGATCAATGGGAAAAGATCTGGAAAACGATGCTGCAGCTGAAAAAGGATAAAGTGCTGCCTGAACAGCTCGATCAGGCAGCCATGAGAGCTAAAATGTCGAATCCGGGTGGTGCCGATTTTAACCCATTTCAGTACGACGATTTTTTATCTGGACGTGTGGCGATGTCGATCATTAACTATGGTCAACTGAGTCAAATTACGAACGCCAATAAAAGTGCCCAGAATGTTAAGAGCTTTTCGCCAATTGATTGGGATGTCGTCACCTTACCGGTTCATCCTGAGGCTCCCGATGTAGGTGGATATATGAGTATGAACGGGATTATGGGAGTCAATGCCAAAGCTCAGAACGTAGATGATGCATGGAAGTTTATCAAATTCATCAATAGCGAAGATTGGGCACGCCTGAAAGCAAACAGCTCTTATAATATCGTTACTCGCAAAAAATACATTAAGCCCAAAGACGGTGTGCAATTCCACATTGAAGCCTTTACAACCTTGACACCTGCACCACAGCCTGATAACAAGGTTTATCGCGACAAACCGAATATTTACCAGGTCCAGGATATTGGTCGTCGTTTGTTCGAAGACGCATCACAGGACAAGATTCAAATCAGGGATGCTCTGAAAAAATGGCAAACCGACGGCGACGCCATGCTGCAGCAAATGAAGGATAATCCTAATGGACCTATTGGCACGATGAACGCTGTTCCAATGATGAGATAAGGTTTTCCTATGGAAAACCTAACAACGCTAACGAAGTCAGTTTTCCTTAGGAAAACACAGAATTTGCTTACGAAGTCAGTTTTCCTACGGAAAACTCAGCAACGCTTACGAAGATAGTTTTCCTACGGAAAACTCTAAGGAGGGTAACCCCATCATGATCATGATTAAACAATCCACCGCCATCCTGCTGTTGTCAGCCGTTGTCACCTTAAGTACGGTTGTTCCTGCCTTTGCGGCAGATAACGGCACAACGCCGCCGTCCAGCAGCAGCGCCATTCTGACTACCGGATCGGCCCCTGCGCTCGGTACGGTAGAGATTCAGGGAGGCAGCTACTTCGAGCTGAAGAATGTGACGATGCTGACAGAGCAAAGCGGCAAGACGGTTTCCTTTACTTTGAGTGTCCATAATACAACGAGCACTGATCTGCTTTTTATCGACTATTGGGTACGCATGCGGACGCAATCAGGCAATCAAATCTCTGTTAGGGTACTGCCGCAGGATAAAGATAAAAATCGGATAACGCCGCAATCGGTACAGGATATCAGCTTTTATGCATCAGTTAATGAAACGACCGAGCTCAGCGATCTTGTGTTTGAAGTGATCAAATGGGACTTTTCGCAGCCGAATTTTGAGCGAAAGATAGGGGAGGTTGCGGTTCCCGCTGGGTATTCGGTGGTTACACCTGTGAATGAATCCCATACGATTAATATGGCTGGTACTGAGGTTAAAGGCTCGATAAAAAAAGTGTTTATGACCAAAAATGAAAAGAATTACTCCCCTACCGTTGTGTTAAACATGGAAAATATAGGAAATCGAACAGCGGTTGTGCCTGCATACCAGTTTTTGCTGCGCACAAGTGAGGGTTATATGTACCCATTGGACGCGAAGAGCTTAAAGGATTTATCGATTAATCCACAAATCAAAAAAGAAATCGAATTAACGGGCTCTGTCCCAATCACGGTTAGCACGGAAGGCTGGCAGCTTGTCATTATTCAGAACGCAGCGGATTTGAAGCTGAACCTGCCAATTGCCTACTTCCAGCTGCCTGCTGTGTCTGCTCCTGACAGCGTCGATGCGGGAACGGAATATCATTTTACGAACAAAGCGGGTACGTATACCTCCAAGCTGAATTCCTTTCAGCGCCTGCCTTGGGAAGATCAGGATATTTTGACAGCGAATTTTACGCTGCTTAATCAAGGCGTTGAGGCTCTGCCGATACCGGATTTGGTAGGCTACTATTTACTGGATGATAACGTCAAAGTAGAAGCCAAGCTGATTAAGACGGACAAAATGATCGGGCTCCCCAAAGGGAGTGAGGCGAATTTTCAGTTTATAGGAAAAATGCCTTATACGTATGAGTTTTCTACAATTAAGCTCGTACTTGAGGAGAAAACCAGCGATACCGAGAAGGAAGAGCTGCTAAAATTTGCACAAAGCTCCGAACTGCTCAATATGCCTTACATTAATGTCGGGGATATGTACAAAAAAGCTATTGTGGGCCGAAGCGCCAGCTACAAAGTGCTTGGTGTGAATACCTATACAGGGGATACGGCCGATGTTTTTACCGTACAGATGGAAGCAACGAATCTCGAGAAGCGTTCTACGGACGTATCCAAGCTTGTCGCGCAATTTAAAACGATCGACGGCTCCGTTTATCCTGCTGCCATTTCAGAAATCAAAAATAAGGTAGGTCCGGGCGGCTCCGCTCTGTTGTTTGTATCCAGCACGCTGCCGAAAACTTTCCCGACAACGAACATGCATGTCATGATCGGTGAGGCGGTAACCGAGGACAAGTATACGGAAAAAGAAGCCAAACCGGATGCTTATGTGAATGCCGCAGCATTTTGGTTGCCTAATGAGAACTTTACTGCGAAGGACGATTTTGAAAAAATCGATCTGTTTCCGTATACACTTCATGTCGGCGGCGTGAATACGTGGCTCAACCGAGACGAACTCAGACTGACATTCGATTATGAGCTGACCAAAAACCTGCGGATCGAATCGAATACCGAGGGACGCAAGCTTATTTTTGGTTTTGAGGATGAGAAGGGCAACAAGACATTTACGAAAGAGTTTGATTTTAAGGACTTTGATGGTAAAAGCTCAGACTCCAGTGCTGCAGCAGGCGCCGTCTCCTCAGATCCGGCAGTCAATGATGATAAGATCAGACTGGGCAAAAAGGAAAAATTCCGGATTACAGAGCGTGATGCGGACCTGATTTTCCATCTGGATACATTAAAGACGTACAAGCTCAGCATCTATGATTCTTTTCAGGGTCAAAAGAAGCTGTTAGCCAGCAAGAAGATCGATTGGTTTACAACAACGGATTAATTGGGGTTTAAGGGTCAAAAGCCAAACCGTCCAACAGCATGTAGAGCAGGCTGGTCAGGGCGGTTTTTGGGTTTTTTCAATTATGAACGATTTGTTAAATATTCTCAAAACTATTGACAGTTTTTTCAAAAGGACTTAATGTTATTATCGTTAACAACATTGTTAATGATATCAACGATGATTTAAGGAGATTGCTATGAAATCGCCACAACTGTCCTTTGAAGACTTGAAAACAAACATAAGCAATCATATGTCGCTATCCTTTGAGTCAGAAGGGTTCAGTCCTTTGGTTGGCAAGATTTTTGCCCAATTACTGTTTGCCTCAAGCCCCATGAGTCTTCAGGAGATAGCGGAGAATCTGGGTGTTACCAAAGCTGCAATCAGTGTACAGGCGCGGACTCTGGAAAAGCATATGATGTGTCACAAGCTGCCGACCAGCAGCAATCGTAAGGATTATTACTACATAAGCGATGATTTCAGCATGACTACCGTACAAATCATGATCATGAAGATAGGTGATATTCAGAAGATGATTGAATCTACCCTAGATGCATTTTCAAATTTGTCTGAATTGGAGGAGTCGGATAAACCTTCACACCATGCCTCCAAACGCCGTTTTTTGGAAATGCAAGCCCTTCATGAAATCCTATTGGCACGGTTGGATGGCTTGGAGGAGGAATGGAAAGTTCGGCGGGAGCAGCTTTTTTTGAATCTTGACTAGGCGGGGGATAGGGTTAAAGTGCTGATTTCATGACATTTGTCACCTTACATAATCAGGCCTCGAAGCTATACTAAGGAAATGTGGGCTTAAAATGAAGGGATAGCTGGAAGCATGACGTCTAAGAAGTCAGCCAATGTATATGGAGGAGTAGAGAGATGAATAAGTTGACCGAATTTTCAATGAAAAATATTACGGCTGTCATTATTATTACGCTGCTGCTGTTAGGAGGCGGTATTTACACAGCAACAACCTTGAAGGTAGAGAGCTTTCCGGATATTTCGTTTCCGGTTGTATTGATCAACACCCAATATACGGCTCCCCCCATGGATGTTCTCGATGACATTACCAAGCCTCTGGAAAAAGCGATTTCCAGCCTGGATGGAATCAAGAATTTGACTTCTACCTCAAGCGATAACTTTTCATCCATTGTTATCGAGCTGGAGCAGGATAAAAAGCCTGACGATGTTAAAAAAGATGTGGAAAGCTTAATCTCTAATGTTATTCTTCCTCAATCTTCGGAAAAACCTAAAGTGCAGACCCTCGGTTTTGCCTCTGAGCCGGTATACTACATATCCGTTTACGGAACGAATGGAATGAGTCAGCAGGATCTTGATAAGGTGTACAAAGATGTTATTCTACCAGGTTATGAATCGATCAAAGGGATCGACCACGTAGATTCCATCGGTAACCAGGAAGCTGTACTGACGATGAAAATGGATGCCAATGCGATCAGTAACTATGGATTATCGCCGGACCAGGTATCCAGCAGCATTAAGGCGGCTTTGCAGACGAGTCCTGCAGGCTCCGTAGACTTTAACGGAAATACACAAATGGTTCGTGTAAAAACTGACTTGAACAGTGTTTATAATCTGGAGAATATGAAGATCACGACCCCCTCCGGTACCACACTGCTGCTTAAAGAGCTTGCCAAGATTGAAGCTATTAATGAAGCGACCTTTTTATCCCGTCTGAATGGCCAGCCTGCCATTGGTGTCAATTTGTTCAAAACCAAAAACGCCAATGCGGTTGAATTTGGTGCTGCTGCCGACAAATTGATGGATGGTTGGAAAACACAATATCCGAACATCGTTTTCCATACGATTTATAACAGTGCCGTAGATATCAAGCATTCGATCAATGGTATGGTGCAGGAAGGCGCATTGGGTGCTGTATTGGCCTCACTGATGATTTTGCTTTTCTTGAGAAACGTACGTATGACACTGATTGTACTTGTATCGATTCCGTTATCTATCATAGTAACGCTCCTGTTCATGGGACCACTCGGTATTTCCCTGAATATCATGACACTTGGAGGCATGGCCATAGCCATCGGCCGGGTCGTCGACGATAGTATCGTGGTTATCGAGAATATATACAGTGAACTGGAGAAAGCGCAGCAGCGCAATGAATCGGTTATCAAGATTGCAACTGCGCAGGTTGCCTCGGCAATTACCTCATCTACGATCACTACAGTTGGTGTTTTTGGTCCTATTGCCTTTGTAAGCGGGGTGTTAGGTGAAGTATTCCGACCTTTTGCCATTACACTGGCTGTAGCTCTAATGTCCTCCTTGATTGTCGCTTTGACGATCATCCCGATGCTAGCCAAGCTGTTGGTTATGAACAGTAAAATCAAGACCCACGATGAAGCTGACTCTCTGGGTGCATTTTCCAGATTGTACAAAAAAACTTTGATCTGGTCATTAGGTAATAGTTGGAAAACATTGCTTCTAGCCTTTATTTTATTCATTGTAACGATTGTTTCCACAGTACCTTATCTATCCACATCGTTCATGCCGGAAAGCGATTCGGAGAAGCTGATGCAATTCTCGATAAAAATGCCGCGTGAAACGACGATAGAAACAATGGATGCGAAGGTCAAGGAAATTGAAGCCATGGTTCGTGAATCCAAGGATTCCAAAGGCGAACCGACTTTTGATTATTTTGAGTCGCTGATCGGCTATAACAACGGAACAGACCGGATTGCTTATCGTTCATCGTTCTTTGCTTCCGCTTCGAAGGCATCTAATGCCAAAGACGTTGTTAAGGAATTCAAAGAAAAAATTCTGTATACTTTGCCAAAAGGCTCAGAAGTGGATGGCTCTGCATTGTCTGCTGGCGGACCTCCTTCATCGGATACAGACTTCTCCTATGCACTTAAAGGAGATGATCTGAAAAGCTTGCAGGTAGCATCAGAAAGTGTTAAAGCCAAAATGAGAGAGTTCCCTGAGCTAATAGAAATTAAAGATACACTCAGTGAATCCAAGACAGAGGTAGAGATCAACGTTGATCAAAACAAAGCCCGTCTGTACGGCTTATCCTCGGCACAAATTACGAATACAGTTCGAGGCTGGCTGATTGAAGAGAAGATCGGGGATTTGAAATTTGACAATACAACCTTTAAAACCAAAATTATGCTGGATAAATCATTCAAAAATTCGGTTGACAAAATAGGAAGCTTCCCAATCAAAACGACTACAGGCGTTACAGTTAATCTCAATGAGATTGCCAAGATCCGACAAATTGATGCTCCGGTCGCTATTACTCGCGAGAAGGAAGAGCAAATCGTGAAGGTCAATGCCAAAATTGATAGCCCTGATAAAGGCGGTATTAGTGCCAAAATCAGTGAAGCACTCAAAACTGTAGAGCTTCCAAGTGATGTTAGAACCGAAGTTAAGGGTGTAACTGACGATATTGAAACCAGTTTCCAGCAAATGTTCATCGCCATGGGGGCATCGATCTTTATCGTATACCTGGTAATGGTGCTGGCATTCGGTAATGCGAGTGCACCACTAGCGATTCTTGTTTCGTTGCCGCTTGCCGCTATCGGAGGGCTGCTCGGACTGTTTGTTACCCATGAATCTGTTAATATTACTTCCTTGATCGGCTTCCTGATGCTCATCGGTGTCGTGGTTACGAATGCGATCGTGCTTGTGGATCGAGTGCAGCAGTTGAGGGAGAGTGGTCATTCAGTTCGCGATTCGCTGGTTGAAGCGGGTACGACACGTCTGAGACCGATCATCATGACAGCTGGAGCGACGATTCTGGCCTTGATGCCGCTCGGAGTGGGACTTTCCAAAGGAACGATTATTTCCAAGGGTCTCGCAGTTGTAGTTATCGGAGGCTTAACGACTTCGACGCTGCTTACCTTGCTGATTGTCCCGATTGTATACGCCATGCTCGCTCGCTTTAATGACAGAATGGCTCGTTGGTTCAAGAAGAAAGATCATGATGCCAACGATACGCAAGTTAAAACAGCTTCGATAACACATTAACCATACAGAGATATTGAAAGGGAGAATCGGCCAATGAACTTTACAATGATCAATACCGTCAAAAAAAGTACAAAAGTAGTAGGAGTCGTTATCTTGAGCACGGCGATCATGGCGGGTTGCACGAAGCCAGCAGCGCCTCCACAACAGCCAGCAGCCGCTGAATCCATCATCAAAACCGTCAAGGTAGCCAATGTAGAGAAGAAATCGATCGGTGCCCCGCTGGAGCAGGTAGCAGACGTTGTTTCCTCTATACAAATGGATATCGTCACAAAAGTAGGCGGTGACGTCCAGGAAATTTATAAAAAACGCGGCGATATGGTTCAAAAGGGCGAGCTTCTTGTAAAGCTTGACCCTACCGATGTTGAGCTGCAAAAGCAAAAGGGCGTGCTGGGCGTGAAAAGCGCGGGTCAGCAGCTGACAAAAGCGAAGGAAGATCTGGTCAACTCTAAGATCGATTTGCAAAATGCAGTTACGAAAACCGAGCAAGCCGTCAAGGATGCAGAGAAAAATTTCAGTAAGGCCCGCAATGACTATGATCTGGGTCTGCTCACAAAATTTCAGTTAGATCAAGCAGAGACGCAATTAAATAACCTGAAGCTGGATTTGGAAAGTGCGAAGAACAAGCTAAACACTATCGAAACAACGAACTCCTTGTCCCAGCTCGAAACTCAGGTAGAATCGTCTAATCTGAGCATTCGTGAAGCAGATCGCACGCTGAACAATCTGGAGCTGAAAGCACCAGTGAGCGGTGTGCTTACCGAACTGCCGATAGAAGTGGGAATGAGCTTGACCGCCGGCTTTAAAGCTGCTCAGGTGCAGCAGCTGGATCCGATCAAGATCAAAGCTGAATTAACGGAGGCTTCTGCGCAGCTGGTTCGTGGCAAGACAGAGTTGACCTTTTATGTACCAGGCACCACTGAAAAGCTGAAGGGCAAGGTCAGCTACTTAGCCGATGTAATGAGCTCACAGTCCAAATCGTATCCATTAGAACTTGAAATCGCGAATGCCGATACCAAGCTTAAGCCAGGCAACAAGGTGCAGATCCTTCTGACTGAAGAGAAGGACGAAATCGTTATTACGGTTCCAACGTTAAGTGTGGTTCGCGAAGGCGGAGATACTTCCGTATTTATACTTGTTGGAGATGTTGCCGAGAAACGTAAAGTACAGCTGGGGCGTCTGAATGAGACAGTTCAGGAAGTCATTTCAGGTATAAAAGAAGGCGAGCAATTGATCGTTTCCGGTCAGAACCAACTGAAAGACAAAGAAAAAGTACAACTAGCGAAATAATCTGGCTAACTGGAGGAAATAAAAGTGAAAATGAATTGGAAAAAAACAGCGGTATCCGTCCTTATTACATCATCTCTTATGACATCAAGCTACTCGGCAATGGCCGCTGAATTGGCAGGAACGCAGTCAGGAACACCTGCTGCAGTTACCTATCAGCTGACGAACAGCTTAAGCGTTGATATCAAAACCGTCCTGAACGAGCGTGTGGACGGCGGAACCCGTGTGGGAGTAGTCGTACGCATGAAAAATACCGGAGCCGCCATTGCGCGTGTTCCGGAGTATGAGCTTCGTGTGAAAACAATCGAAGGCGTTGAATATATACTGCAATCAAGTGCATCCAATCCACGTTCCATTCAACCTAAGGCAACGACAGAATTAAGCTATTTGGCTGTAATTGATCGTACCGATACGGTTACACTATCAGAAGCGAATTGGACAGATGTGGACTATTATGTGTATCCCAAAACCGAAACGCGAATTCTTGCCATTCCTATCAGCGGCCAATCCTGGAAGGGCAGCGATATGAAAATTACGGACCCCGCTTCAGTGAAGAAATGGGGCGAGAAGTTCAAAATTCCTTCTTTGACTTCACCACTTGAGTACACACCTGTAAGCATCGACAAAGAAGTAACAGATAAAGGCACGATTCAAGTGCTGCAGCTGCTTGTGACCAACCCGACAGATCAGCGCGAGACCCTTCCTGATTTCATTATCGATGGTAAGACGTCGTCCAAAGTGTTTGAGGGGCAAAAGGTTGTAGAAGACGCGGCGGGACCTACAACGGCTGTTACGGGCCAACAGGTACCTGTTACAGTGAATGCTGGTACCTCAGCATCCGGTAGCGGAACTGCAGATGCTGCAGCATCTGAGGGTACAACCAATACCGGCGGTGCTGAAGGGACAGGGTCGTCCACTGATAACTCAACTTCTACTACACCGGCTTCAGGTACTGCTGCATCGGATAGTTCTCAAGCGCAATCGTATTATGGGAAAAAGGTTGAGCAAGGGGAGGTTATTCTGGAAGCGAGAGAGCAAAAGTATATCCACTTTGCTATTTCTACGAATAATGATACCGTCCTTTCCAGTATCAATGTACTGACTCCGGAAAAATTCTCACAGGCTAGTGCAACTGGTGTTCCAACCGTTGTTACCTATAATGTGGGCCGACTTAATATTTTGCTGCCTAGCACGGCTGCAAGAGTTGCTTATCCTGCCTACAAATTGGGCAATCCGATGACTTTCGATGCTTTGAGTGAGCTGATTCATCCGAATCTTGAGGTGTCGGTTGTTGAGTTTCACATTGATGACAACACGGATGAAGGCTCCAAGAATGTCACATCGAAGTTCAGGATTTTAAACAGAAGCGATGTTCCAATGGCAGTTCCTGTATTCCAAACCGAGCTTCTCAGCACGGATGGTTATACTTACAGCGGCAATCGTCAAACAGTATCCACGCAAAGAATTTTACCTAACTCGGGATTAGTTGTTAGCTATTCTTACACACTGCCACAGTCCGAGAGCGGTAAGGACCTGGTATTGAAAATTAACGATATGGTGAAAGCAGCTCCCTACAAAACGAACATCGCTGCTTATAGCATGGAGATTCAGCCGGCAGAAACAGAAGAGAAATTCAGCGTGTATCCGTTCGATGCCAAAGTCACCTATTGGACGATTACACCGACTTATAATCGTACAGGCAATAATAGCTATTCCTACAAAACCCGCTTTAATCTTGATTTGACGAGACAGGAACAAATTCAGATCGATGCCAGCTTCTCCAAGCTGCAATTCGAGCTTTATGATTCGGTAGATCGTTTGATCGGTACGGTATCAGGTAGCTTTACTGGAACGAATCGTCTGGTTAGCGGAGAAAACAACCTTATCTTTGATGCAACAACGGAGCAATTGGATCGTCCATTAACGATCCGTCTCTATGAAGCATTCACTACACCTGCAGGAGTTTCAAAGCGTCTGCTGGGTGTTTACAAGCAATAGGCACTGACTTTAGAACTGTATCTATCTTTATATAATGATGTAAAAGCCTTGATAACCACTTATCTGAAGTGGGGATCAGGGCTTTTTGCTATAGGTCTGAACATAATACCGTATTTTTTTGAGATAAGGATGGCTTATTTGGGTTATGCTACAGGCTAGTAGGCTATTTTATTACAGGTAGGGTGATCATCGTGAACTGGGTATATTGGGTCAAGCTGTACGAGAGTAAATTTCAGGCTGGATGCTTAGCCAAACGAATGGAAGAGGACTGGTGGATCTATGGTTACGAATGTCCGCAGGAGGTGGAAGTGTTCCGATCACAAAAGGGTCGCTTCGGTGTACGCTATCTCTTGTAAGCTATTTTTAAATAGTTCTTGACTTTTCTTTTGGAATTATTGTAGAATAGAAAACGTCGCTAAGAGAGCAAGAGCATCATTAAC